>CAZTQL010000121.1:0-6835 GCA_964615665.1 uncultured Woeseiaceae bacterium | reverse complement strand
TGGCCGAAGCCGCCGTCGCCACTGACAGAAACGACTTTACGCCCGCGATACTCTTTCTGGTCCTGTGTCGCCGCCCAGGCACCCATGGCTGCCGGGAAGGAAAAGCCGATCGAGCCGAGATAACCGGACATCAGGATGCGCTGATCCTGACATTCGAAATAGCGCCCGAACGAGTAGGTATTATTGCCAACGTCCACGGCGATGATTGCATCGTTCGGCGCGGCGGTGCTGAGTGCGGCAAACACGGTCGATGAATTCAGGCCATTGCCCTGATCGTCGGCAAGTCGGCTACGCTTCTCGTCACGCCAAATCGACCAGCGCTCGGCAAGTTCTGCTCGCTGATCCGTTGCGCCCGAGTGTTCCGATAGTCCCGCAGCAATGAGTTTGGCCGTCACCCCGATCTCGGCCCACACTGGAACCGTCACGCCGTGAAATTTACCCAGCGTCATGCGATCGAAATCAACCTGGATGATGTCGCGTTTCGGCGTAATACCTGTGTGATTCGAGAACGATGATCCGAACGCGAGAATGACATCGCACTCGTTCATGAACCAACTGGCAACGGGAGTACCCGAGCGGCCGAGCACACCGGCGGCCAGCGGATGACTGTCCGGAATCTGTCCCTTCGCCTTGAACGTCGTGAGTACCGGCGCATGCAGTCGCTCGGCGAGGTTGATCACGTCAGCCATCGCATTTCTTGCTCCATACCCGACGATGATGATCGGTCGCTTCGACGTCTTGAGCAACGCGATCGCATCGTCAAGAACCTCCGCCGGCGGAGCGATATGCGCTGCTGCCACCCGGCCAGCCGGACTGGAGGCCGTCGCGTTCTCGGCAGCCGGCAGCGTCTGAACATCATCCGGAAATATCAGGTGGGAGACATCGCGCTCGACCACCGCCGACTTGCACGCCAGCGTCATCAACTCTGCATGTTTCGATGTATGCAACACGGTCTGACTAAAGCGAGCGACGGGCGCGAACGCGGCCGCGAGATCGATCTCCTGAAAAGCACCGGGCCCAAGTACCTGAGCATCTACCTGGCCGGTTAGAGCAAGAACCGGCGCGCGATCAACCTTGGCGTCCCACAGTCCGGTCATCAGGTTTGTGGCACCCGGACCTGCGATCGTCAGGCATGCTGCGGGCTTGCCCGTCAGCTTGGCATATCCCGAGCAGGCAAATGCGGCCGCACCCTCATGGCGTATGCCGTAGTAGTTCAGTCGGCCGGCTTTCTCTTGCAGTCGAAGTGCGTCCGACAATCCAAGGTTCGAATGCCCGACCATGCCGAAAACGGTCGTTACACCCCAGTTGGTCATCGTTTCGGCCATGATGTCGGTGACGGTCGCCGTATGTGGGGGCTCGGCCTCAATCCCGATATAGATGCCGTCCTTACGCACGTCGACGGGAAACAGCTTTTGCCCCGAGTCTTCGTGGCCGCCCGGCGGCCGCCCGGTCTTCGGGTCAAAGTCCCAGCCATGCCAGGGACAGCGCAACCAGCACTGGCCATCTTTGCCAACCTCGATCGAGCCTTCTCCAAGCGGCCCGCCCTGATGTGGGCAGCGGTTTTCCATCGCAGCATACTCGCCATCGATGTGCGTCAACGCCATGGAATGAGTCGCAGCCGTGACCGTCTTGACGCGCCCCTCGGGCAATTCATCGACATCCGCCACTCGGTGCCATTCCAGGTGCGTTTTTTCATTTGCCATCGCAGGTGTCCTTAGCTCGTCGCGGCGAGCATGTGTTTTCGACCGGCCAGTAACAGGCCGTTCCAGAGGTCCAGCAGGTAGCCGTTGGGGTCGCTGCTTTCGCGCAGTGTCTTGTAAGTAAGCACCGCCCCACTGAAAGGGTCTGACTGCCAGGTTGTGCCGGTCGGCAGGACCAGGTTGGGAAACTCGTCAGGCAATGGATAGGCAGTGATATAGAAGTAAGGCTCGGGGATACCGGCGTCGCCAAACGCAAAGCCGAAGTTCATTTGCTTGTCCGAATACTCTTCGTTTTCCGGGTCCTGACCTGGAATTTTCTCGCCCGGCAACCACAGCATGGATAGATCGAAATGATGCGGCCAGAGCTGTATCGGGCTGGTTTCTTCTCGAATTCCCGCTCGAAATTCCGCCATTGCCACGCTAACCGAATTCAGCACTTGTGCCAGGTTTTGGGCAGAATCGGCTGAGTAGCCGGCGAATTCCTCGTCACCCAAATGACCACCTGCCGGAACGAACCGACTGTCGATACCGTTGGCCGTCAGAAAATCCCGTATTTTTTCCGCGATTGTGGAGGCAGGCTGTCCATGCAATGGCTCGGTCAATTGCGCACCCCCCAAGATGCGCCCCAGCAACACATTGTCCCTGAGGTTGAACTCCAATTCGTAGTTTGTCCCGGCGTCAACGACGCCTGTTGTCAGGCCCGCTAATGAAGGGCGAAGGCTCGCGTGCCACCAGTGTTTTCGCCTGGGACGGCAAGATTTCAACCAATCACCAAGGATGCGTGCATAGGCATGCAGCGCTTCGCGTGTGTCATCGGTGCCGGAGGGATCAAGCTGTGGGAACTTTTGATTCTTCATCTGCTAGATGACCCGTGCGGGATCCTCTTTATTACTATCCTCTTTATTACTAATCGGCCCTTCACGAAGCGGAAGTTCTGCAACCTCCTGATTTTCGCTGCACTCACCCATGCCGGCAGCCATCCGACCGTAAATACGCGCGAGCGGCGATGCGCTGATCCCATGCAAGAGCACACTCAGCCCAACGACGATCACCGTGATCGATAGTATTTCCTCACGATGTGGCACTTCTGACTCCTCGAGAATGAGCAGAACGAACAAGATTGATGCGAGTCCACGCGGACCAAACCAGCCGAGAAACAGCTTTGTGGGAAGACGAACGCCGGAACCGATTAGCGACAAAGCAATTGGCACCATTCGTATAATCGTCAGACTCAGTAGGGCGTAAGCTAAAATCGCCGGGCTCAGGTGCGCCATCGCCTCGGGCAGCAACGCCGCGCCGAAAATTAGGAACGTGAGAAGCATTAGCAGCTGTCCGTCGGTCTCCATGAACTCGAACAGAAACGTGCACGGGTGGCGAATTGTGTTCCCAAAGGCCATGCCGCCGACGAAAACCGCAATAAATCCATTACCGCCAATCATTTCCGCGGCGGCATACGTGAGAATCGCGAGCGCGAGAATGCCAATGCCCTGGAAGGACGTCGTTATCCAGCCGCGCTCACTGGCTTCGTCCAGCAATCGTCCGCCGAAGTAGCCGAACGCCACACCTGCCAGGGGGCCAAGGATGATCTGCATCAAGCCAAAGCGGATCCACTCGCCCGCGTTCGCCGAACTATATTGGGCTTCAACGAGTGCAGCGAACAGGAGAACGGCCGGCAAAGCGATACCATCGTTGAGACCGCTTTCTATATTGATGGCCTGGCGGATTCGGACGGGAACTGCTCGTGCCGATACCACCGCCTGTCCCAGGGCAGCGTCGGTAGGTGCCAGCAGTGCGGCCAATAACGCTGCTTCCCAAATCGAAAATTCCGGGAACATCTGCGCCGCGAAAACCGCCCCCAAAATAATTGCTAACGGCAAGCCAATAGCCAACATGCGTGCAGGCAAATTGTGATCCTGACGTACTCGGCTTAGATCAATTCGCGCAGCATCAGCGAACAACACCAGGATCAGTGTGAGTTCGGCTATGAAATGAATGCCCGCGTGACTGGCATCGGCGTTGACGACATTCAGCCAGCCGTTGCCCGTGACAAAGCCGAAAACAACAAATACCAGCGGCGCCGTGACGACCGTTCCGCTGAGCCGCCCGGATACAAGCGCATAGAGCAGCAGTGCTGCGGCGATTATTGCCAGTGTTTGCAGGTCCATTGTTGTTTCTAATTACACCCTGTGCACTCGGGCAAGTTTTCCGTAAACGCCGCCGAGCACCGCGCCAAAGATTGCGTGCAACATCATTGTCATAACCGGTGCCATCACGCCGAGTTTCATCCCGAACATGCCCGCCCCCGCCATGGGCATCACGGCAAGCATCATGATTACCCAGGCGCCGATACCAAATGTGACTCCTTTCATCACATCGCTGCCGCCAGGAATCGAGCCGTGCATGACAGCGTACGACACACCCCAGACAACCGCACCGATCATGAAATGGGCGATCCACCCCATCATAGCGCTGGAGTTCATCATTGTTGCCAGCATTACGACCACATCAAGTTCCGGCATCAACCCCATCATGCCTTTTGCGAGCATGATCGCCGACAGTACTACGGTCGCGGCGAGACCTGCCACTACACCCCTGGTCAAATTATTCATAGTAATTCTCTCCTTTGTGTTGACGACTAGAGGCCCGCACCGTTACACGCCGACCACGAACAATTGGTTACACCGAAACCGCCCATTGCTGCGCACTGGCGCTGCGCCAGTCCGCCACCCAGTCATCCGGAACAGCGCGTCCGTCGACGAGGCAACTAGTGTCGATCTCCGGATAAATATCCGCGTAGGTCCTGATCCTTTCTTCGTTAATACGGCGCAACACATGCGCGCGTGTAATCTGTGCCGGGGACGTCAGCCCTGCAGCGGCAACAATTTCGAGCAACGCGTTCGTCGTTGCATGGTGATAATTCGCGACGCGGCTCGACTTGTCCTCGACATTCAGGTGGCGATAGCGCCGCGGGTCCTGAGTCGCCACGCCCGTTGGACAGGTGTTCGCATTGCACTGCCGTGCCTGAATGCAGCCCAACGAGAACATCATGGCGCGCGCCGCATTGACGGTATCGGCGCCCAAAGCGAGAAGGCGAATCAGGTGGAACGCCGACACGATCTTGCCGGCGCCTATCAGACGAATCTGGTCTCTCACACCGATTCCGACCAGTGCGTTGTGGACGAACGCAAGTCCATCGCGCAATGGCGTCCCGAGTGAATTCGTAAACTCGATTGGTGCGGCACCAGTGCCACCTTCGGAGCCATCGATCGTAATGAAATCAGGCAAATGGCCTGTCTCGAGCATCGCTTTGCAAATACCGAGAAACTCGGCACGATGCCCGATGCAGAGCTTGAACCCGACTGGCTTGCCGCCTGCAAGCGTGCGCAGCTGAGACACGAACTGGAGCAATCCCTCCGGCGTCGAAAACGCCGTATGTGCGGGTGGCGAAACGACATCCTGGCCCATCGGTACGTGCCGGATGCGAGCGATCTCTTCGGTCAGCTTTGCGGCGGGCAATATCCCCCCGTGGCCTGGCTTGGCGCCTTGCGAGAGTTTGATCTCAATCATTTTGACTTGCGGGAGTAGCGCTTTCTTCGCAAATAGTGCCGCATCAAACTCGCCCTCACTCGTGCGGCAGCCGAAGTAACCTGTGCCGATTTGCCACACAAGGTCGCCACCCGGTTCAAGGTGATATGGGCTAAGACCGCCCTCCCCGGTGTTGTGCGCGAAACCGCCGAGCTTTGCGCCATGATTCAGCGCGAGAACGGCGTTGCGACTCAGTGCGCCGTAACTCATAGCCGAGATGTTGAGGTGTGACGCGGCATATGGCTGCGTGCACTGTGCGCCACCAAATTGCACTCGGGCTTCCTCGGTAGCTGGAGGTTGCGGTGTAATCGAGTGGTGCAGCCATTCGCTTCCCGGTTTGTAGACATCGAATATCGTGCCGAACGGTCGCGTGTCGCGTACGCCCTTGGCGCGTTGGTAAACGAGCGAACGAAACTCACGATTCACCGGTCGGCCTTCGGTATCCGACTCTACAAAGTACTGTTGCATCTCCGGTCGAACAGCCTCAAACAGGTAGCGCAGGTGGCCGATTACAGGGTAAATACGCTGAATCGTGTGGCGCTTCTGGATGAGGTCCCGGATTCCCAGCAAAACGACAGGCGCTACGAGCACCATCGCCCACCATGCGCCAGGCCAGACCAGCGCGAACAGAGCAATTGTAGAAATTGCAGCGAGCGAGAGTATTGCGAACAAATGTCGGACCATATCGTTTTCCTGTTTTCTAAGAGTTACTTGGCGCTAGCGTTGCGGAACAAAGTGATTGGGCTGAAACGGTAGACGCCCGCCATGAGTGATCGGTTACACTTGGTGAGACGATTGCGTCCACACCCCATGCCGAAGCAAAACAAGACAAGCACCAAATCCGCATCAAAAGACGCTGTTACAGCGGAACAACTGGTGCGCGACAACATTGCCTGGATGCTCGCGCTGGCAGAGCGCATGTTGCGAGATCGCAGTCTTGCGGAGGACGCGGTGCAGGAGGCATTCATCAGTGCGCTGCGCGGCTTGAGCCGCTTCGAAGGACGCTCAAGCATCAAGACCTGGTTGCATCGCATTACCGTCAATGCATCGCTGACGAAACTGCGGCAGCTCAAACGCCTTGGCGAGCAATCCATCGACGAGCATTTGCCGGAGTTCGATCGTCAAGACTGCCGTATCGAGGCGCCGTGGCCATATCTGGCAACCGTGCAGGAAGTCCTTGAAAACGCCGAGCTCCGGGCCCGCGTCAACGCTGGAATCGACGAATTGCCCGATTCGTACCGTATCGTTTTGCAGCTTCGCGACATCGAAGGGTATGCGACTAGCGAAGTGGCTGCTCTTCTCGAGATCTCGGAGGCCAATGTGAAAGTGCGGCTACACAGGGCGCGGGCCGCGTTAAAGAAGCTGCTCGAACCTATTCTTCGTGGAGAGCTAAGCAAGTGAGCAGACAATACACAACAGGCGTCTGGCGCTGGTTAAAGGGCCTGATGTTGAATCGTGTGCATCGCATGATTACCTGCAAAGAGTTTGAGGGCTTTGTCCTGAGCTATCTGGACGACGATTTGCCTGCTGCGCAGCGATCTGTTTTCGAG
>CAZTQL010000120.1:0-6852 GCA_964615665.1 uncultured Woeseiaceae bacterium | reverse complement strand
TTTGAACCCTGGCAGAACTTGTATTTGTACGGTGTGATTGCGATTCCGCAGATATTGGCGGGGGGAGCCTACCTTATTTACTCATGGTACAAAGACAAAAAAGCTGCCGACAATATCGGCCACATGGCGCACCTTGCCGGAGCCGTCTGGGGGTTCTTGTTTACGGGTTTAATGAATCTTGAGTTATTTACTCGCTTCATTCAAAAGACACTGGAAGGTCCGAGTTGGCTTTAGGAAATAGGGAAATAGGGGCCGAACCGATTTTCCAGCGCTCTATGTGCCCACTTTGGTGTCCAAACCAGGTTCACCTACCGTCACCCAAGGTAACCTACTGCGTTACGAATCGGCCGCGAAACGTGGTCTTGGGTTAGTTCAGGTTACGCCGGATTGTGAATTCAGGTCACTGAACAATACGCGTGGCGGCAGTTCAACCGAGGCGCATCTCGGCTAAGTGAATCGTTGCCGTCGCGATGTTAGACTCCGCCGTCCATGAAGTTTCCCCGCCTAAGAACAATCCTGCTCACACCGCTCGCTCTGTTTGCGTTGGTGTACATCGCCGGGGCGGTCACGCTCGCGCGGAAAGATGACTCAATCGCGGTATTTGAGGGACCAACAGCAACCTACGAGACGATAGCGATCTTCGGTGCCAGCGGAACCGCAGGCGATGGCATTTTGAAAGCCGCTCTCGCGAATCCCGATATCAGGAAAATTCATGTCATTACACGGCGTGCAACACCTCGAATCGAGGAAGGTGTTGCTTCCGGGAAAGTACAGATGACTCTTCACACGAATTATCTCGACTACTCCCCAGTTCGGGAGCAAATAGCGGACGCAGGTGCGGTTTACTGGGCGATCGGAATTAGCGCTGTCGGCGTCGACGAGAAAACCTACGGGACGATACATGTCGACTTTCCGGCGCGCTTCCTGGCGGAGTGGACCGATGTCAGTGACAAGTCAGACATTTCGTTTCATTACATCAGTTCCAGCGACATCTCAGAGAACTCAAGCGCGATGTGGGCGCGCGAAAAAGTGCGCGCTGAGCGAACCCTGTTCGAGTTCGCCGAAGGAACGAATCTCCGGGTGATTGCGTATCGACCAGACTACATCGGGCCGACCGACGAAGAAGCACATATCGGGCAGGACCTTCTCTTCTGGTTTTTTGCGCCTGTCGGTGCCGCTGTGAGAGCGGAACAAATCGGTCAGGCGATGTTTGAAGTGACGACACGAATCGGCGAATTCGAAAACGGTGACAGACTCGGAACACGGAGTATTGTTCGTTACAGCGACGCGTACGGTCGGCGTCAGACACTTGCCGAACGATAAAATCTTAGGGATCGAACTGACTATCCAGCTTTCTCCGTGCCCACTTTGGTGCCCAAACCAGGATCACCTACCGGCACTCAAGAGAACCTACCGCGCTGGCGATCTGCTGTTATTCGTATTGTTGCGTTACCTTGGGTTACGCCGGATAGCGAAATCTGTTCACTGAAAATCCGCGTGTCGGTGCGGTGTTAACCGGTCACATGGTTTACACCTTGTTCCGGACACAACAGGGCACACGATGGAGTCCCCCCACCTGGCGTGCCTCAAAGCTTGTGACGATTTTGATTCTCATATAACTTGATACCCTCGGTGCCCCGCAGCAATCGGCTATCTAGATCGTTTAAGCGTTGGAGAAAAGTCTTGAAAAAAGTTCTGATCATGTTTGCCTTCGTTCTGAGTACACCGGCATTTGGTGATTCTCCGTTAGTCCTGCAGTCTGATTTCGGCGAGAAAGATGGGGCTGTTGCAGCAATGCGCGGTGTCGCCATCTCGGTCTCTCCGACTATCCCAATGTACGACCTGACGCACGAAATTCCGACGTTCAATATTTGGGAAGCCTCGCTGCGCTTAATTCAAACCGCTGAATATTGGCCTGCGGGAACAGTTTTCGTCTCGGTGGTTGACCCCGGTGTCGGGACGAGTCGCAAGTCCGTTGTCCTTAAAACAAAAACCGATCATTACATAGTCACGCCGGACAACGGCACGCTGACATTCGTTGCCCAACAACTGGGCATTGCAGAGTTGCGCGAGATCGACGAAGCGGTCAATCGACTAAAGAACTCCGATGCGTCCTATACATTTCACGGTAGAGACGTTTATGCCTACACCGGAGCCCGCCTGGCTGCGGGGAAGATTACGTTCGAAGAGGTCGGTCGATTACTACCAGCTGAAGTAGTATCAATTCCTTTCCAAAAGGCCATTTTATCGAACGATGAAATACGTGGGAATATTCCTATTCTGGATATTCAGTTTGGAAACGTTTGGACCAACATTGATCGAGAGACCTTGCAAATGCTAAAACTTGGCAAAGGAACCATACTCCGCGTTCGGATCAGTCATGGTGACGAAACTGTTTTCGACGAGAACTTACCGTACCTTGATACGTTTGGTGCTGTCGAGATTGGTGAACCATTGGTCTACCTCAACAGCTTAAACAACGTGTCACTTGCCCTGAATCAAGGTAGCTTTGCTGCAGCACACGGAATCGGTTCCGGTCCGGATTGGAACATCCACATAGTAGTAGAACAATGAGTTTCGAGAAGGGGGATAGGAAAATGAAAACACGTATGAGAAAAGTAGTGTTATTCGCCGCGTAGGTACTGACAAATTAGCTTCTCGGCGTGTGCAATTTTCTGTATATGGGTGACCTAATTGGCATGCGCGCTCAGTACCGGATCGAGATGGACCGAACTAACGGCAGACCTTTCCCTCATTCCGTGCCGAGAGTCATTGGGTTCGCAGGATCGGCGGTCCATTCCTGGAGCGAGCCCATGTACACTGCAACGTCTTTGTAGCCGAGCCTATGCAACGTGAATGCGACAGAAGCTGCAGCAACCCCGCCACCGCAATAGCTAATCACGCGACCGTCAGCATCGCTATCGATCATCATCTCCAATTCGTCGAAGTGACGGTAGAAGCCGGTTTCATCGAGAAGATCGGAGGACGGCAGATTCGTGGCACTGGGGATATGGCCGGGTCGGCCGTACATTGAAAAATCTCGCCGATAGTGAGCATCCCCCAACGCATCGACAATACTGACGCCGCTATCCTCGGTAGCCGCAAACACTTGGTCACGGTCCGCAATCAATTCAGGGCGGAGCCTGACCGTAAACTTTTTCGCAGGCCGGTTGACTTGATCAGTCGAAAGCGGCCGATCTTCGGCTACCCAGGCTGCAAGGCCGCCATCCAGCAAAGCCACCTGGTCGAATCCGGCCCAACGTAACATCCACCAAACGCGCGCAGCCCAGTCCGGGTTGTTAACGGTATACAAGACGACCCGGGAATCATCGCCAACACCCAGTGCACCCATGGCGGCTGCAAATTGTTCGGGTGTCGGCATAATGAACTGTGCAGGACGTTCCGGTTCGGAAAGATTGCCCATGAGATCCGCGAAGCCGGCAGAGGGTATATGTCCAGCCTCATAGTTCGCCAGTCCACTCAAAATGCTGAAACCGCCATTTTCGTCGATCTCTATAAGAACGGTGCAATCCAGCACGACAAGGTCCGGATCATCGAGGTGTTCGCTCAACCATTCCGTACTTACGAGGGCCTCCATCGCTAGTTTGGAAACTTCGACGGTATCGGAATGCGTATCTGATTTCGAACAGGCAGTCGCAAGCGTGATTACTGAAATCAGCGTAACCGAATATCGTGCATGTTGAGTAATGTTCATTGGATATCTCCCCTACCCGGGCCACAGCCAAGCAAATGCTCCTGCTATCACGAGACCATAAATCAATGCATCCAGCGAGTATTTCAAAGTTGTCGACCAGGGATGCCCGTACCAGATACTAAATGGAATATTCGCCCAGCCAAACGTCAAGAAGCCTACTGCCGAAACGAATCGAAACACGACCATATATTCCGGACCTGACGTTAAAGCGAGGGTTGCGCAGTAGGCGATCAAAATGCAACCGAAGAGAAAATAGC
The DNA here is from genome assembly GCA_964615665.1 of uncultured Woeseiaceae bacterium. Classification (GTDB taxonomy): domain Bacteria; phylum Pseudomonadota; class Gammaproteobacteria; order Steroidobacterales; family Woeseiaceae; genus UBA1847. The sequence goes on along the minus strand of CAZTQL010000120.1, from coordinate 2,880 downwards.
TGATCTGCTGAACCATTAGCTTGCCCATGGGAGGCATACCGTTTGGAAATACAGTCAGCATTGCAACAGGTCCCTTGTTGAACTTTTCCTTGACGTCCGGATTATTCATTGCAGCCATATCTGTGCAATACGGTAGCGAATGAATTCCACGTGCGGGCGAACCGTTGCGTATGGCCGAGAGTACTTCATCTTCATTTGATAGCTGTTGATAATCTGAATTGTGATACTTGACCAACATGTGGATGAGCGCACTTGCGATCCAAGCCAAAAACGTGCCCAGCAAGATCGGCTGCCATAGTTGTAATAGAGTAATTGTCATTGGAATCTCCCATTTTTTCTTACTGTATCCACAGCCCTTGCGCAGGGCAATGGATTTAACAGCCAGCCCCGACGGTACTGGCAACGCAAGCCATCGTGGTTATGGCGATACGTTCTACCTCGATGAGGTTTTCGTGAAGATCAATGGTAAGCGGCAATATCTGCGGCGGGCGGTGGATCAGGATGGGGAAGTGGCAGTAGCCTGATGATGAATAGCCGAATTCTATTTATCCAATGAAGTTAACTTGTCGGTACCGTCTTTGTTGATTGCGTCAAAGTAATTGAACCCTCATTCGCTCATTATGAACTTATGTCGAGGATTGAACATATGTTGCTATTTGAGCTATTGTAAGTCAGTAGACCAAAACTTACTTGTAGTAGGGGATGGTCAACAGAACAACTATCAAGAATCATAGGATCGAGACGCAGGGGAAACCGACCGCGTGATTTGGTCGATAACCATATGGAGGTGCTTGCTATGTATGCATTGAAACGGGCCAGTATTTTGCTGGCAGCCGCTACTCTATTAATGGGCTGCTCAAATAGGTCGGGTGCAGACGCTGCCGATAACGTTCCGACCAACGACGATCCTATCGATCTATGGGCGATCCATGCGACGGTGTTTGTCGATGCCAAATACATTGACTTAACGCACGCCTTCGAGCCCATACAGTCGGTTTGGCCGGGCTTTGGGAATGCGGAGTTTCGCGCGGCACGTGCGGGCAACGATATGGGCGACTACGCCGCCAAAGGTGATGAATTCACGTACGAGCAACATGGCTTTATCGCCTCGGAATATCTCTTGCCGACGGATCAGTACGGCACACAGCTCGACCCTCCCGCACACTGGAACCCGATGGGCGCCACGATCAGCGATATTCCGGCGAGCTTTGCCATTCACCCGCTGGTGGTGATTGATATTTCAGAGAAGATCGCCGTAGATCCGGGCTATCACCTCCAAGTGGCCGACGTGGATGCATGGGAGTCAGAGCGCGGGCAGATACCCACCGGCGCTGTCGTGATGGTGCGATCGGATTGGTACAAGCGTTGGCGGGACGTCGAGCGATTCAATCAAAAACCTTTTCCGGGTGTTGGCCTGGACGCATTGAAACACCTGCACCTAGATCGCGGTATCCTGTTCCACGGACACGAACCCTTGGATACCGATACAACGCCCAACTTAGAAGGCGAGTATTGGCTGATGCACAACAACTTTGCGCAGGCTGAAGGGGTTCGAAATTTAGACAAAGTGCCGGAGAAGGGCGCGCTGTTGCTGGTTGGCTTCGCTAAACCGCAAGGTGGCAGCGGTGGGCTTGCTCGCTATATTGCCGTCGCACCGGCGGATTGGCCGCACGGCATTTCGCAGCGTGAATCCCTCGGGCAACCGTTGGCCGTCCAGCGGGCACCGTTGCGTCGCGATGCACAGGGCGTGCTGCGTCCGACAGCAGATTGAGAATTAAGGACTTCAAAAAACAATGGCCAAGCCTAAACCCACAGAAGCGCTGATTCTCAAAGTCGCCATGCTCTATTATGAGGGTGGATTGACGCAAGACCAGATCGCCAAGAAGTACGGCGTATCCCGCCCGACCGTCGTGCGCATGTTAAAGACGGCCAGGGAAGAGGGGTACGTGCAAATCCGAATAGTCAAAGCGCTGCCCGAAACGACATTGCTGGAAGCCGACATAGAACGGCAGTTCGCCGACTCTGGCCTTTGCGAAGTCATCGTCACAAATGCTGTATTGGGTGACGGCAAACAATCGGTCGCCAAGGCCACCGGCGAATACCTCGGTCGCACATTAGCCGGCACGGATATTGTCGGCGTGGGGTGGAGTTCGACCATGCTTCAAGTCCCGGATTACATCCACGGCTTGAGCGATTCTCCCGATCGCGTTGTGCAGCTTGGTGGCGGCATCGTGGCCCCCGACAGCGGCAATACCCAGGCATTGGCGTTTCGCTTGGGCCAACATTTGGAGGCAACTGTTGAAGCAGTCAATGCGCCGGTGCTGGTCAAGACTGAGCAGGTCAGAGATGTCTTGAGCCATGACCCCAGTATTGTCCGCGCCAATCAATGGGCCGAAAAATGCACGATAGCGCTGGTTGGCATCGGCACGTCCGACGATTCATCGACCATGGTGACGTCAGGCTATCTCGAACACGATGAAATTGTTCGCGCGGCAATGGCAGGCGCCGTAGGCGAGATCTTGCTGCAGTATTTCGATGCCGACGGCAATTTTGTTGAGATGCCGTGGCAGCAGCGCGTCATTTCGCAGTCCTTGGATGTATTGAAAGGTATTCCGAACCTGGTGTTAGTGGCAGCGGGTGAAGAAAAAGCCGCTGCGGTCGCCGGTGCATTGCACACGGGGATGGTCAACACCCTTGTCATAGACAGTGAGCTGGCCGTCGCGGTGCAGGCGCTGATAAACCCCAGGCCTGTCAAGAAGAAGCGTTCTCCGTCAGCGACCGGCTAGACGAACCCTCGTCCGTTTAATAAATTGGCCCGCCCAGGGCACCAGTATCTTCGCTTGTTTTGTTGACGCACCCCCTCTGTCAGTGTTTAATAAT
>CAZTQL010000119.1:5689-6883 GCA_964615665.1 uncultured Woeseiaceae bacterium | reverse complement strand
GCCGAGACGGCGGCAGTAGAAATCGCCTTTTTCTTCGGTGACGACGGCGTTTGCCCGAGAACCCGCTGAGCGAATAAAAGACCGTGACTGCCGCCGACTCAAAAACGAACCTGCTCGGATTGTCGCCAGACGATCTCGAGCAGTTCTTTGCGGCAAGCGGTGAGAAGCCGTTTCGCGCGCGGCAGGTTCTGCAGTGGATTCATCAGCGAGGTGTGACCGACTTTGACGAGATGACCGACCTCGCCAAGTCTCTGCGCGCCACCTTGAACGAAGTGGCCGAAGTGGTGCCGCCGCAGACCGTGTCGCGTTTCGATTCGGCCGACGGCACCGTCAAATGGTTGTTCGCCAGCGGTTCAGGACAGGCCGTTGAAACCGTGTTCATCCCGGAGCCGGCGCGCGGCACGCTGTGTATCTCATCGCAGGTCGGCTGTGCGCTGGACTGCCCGTTTTGTGCAACCGGCGCACAGGGCTTTAATCGCAACCTGACGAGCGCAGAAATCGTTGGTCAGGTTTGGCATGCCATCAAGGAACTGCCGCGTCGCCCCAATGGCGAACCGGCTGTCAGTAATGTCGTCTTCATGGGCATGGGCGAGCCGCTCGCGAACTACCGCAACGTGGTGGCTGTTTTGAAACTACTGGTATCGGACTGGTCATACGGGCTGTCGCGTCGCCGCGTTACCTTAAGTACGTCGGGTATCGTGCCGCACATCAACAAGCTCGCTGACGATTGCAACGTTTCGCTGGCCGTGTCTTTGCACGCCGCGAATAATGCCCTGCGCGATGTCCTCGTGCCGATCAACAAGCTGCATCCGATCGAAACACTACTCGACGCCTGTTGGCAGTACGCTGCAAAGCACGCCAATCGTTTTATTACGTTTGAGTACGTCATGTTACGGGGCGTCAACGATTCAATAGCGCACGCCGATGAGCTCGCTGATCTGTTGTCAGGTAAACCAGCCAAAGTGAACCTGATTCCGTTCAATCCTTTTCCGGGCACGCGCTTCAAGCGCTCATCGGCTGACACCATTCTGCATTTCCAGAATCGCCTGCGGCAACGGGACATGGTGGCGACGACACGCAAGACGCGTGGCGACGATATTGATGCGGCCTGTGGACAACTGGCCGGCAAAGTCAGTGATCGTGTGAAAAACCCTTTGGGTCAAAAGAATTTGGGTCAAAAGAATTTGGGTCAAA
>CAZTQL010000119.1:1824-5589 GCA_964615665.1 uncultured Woeseiaceae bacterium | reverse complement strand
TTTGGGTCAAAAGAATTTGGGTCAAAAGAATTTGGGTCAAAGGAAGTTGGGCCAAAAGAGCATCAGTGGCAGGAAAACCGGCAAGACGAGCATGGGGATGGCACCGGTATGAAGATGAATAAGAGCGTTGCGTCGCTGACGTTGTGTTGCGTGTTGTTGGCGGGTTGTGTTTCGACGACGACGGGGAGTTTGCCGCGCGAGTCCAATAACACCGAGGCTGCCGAGCTGAACTATCAGCTTGGCGCCCGCTATTACCAGAACGGCAAGTACGAACTGGCGCGCGACCGGCTGTTACTGTCCATCGAACTCGACCCGGACAGCGAAGTTGCGTACACGACGCTGGCGATCACCTATGAGGCGCTGGGCAATTTGCGCCTTGCAACGCAGAATTACGAGAAAGCCGTGCAGGTCGCGCCACGAAACTTCGAGGTTCGCAACACGTACGCGGTATTCCTCTGTAACCAGAAAGATTTCGAGGGTGCTGCCGAAAATTTTGAGAAATCGGCACGTCACGCCGAGAACGACAACGCGGAAGTTACGTTGACCAACGCGGGCGTTTGCCTGGTACAGAAGCCCGATCTGGCAAAAGCCGAGGAATTTTTTCGACAGGCCCTGCAGGTTCGCGCGGACCATGGCGAAGCGCTGTTGCAGATGTGCTTGCTCAAGTACCAGACGGAAGATTATTTGGGTGCGCGCGCGTTTTTGCAGCGCTATATGAGCGCCAACAAGAATTCTGCTGGCGTCTTGTATCTCGGTTCCGAGATCGAGTCAAAGATCGGCGACGAGCGCGCGCAACAGGATTACGTCGAGCGGCTGATTCGCGAGTTCCCGCAGTCGCCTGAGGCAAGAAAGGCAATGGAAACCGGCTGACATGACGGACGAGAAAGACAAGCCGCAGGACGAAGCCGGACAGATCGATCTGATCGGGCCGATTGGTGGCGAGCGGCTGCTGGTGGCGCGCAAGGAAAAGAGAGTCACTGTCGCGGAGATCGCCAAAGAGCTACATATCAGCGAGCAGAAAGTCGAGGCGCTCGAGCGCAACGAATTCGAGACGTTGGGCGCGCAGGTTTTTGCCAGGGGTTATATCCGCAAGTACGCACAAATGGTGGGCGCCGATGCGGACGAGATCGTGGCCGACTACGATGAACTGGCGGCTGCCGATTCGCAGCCGGTCTTCAAAGCGCGGCGGCGACCCCGGCGAGAGATGTCGCCCGGGCCCTGGATTGCGGTCATTGTTCTCATCATTATCGCTGCGACGGTGTATTGGGTAATTACCAGCCGGCCTGAGTTCTTCAGTCTGTCGGACCGGCAGCCGGATGCTTCGACGGCAGAGATCACGATGCCGCAGGATAATACGGTGGCTATCGAGTTACGTGATGACGCGGTCGTCGAGACCCCGGAAGTTGCGGATGAGCCGTTGGCGGAGGTCGAGACGGTCGTGCCGGAAGCGCAGGCACCCACGACCGCGGCTCCCGACGATGGCAAGGTCTCACTGTTACTGACGTTCAGCGGTGACTGCTGGACGGAGATTTCGGATGGCAGTGGCCGCCGGCTGTACTTCGGCCAGGGCCGTGATGGCCGCACAGTCGAGCTTCGCGGCGCCGCGCCGTTTAATGTGCTGTTCGGCAATGCCAGCAACGTCACGCTGCGTGTCGACGGCTCGGATTACAACGTTGGCCCCGCCGACCGGCTTGGCCGCGCGCGTTTCACCATCGCTGGCGACTGAGCACATGTGCCGCAGAAACGGGACGCTGACGTGAAGCCGAGAGCCATTCGTGGAATGAACGATATCCTTCCCGAGGTCTCAGGTATCTGGAGCTACCTGGAATCCGTGGTGCGAGAGATCGTCGAGTCTTACGGGTACAGCGAGATCAGACTACCGCTGCTCGAGTACACGGACCTTTTCAAACGCTCGATTGGCGAAGTCACCGACATCGTCGAGAAAGAGATGTATACGTTTGCTGATCGCAATGGCGAAAGCCTGACGCTGCGACCGGAGGCGACGGCGGGCATGGTGCGTGCTGGCATGACCAACGGCTTGTTGCACAATCAGCGCCAGAAGCTCTGGACCAGTGGGCCGATGTTTCGCTACGAAAAGCCGCAGCAGGGCCGCTATCGGCAGTTTCACCAGTTCGACGTCGAGGCTCTCGGCTACGACGGCCCGGATGTGGATGCCGAGCTCATCATCATGAGCGCCAGGATGTGGCAGCGCCTTGGCATTGAGCGCATCAAGCTCGAAATCAACTCGCTGGGGGTTCCCGAATCGCGGCAGCGCTACCGGCAGGCCCTGGTGGAGTACTTCTCAGGCGTGAAAAGTCAGCTGGATGAGGATAGTATTCGCCGCCTTGAGCAAAACCCGCTCAGGATTCTCGATAGCAAGAACCCGGAGATGCAGGACATCGTTGAGGCAGCACCGGTGATGCTGGACTATCTCGATGACGAGTCGGCTGAGCATTTTGCGGGGCTACGGGATCTGCTGGACGCTGCGGGCATCGAGTACACCGTGAATCGCAGGCTGGTGCGCGGTCTCGATTACTACTCGAGGACTGTGTTCGAGTGGGTCACCGATGCGCTCGGGTCGCAGGGAGCCGTTTGTTCCGGCGGGCGCTACGACGGCCTGGTCGAGAAACTGGGTGGCCGACCAACGCCTGCCATTGGCTGGGCGATGGGCATCGAGCGCTTCGTGGCATTGTTCGAGGCGTGCGGTGGCAAGGCACCGTCACAGGCGGCAGACGTCTATATCGCCGCCGTTGGTGACGGAACTCAGCAGCGGGCGTTTACGCTGGCCGAGGAGTTGCGCGACCGGATTCCGGGTATTCGCGTGGCAATGAATTTGGGCGGCGGCAGTTTCAAGTCGCAGCTTAAGCGTGCGGACAAGAGCGAGGCGCGCTATGCGCTGGTTCTTGGCGAACAGGAACTCAGTGAAGGGCGCATCGGTCTGAAGCCAATGCGCAGTGATGAGGAACAGAGCAGTGTCGCGCTGGACGATCTTGCAGAAGTGCTGGCGGGCAGACTGAATTAGGCAACGGCAGGAGCCATTGCAACAAACATTAAAGGGTGTGTTGTGGACGATTTACTTTCAGAAAAAGAACAGATTGAACAGATGCGTAACTGGTGGTCGGTGTACGGCGGCTATGTCATTCTCGGCATCGCGGCAGGCGCGCTTCTGTTGTACGGCATCAACTATTATAAAAACAGCAAACTGGAGTCACAGATCGAGGCATCGTCGCTGTACGAGGAGCTCACCGATTATGTCGTTGACGGCGACCTCGATGACGCCGAAATCGTCGCTGGCAGACTGCATACCGAATTTGCCGACACGCCGTACGCGGCGCAGGCGAAGCTCGCCATTGCGCGTCTGTACATGGACAAGAACCGCGACCAGGATGCAGCCGACGTGCTGCAGGAACTGCTTGCGGGCGCCAGCAGCGACGAGCTGAAGCAAGTAGCGCGACTTCGCCTTGCGAAGATCTTGCTGTACCAGGATAAGGTGCAGGAAATCGTCGACCTGCTCGAAGGCCAGGAAAACACGGCCTTTGCGGCCGCGTACGGCGAAGTCCTGGGCGACGCGTATGTTGCGCTGGATCGGATCGCCGACGCGCAGGCTGCCTACCAGCAGGTGCTGATGGACCCGCAAGCGCAGGGCACGGTCGATCAGCGGCTGGTGCAGTGGAAAGCGCTGGACTTGCCGGAAATCCCAGCCGACGAGCCGGCTACGACCACAGAAACGACCCCGGAACCGACGACAGAGCCGACCACAGAACC
>CAZTQL010000119.1:0-1724 GCA_964615665.1 uncultured Woeseiaceae bacterium | reverse complement strand
CCGACCACAGAACCCGCCGAAGCCGCGGCTACCGCCGCCGAAGAGGCCACTGAGTGAACAGAACCTTACGTCTGCTGAGCGTGCTACTCGCGAGTACCGCGTTGGCCGCCTGTGGCCTTTTCTCTGACAAGGACGAAGAGGACCTTGAACCCAAAGAGCTCGTCAAATTTCAAGAGACCCTGAAGGTCAAGCGACTGTGGACCGCGAAACTCGGCGGAGCAGCGGAGTTTCAGCGGGTTGCCTTGCGGCCCGTCGGCGACGGCAATCGAATTTACGCCGCCAGCGCCGATGGCGTTGTCTCGGCTTTCGATCCGGAGCAGGGCAAGCTGCTGTGGCGGACGAAGCTGGAGACTGATTTATCCGCGGGTCCCGGCGTTGGCCGGGAGTTGGTCGTCGTGACCAGCAAGGACGGTTATGCCGTGGCGCTGGACGCAGCCACGGGCGCCGAACGGTGGCGCGCGTACATCGAGGGCGAATCGCTTGCGCGGCCCGCAGTCAGCGGCGAGTTCGTGGTGGTGCAGACGATCGACAACCGCTTGCTGGCCTATTCCGTTTTTGACGGACGCGCGCGCTGGAAGTTCGAGCAATCGACGCCCGCTCTGACGGTGCGTGGTTCGACCAGTCCGGTCGTGGTCGGCAGCAACCTCATTAGTGGTTTTGACAATGGTCGCCTCGTCGCCGTCGATATCGATACCGGCGACGTCGTCTGGGAGTCGTTACTGTCGCCACCGACCGGACGTTCGGATCTGGACCGCCTGTCGGATATTGACGGGCAGCTCGCCGTGGTCGGTCAGGACCTGTATGCCGTCGGTTATCACGGTCGCATCGGCTCAATCGCCGCCGAATCGGGCCAGCTGCTCTGGAGTCGCGAGTTGTCGTCGTTTACCGGCGCTGCCGCCGACTGGAGCAGCGTTTACACGACACGCGACGACGGCGAGATCATCGCGATGGCGAGAAACGACGGCACGGAAATCTGGCGCAATGATGACTTGTTGCGGCGGGAAGTCACTTTGCCGGTGCCGTTTCACACGACAGTTGCGGTTGGCGACCTCGAGGGCTACGTGCACTTTTTTAGCAATTTGACCGGTGCGCCGGTAGCGCGCATCAAGATCGGTGGTGCGGCGATCAGTAATGCGCCGGTGGTGGTTGCAAACCGCCTGTACGTGCAAACGGACGGCGGTAAGCTTTCGGTCTTTGAAACGGTCGATACCCGACCAAAACGCAGCGCTCCTGATGTTTCGTCCGACCAGTCCTGATAGGACGAGGTAACGGTGCACCGCTATGCTTCCCGTCATCGCGCTGATCGGCCGGCCCAATGTCGGGAAGTCGACACTCTTTAATCGCCTGACGCGCTCGCGTGACGCGCTGGTCGCCGACTATCCGGGGCTGACGCGCGATCGGCAGTACGGCTTCGGCCGGATGGGTCAGATCCCCTACCTGGTTATTGATACGGGCGGTGTTGCCGGCGGTGAAGTCGGTATCGCAGAGGCCATGGTCGGGCAGACCGTGCGTGCGCTCAAGGAAGCAGACGCCGCGATCATCATGGTCGACGGACGCAGCGGCCTGACGCCGGCTGACGAGCACGTTGCCGACCTGGCAAGAAAACACTCGAAGAAAAACTGGCTGGCGGTCAACAAGGCCGAAGGGCTGGATGCGGCGATCGCAGGCGGTGAGTTTCATGGTTTGGGACTCGGCGAGCCCGTTGCTGTCTCGGCGACGCATGG
>CAZTQL010000118.1:0-6964 GCA_964615665.1 uncultured Woeseiaceae bacterium | reverse complement strand
TCTTCGCGATAGTGCACGCCAAATGCGCCAGCTACCGTGCCCGCCGGCAAGTCAAACAAGTCGCCGGTGACATAAGCCTCAATCGACTCCTGCGTATACTCGGTGTTGCCCGTCTCGGTGCCGAACAGGAAGTCGCGAACTTCGGGCGACACATCGCCAGCGAGGAAGTCCTGATCAAGCCAAGGTATGTCGACACAGGGCACACCGCGTACACTTGTGGTGATGCCCACGCAGGACCCGGTTAGCCAGTTCTGATCATCGATCGAATCATTGTAAATCCGGTCGTTCGTGTAGTCACCGTCACTGTTACTGTGCTGGAACGAAATATCGTAACTCCAGTTCTCCGTCAAATCACCACGCAGGCCTGCCACGAAGCGCTGGTAATCCACCTCGATCTTGGCATCCGAATGATCGGTGATCGGCGTTGGACTAAACCACTGCGCACCCGTCCAGCCCGCGCTCTGCGTGTTTCCGGCAAAAAAGTCGTAATTATAAATGTAGCTCCAGTACTGCCGATAACCGTTAATCGTGGTTTCCCGACGATTGAGCAGGACCTCCGTGTAAAGCTGGTGCGAATCGGTAAGGTTAAACTCGCCTTCTCCGTAGAACGTCGTGCGCTCGACTTCGGGAATAACTGACTGTTGGCCGTCAAACGGGTGATTGAGGTTGTACACGCTGTCGGATTCCCTGTCGTAGCCAACCAGGTACCAGTCCGGTGGCGCACCGAATTCCGTTATTGGCGACAGGGTGTTGCCGAGGTCGCCGTCGTAATCGTACTGCGCTTTGGCGCCGCGCGGCACGTCACCACTGTAGTCATAAAGCCAGACCTGCCCCCAGGGCGTGCTCCCGCAACGGGGCGAACCAGTGCGAGGATCGATAACATCGGTGCGTTCGCCTGACGAGGGATCGCGGTAGATCTGCTCACTGCAGCTCAGGTAATCGCGGTCGCCCGCTGCCAATTCCTTATTGACGTAATAGTCACCGGTCACGCGGAAATTGCCACGCGAGAACGACTTGCCCCAACTGGCGCTCATACGTTGCACCTCGCCGCCGGAATCACCGGGCTGCGAGACGAAGGCATCGAGGGATACGCCATCGCCTTTCTTCGTAATGAAGTTCACGACACCTGCCACAGCATCAGAACCGTAAATCGACGACGCGCCGTCTTTCAGGATTTCCACGCGCTCGATGGCAGCCAGTGGCAGAACGTTGAGGTCAAAGGCGGACACCGCACCGCGGGTACCTGCCGGGCCGGCACGACGGCCATTGAGCAGTGTCAGAGTACGTGACGCACCAAGACCACGCAGCGAGAGTGTACTCGTACCGGAACCGCCATCCTGCACAAACGCCGTTGAGGTTACCGATGTGACCTGCGGGGAACCCGCGGCAACAGTCGTCGTTTGCAGCATTTGCCCGAGATCGGACACGCCGGCCAGCTTCGCGGTCTCGGTAAGAATGATATCGATCGGAGCCGAACTTGAATAAACGTCTTTCTTGATTCGTGAGCCTGTGGTCACGATTTCTTCGATTGGCGCCTCGCCGGCGTACAATTCTTCGTCAATTTCCTGGGCCAGTACCTGCTGTCCCAAGCCGAGGGAACTAGTCACCAGAGCGAGATTAACTGCGCGTGCGAGCGGCGTTTTTCTGTGCATTATGCGAATCCCCTATAACCGTTGGCGTTGTGTTTATATTGCCGAGAGTGTACAACAATCAACTCGAATTGTAGACATTAGTTTGAAATTTGCCCTCGTGAAAGGCTCGACTGTCACCAGCTGTAGCATTTCTGTTGTGTTTGAACAACACCTTGCCGGATAAGCGAACCAGATGACACCGAAACGCATATTGGTCGTCGGCGGCGGCTCTGCCGGCTGGATGGCGGCCGCGTATCTTAACGCGGTGTTGAATTTTGGCACCCGGGAAAAAGCGAAGATCAGCCTTGTCGAGTCCCCCGTCACGCCAAGGATCGGCGTTGGCGAAGCGACCATCCCGAGTATCGTGCACTTGATTCGTGCCATCGGTCTCGACGAGCAGGATTTCATGCGGCGCGTCGACGGGACGTTCAAGCAGTCCATACGTTATGTTAACTGGCTGGACAACAACGGCCATTTCTATCACCACCCGTTCCATCGTTTCAAACCACAGCCGATCGACCATTCGGCCGAACTCTGGCTGCAGAGTGACCGATCAATACCCTTCATGGAAACGGTGACACCACAGCCGCAGATCTGCGAACTGGGCTTGTCGCCATTTGCGCTCGATCCAAGCAATCCCGGCCCTGCCCTGCAATACGCCTATCACATGAACGCGCTGAAATTTGCCGATTACCTGGCGGAATTCTCAACCGCGCGTGGTGTTACGCGTTATCTCGAGCACGTCACCGACGTCGAGATGGCGGAGAATGGCAACATCGCGGCCGTCAATACCGAGAGCGGCCTCAGACTTGATGCAGATATATTTGTCGATTGCACAGGTTTCGCCGGATTGCTCATCGAAAAGCAGCTTGGCGTTCCCTGGGTGGACTGTTCTCAATGGCTGCTTTGTGACCAAGCGGTGACGATGCACGTCCCCTATGAGCACCACTATCCAGGGCAAGTGAATCCTTATACGCAGGCAACGGCTTTGTCCTCCGGGTGGTGCTGGGAGATTCCACTGCGCAGCAAGCGATCACTCGGCTACGTGCATTCCAGTGCATTTATCGACGACGCTGCAGCGGAACAGGAGCTGCGGCGCTTCGAGGGGCCACACGCTGAAGCGCTCGAGACCCGCAAGATCGAATTCAAGGTCGGCCGACGGGAAAGGGTCTGGGAAAAGAATTGCGTTGCCATCGGCCTGGCCGGTGGTTTTATCGAACCGCTTGAGTCGACGGGTTTGTATCTCAGCGACCTGGCCACCGTTATGCTCGCCGAGCATTTCCCTCTCGATAATGACTTTGAGCCGCTGGCATTCCGCGTCAATCGCATTCTTGCCAATCGCTTTTACGAGATACTCGATTTCATCAATATGCATTACTGCCTGACGCGGCGCACCGACAGCGAATTCTGGCGCGAGGTTCAGAAGCCCGAACGCATCAATGATCGGCTGAAAGCGAAACTCGATTATTGGCAGAGTAAGCCGCCTTCGGCGGCAGATTTCGAGGATCAGTTTTTTCCGGGAATGCCGGATTCACAGTTAGCCTCCGGCGATACGCCGGGCGATCCCCGCGCACCTGTCGACACCGCAGGGCTGTGGGGCTATGAGAGCTACGAGGCGATCCTCTACGGCATGGACTTTCTCGCCGAGCAGAGTACGAAATGGTACGGCAGCAACCGGCAACCGCCGCTAATGCGCCGCTCAATTCTCGATGCGCTGCAGCGCGGCCATGAGGTACTACCCAAACATGCCACCTTCCTGCAAAAAATGCTCGGCATGGCTGAATTCAAGGACCGTTGAACTCCACGATAATGCAACAGCCCATTAGTCGCGTTGTCGTTGTCGGCGGCGGAACGGCCGGCTGGATGACCGCCGCCGCTCTTGCACGTTTTCTTGACGGTACCGACACCCGCATTCAGCTGATTGAATCCGAGCTTATCGGTACGGTCGGTGTTGGCGAAGCGACGATTCCGGCGATTCACGATTTCAATAACAAACTCGGACTCGATGAACGCGAGTTCATGCGCAAGACCAGTGCCACGTTCAAACTGGGCATCGAGTTTGTTGACTGGACGCGTATAGGCGATGCCTATATGCACCCATTTGGAACATTCGGCCAGGATCTGAATGGAGTTGGTTTCCACCACTATTGGCGCAGCCTGCACAAATTCGGCGACGACGCTGACATTGGTGACTACTGCCTGGCGCAATCTGCGGCGAAGCAAGGTCGTTTTGCACTGCCAAAATCAGATCCGCAGTCCATTTACTCGACCTATGCTTACGCATTTCATTTCGACGCAAGCAAGTACGCGGCCTACCTGCGCAATTACGCCGAACAGCGTGGTGTGGTGCGGACTGAAGGCAAGGTGGTCGATGTCAGTATCGATAGTGACAGCGGCTTTATCGATGCGGTTGTCCTCGACGACCACCAGGTTATCGAAGGCGATCTTTTCGTCGATTGTTCCGGGTTTCGCGGCCTGCTGATCGAGCAGGCGTTGCACACCGGCTACGAGGACTGGAGCCACTGGCTACCCTGCGACCGCGCCGTTGCTATCCCGAGCGAACATGTGCGGACCCCCCGCCCGTATACGCGTGCGACCGCACGGCAGGCCGGCTGGCAGTGGAATATTCCGCTGCAGCACCGCACGGGCAATGGGCTCGTTTATTGCAGTCAATATCTCTCTGACGATGAAGCTGTATCGATGCTGCAATCGAACATCGAGGGCGAACCGCTCGCCGACCCTAATTTGTTGCGCTTCACGACGGGCAGGCGTACGAAAACATGGAATCGCAACTGCATAGCCATCGGGTTGTCGGGAGGGTTTCTCGAGCCACTGGAATCCACCAGTATCTGGTTGATACAGGCGGCCATTATCGAGCTCCTACGAACCTTCCCGGACCAAGGATTTGCCGCTGTCGATATCGACAGTTTCAACGAGGTCATGGCCAGTCGGTTCGAGCAAGTTCGCGATTTCCTGATCCTGCATTACTACCGGGTAGAACGTGGTGACTCGGACTTCTGGAACGCTTGCAGGACGATGTCGATACCGGACAGCCTTGCCTGTCGCATCGAACTTTTTGAAAAGCGTGGACACGTCGTCTATAGCAACGATGAGTTATTTATCGAAGGTAACTGGCTCAGCGTGTTGTTGGGGCAGAATGTCATTCCGAAAACCTGGGACCCTCGTGTCGATTGCATTGCCAGGGATGAACTCCAGAAACGACTGGAGCTCATGAAAAGCATGGTAAGCAAGGCGGCACAAATGATGCCGCACCACGCCGAGACACTTACGGCTCATTGCAGAGAGAGTGAATCGACAATTGTCTGAGAGATTGCGGAGTATTGTTATAGTCGGCGGCGATGCGGCGGCCGCTTCTGTTGCGGCGGGTATCGCCAGCTCGCTGCGCGGCAGCGACGTCAGAATCTCTCTGATCGACGAGCCTGACGACTATACCGGCGTTACCTCCTCACTGCCGGAAACGGTTGAATACCACCGGCACATGGCCCTGAACGAGCCGTCGCTGGTAACGGCGACGGGTGCAACGTACAAGCTGGGTTACGAATACACCGACTGGGTGGACCCCGATCATCGCTTCGCAGTAGCAACCGGTGAATACGGGGGCACGATCCGGATCGTGCCGTTTCACCAGTACATTACGAAGGATCGGCTGGCCGGAAATGATTCCCGGTTTGCAGACTACTCACTGGCCGCGGCGGCAATGCACGCCGGCCGTTTCAGCCCGCCGTCAACGGACCCAGACAGTGTCACCTCGACTTATCGCTATGGCCTGCACCTTGATCGCAAACGATACGCGATAGCGATGGCCCAAATTGCGAACGGGTTCGGCGTATCGCAGCACAGGTCGAGGGTAGTCAGCGCAACGCGCGACCCGGCAAGTGGCTTTGTCCAGTCGGTCACGCTTGAAGACGGAAATAGAATTGCTGGTGATATGTTCGTCGACTGTAGTGGCGAGAAAGCACTGTTAATCGACGGAGCATTGGGCATCGGGCTCCAGGACTGGTCGAAATACCTGCCGTGCGATCGCAGTATTTCTTTTTCTCACTCGGGCGTCGTCGACCTGCACCCCGTGACCCGAATTATCGGCAAACAGCATGGCTGGCTACGACGTGTCCAGCTGCGCGACAAGAGCCGCTTCGAGTATTTCTACAATAGTGGCCTGACGACGGACGACGAAATAATCGACAACCTGCTTCGGGACGTTCGGGGAGCAGAAGAGATTCTGCCGGCGCGACGGATTCAGCGGCATGCGAGGCGCGAGTGTTGGTCTGCGAACGTCGTTGCGATCGGCCGCGCCGCAGCCGATTTCGAATCGCTCGAATCATCATCGTTGACCAGCGCGCACCGCGCGATTGTGCGTCTGCTGTCTTTATTGCCGAATCGTGACTGCGCGCCAGCAATCGCGGATGAATACAATCGCATTACAAATCAAGAGCAGGATCATACGCTCGAGCTGTTGTGTATGTTTTACGCATTGGGCAAGAGAAGGGACTCCCGTTTCTGGCAGGAGTGCCACGAATTATCCCGACCTCAGATGCTGGACACGCGGTTGAAGCTTTTTCGCAGCCACGGACGACTGCGACTTCGGCATAATGAACCCTGCACCCACGACTATATGATTGCGTTGCTCGTCGGGCTCGGATGCCTGCCCGCCGGCTACGATCCGCTTGTTGACGCCGCAACACCGTCGGTGGTGCAGTCAAAATTGCTGGCCCTGCGAAACGCAATAAATGAAACCGTCGCCAGCATGCCCCGACACGAGCAGTTCCTGAATAATATTTCGCAGCCAGCTCACGAGTGACAGGCGCCTGGCCAGTCTCGCCAGGTACCAGACTTGCCAGACAATGATCGTCGCCGTAGGCTCAACAGCTCATTCTGAGGGAATTATCATGCCGACGGTATCCGGCAGAAACACGCGAACGATCATGGGCTATGCCGTGACGTTGCTGGACTACCCGCGCTGGGTCATCGAGCGTGAGGTCGACTTCACCAATTGTCACCACAACGGCCGCTTCGAACCGTCGGATCAGCGCTGCACCTCTTGCCAGTTTGGTGACGCCTGCCGCTGGCTGAACCTGACCCAGCCCGCGCCCTCGGTCAGCGACCCATTGCCTGAGCTGCTGCATGCGCTAGATACGGCCGTCGCTTTCCTGCGGTCACCGGATCGCGAACATGTGGCACACGACCGTCACTGTGATTGTGAGGCTTGTACCTGGCTGCAAGATGCAAAGAGCTTTCTCCGGCAGCATCGTCACGGAGACTAATGCGCGTTATCGATGCGTTATAGATACGCTATAGATACGTTATTATTGAAT
>CAZTQL010000117.1:0-7045 GCA_964615665.1 uncultured Woeseiaceae bacterium | reverse complement strand
GCTTTTTCGATGGGAAAAGCTCGGGCTCTTTTACACGATAAACTGTTTGTTCTTTTTCTTTTCATAAGCTAAATAGTTTTGGGATTTTTTTTGATGTTTTGATGACAGACCATTGTAAGGTGATTGTTTACTTATGTTTTCAGAGCATCGTTTGGTTCATCGGTTCATCATATTCATATTTTTTGTTCAGTTTCTTGTCATCGTTATATATTTTGATGAACAAAAGATGATATAATGATGACAGCCTCAGTATCGATAGATAAAGGGAATACCTTAATACGTCATCGATTCATCGAAATTTTCAAGCAGAAAGGATTTTTCCACCGTAAAGTAGCGTCCCTTCGCATCCATCAACTGCATGGAGGCATCCTGCCATATCACTAGTTTTTGATAGCTCAGGGAATTGTCCTTGTTCTCTAGCTGCCAATCCCTTTTCAGCAGTCTTCTGAGTTGTGTCAAATCGGTCTTTATCCGTGTCCTGTTCAATAACTGCAATGCATCCAAAGGGCAAAGGTCTATTTCTTTACTATCGAACTGTTCCATAGCTCCTAAGAGAATCGTAGCCAGCTCCTTTTCTACCCGGTTCCGGTTGTTCTGTACCAACCTTTTCAAAGCCGTTGTCCTTATCTGTTTCGGGGTAAACCACATTCTAGTGGTATGCGCGGTCGACAACTGTCGCTGTTGCAGATAAAACAGGAAAGCTGGTATTTCCGACATCAATTGATGGAGGAAGTTCGTTTTTTCTTTTTCGAGTACCGGTATTTTCAGCACCCAAAAACGGGTCTCGTTCCCGTCTATTTTTATAAAGCTGTCCTCGTTATTACTACAGAGGATAAACTTGCCAAAGAATTCTACTTCCCGTTTGTCCTTTCCCTTGGCCTCCAATTTATTGATATTAGTAGTACTCAGATATTTGATACGCTCTGTCAGTTCTTCCTTGTTGAACAGTACCTCGTCTATACAGATGAGTAGCTTGTTCGCCCAATCCGCATTAAACTGGCTGCTAAAACTGTCGTTCGTCAAATAGGTCATATTGTTGTCGAATATGGCCTTCATCCATTTCAGAAAGGTACTCTTGCCCGTGGAACGTTCTTTGGAGACTAAACACAGAATCGGTAATACCTGTACTGGTTTGGTATATAGTAATTGCAGGTAGTCCAGTCACTTACTAGTTTGAGTACTGCCGCTACCGCTAAAGGATTGTGCCCACAACACAGTGAATTGTGGTTCCCCATATGGCTGCTGGTGGTCGTCGATCGCCGAAACATGGAACGCCTCAGCAGACGCATCGGCGACAAAGTGGTCCAGGGCTCTGCGTCTGAATCCGCTTTTTATCATGGGCCTGATACGCAGCTCATTGAAGTCAAGACGCACGGTCAAGGCGATGCTTCGATAGCCTTCGCTAATTCGAATATGTTCTCCTTCCGGCTCGAGCCCCTCATCAGTGACGAAGACTTCTTCGCCGGTCTCCCGGGTTTCGGACCAGTCTCCATCCTCGAATAATGCCCACGCCAGGCGAACCTCAGAGTGAGTGATATCGTCATTGCCGCTGACCGATGCCACTTCTTGCAGTATGGGCCAAAAAAGCATGAGTTGCCCGCGGTAGGTCAGCGGTAGTACCTCTGGCGCGTCGATCTGCAAAGGGATTTCCCGCCATGGCTTCCATACCTCATCCTCGTGTACGCGGTGGTACCATGCGCGCGTTGTGTCATGGCCGCGAGCGAAGACATGCAGGCGCTTTCCCTCTTCGTCGTAATGAAGACCGGAAACATCGAGCCGGGCGATGGCGCGCAGGCCATAGAGGTAGCTGCGCACGGCGGTCTCGCCGTCCCGGTCGGTGACATCGGCGCCGGATAGCCCTGCGGCCACCTCGTCAAACAACGGCGTGCGGTCGAGGCGAAGCGTCGGGTCGAGCCAGTTTTCCGGCCACAGAAAGACCTTGCGATTCGCCTCCCAGACCCGGTAGGACTTCATCCAGGTCCATTTGGTCGCAAAGGAATCGGTCAACGAGACCTCGGCATCGAGGCCGTTCAGGACACGGTGCATGAGCCGCTGCACGGCGGCGATCCCCTGCTGAATGCGCGATGCGGTGCGGCAGGCATTCATATCCGGATCGATGAGAAAATCGGCATATAGCGCATTGGGACCCTCGAGCCCCGGGTTGTCAGCGAGATAGGCAGCCACCAACGCGTCCCTCTGCTGCTCGCGGATCCGGTCGCGCACTGCGCCCAGCTCGATCCCCCGCCGCTCCGGGGCGATCCTGGCACTGACCAGGGACTTGATTTCGTTGGCCGTTGCTTGGGTCGGTCCGTCATTGATCCATTCGTTCAACTGCGCGGGCACAAAATCGGCCGCAGCTAGAACAGCAAGTGCTTCGTCAATGCGCCGAACTGCCGAGCCGTCAAGTATATTGTCCGTGATGAGTTCGAGCTGTGTCGACACAGCCAACGCGCGCTCGTGGTCCCAGCCCAAGATGGGTTCCATGTCGACGAGTAGTGAATCGGCCAGCGCTAGCCCAGGGCTGTCCAACGCAGCCTCGAACAGATTGGCAACGGTCCGGGATGTGCCGGAATGGCGTGCGGCCAGCGACGCAAAGGCGATCGTGCGCTCGACCGCGTTGTCACTGACCGCCACGGGCGCAGCGAGGCGATCGGGTGCGATCGCATCGAGCGCTTGTGCTGAACGCACGAGCCATGCACTGGCCTCGGTGCCGAGGCCAAGGCTGCCAAGCAGGACGACACCGCGATGCCAGCGGCGGATTACTGGAATCAGCGCACTCAACACGAGGGGCAGTTTGGGACGCAATTCAAACGGCAACGTGATATCTGCCAAGGCCTCGATATCTGCGGTCAGACTCAGAACCGGCTGCGAAGTGAGGGTCTCCAGCAGGGTGATGTCATCGCCATTACCATCGTCTATCGTTATCAATGAGACCAGCAAATCGGCTGTCTGCGCCGCGACGCCGGCGCCAGTGGCAAGGACGCCCACGGCGGCTTGCCGCTGCCGGGCACGCCGTCCGGCCGGCGCCAGCGCCGATCCTAACTGCGCAGCGGCATCAGCGAGATCGCCCTGCCCGAGCGACGCTACGGCCAGGTTTAGTAATTCAGCGTCGGCCCAAGGGCTCAACAGCGTGATCAGTGCGGCGTTTGGGTCTTCGTCTTCGGTCGCTTCGACCACTACCGTAGTACCGAAAGGTCTCATTGCTTGCTCGACCGCGGACTCGTCAAGCAAGCTCGCAAGTTCGATGTGAAGTGCGTCGAGGATCGTGGCATCGGGCCCGGGGTCGGGTGCCGTTGCGCCTTGCATCGCGATCACTGCGCGGGCCAGCCACACGATCAGCGTTGTCCTGGCAGGTGCAACGGTGGTGGGCTCGTCGAATCCCAGGGCATAGGACAGCCCATCCAGTGTTGCCCCCAGGTCGAGAGCGCTTTGCTGCAGCGACAGAAAACGCAGGGTGTTGCCCGCCGATTCGAACGGGTCGATGCCGAGGACGTCCGACCAGCGCTGGACCTGTGCCGGGGTGAGACCCAGCGCGCGCCCCAGCGAGACGTAGCGGAACAACAGTGACAAGGCGGCCAGATTGGTCTGGGCGGGCGCCGCGGCGCCCATGGTGTCGAGGAGTCTTTCCAGCGAAGCAACAGGCATCTGCAGTGCTGCCGCGAGTCTCGGCAGGTGCAGTGCCAGAGGTCGCTGGGGTATCGACAGTTCAGTTCGAGCCGGATTCAGCTCAAATGTAGTACTGATTTCCTCCGGCGATCCGGGCGCTCCGAATAGGTCGTCGTAGTGAGAAGGTGCGTCTTCTGGGCCGCGACGCGTCTCCAAATCTCCCCACCATGCCAGCATTTGTATCCGCGGCACCGTATGGAAACGTCGGGACAAAGTGAGCACCCGTCCAAGATTGGCGACTGTATTTCTGTCGATCCTCCCTGCACCAACGTTGAAGATCGCCAGATCTACTTCTCGCATGCTCCAGCCGCTGGCGCGCCACAGGCGAATGAATCGGTGTGCCCGGTCCATCAGGCCAGTGAGCGGTGAAGGCATCCCCTCGAAGGTGGCGCCCTCGATCTGACAGGGTCGTTCGTAGCTAATCTCGATGTCCTGTGGCGTTGTCAGAACAAGTCCTCCGCGCCGGAAAAGGCGCGTCGCAAGGAGACCCAGCAACTCGTCATAGGACATCGCCGCGCGGTCGAGGAAGCGAGCGACCGACCGCAGCTCTCCCAGGACGGCCACGCCCCACATCGACTCCAGCGAGCTGGTGTGCTCGCCGACAACGACTAGCCACTGCGGCGGAGACAAGCCCAACCTGGCGGCGCCTATCTCCGAGTCGGCAGCGGGCGATGTCGGCATGAGTGCGGTCAGCACGTCCGACCACGACACGCCCACCTTGTTCAGATAAGCACGGACTTCCGTGAAGAACAGATCGAAGGGCAATGACATCGGGAACACGGCGTCATCGCGAAGACGGACATAGGTGGCTACCCGCAGATGCTCGGGGTGGGCGCGAAGCTCTTGCTCGCTCCAGGTCGTCTGATGAGTGGTTTGGGTCGCGTCTGACGCCAGCTGGGACTCCAGCAGCTCGTTGACGAGGTCGATGTATGGAAGTGGCGTGTCACTGTTGGCGCAGTCCAGGCGCAGGTTTGGCACATCGGAACGGTGCTTCTGCGTAACCAGAACGTTGAAGAGGGTTGTGTTTCCGGCTCCGGCGGGTATCTGGCGAATGAACTGAAGCAGTTCGGCCAGATAGGCTGCGGGACTGAGTACGGACCGGCAGTGCTCGCAGGCGCAGAACGACATCGGGCCGAAGAGATTCTCGAGCGTGGCAGTGGTGGCCTTGAGCGGACCGGTGGAGACAACGGACTCCAACGCAGCCGTGTGGCGCGTGACCAGAGCGACAGCCATGGCCGACTTTTCGGTCGCAGCGCGATATGTGTGCCGCATGGTGTCGATGTCGAGCTCGTCACCCACCGCGCGCACGAACATGGCCGGTCCCGCCGCGACGATCGCCGCTGCGGATCGCAAATTCGCACGGCGAAGTGTGTTCATGGTTTCTACCCGGCGCCCGACGGGACTCACAGCGAATAGCCGCTGCGCCACTCGCAATTCCGCCATGACGGGCTCTGCCTCAACACCGTCGGGAAGCACTAATCCGTCGTCGGTTGCGCCGCGCGTGAAGCGGGGTTGGCGCAGATCCAGATCGGGATTGAGCTCGGCGACTTCGGCGATCATCGGGTTGTTCGTCGAACGCGACCAGTCGTGCAGAGCCTGTGCGGTCGGGAACCGGCGTCCGATCCTTCGCATCACCCCCAGGGCGAACGAACGCCGGTCACCGCCGACCTCCCGAACATCATCCGGAACACCAACCGCCCGTCCATCGACCTCCTCCCGCAGGAGCGCTTCGATCTCATCCACGCCAAGCCTGGGGAGCATCCTGCCAAGCGAGTCGCTGTCGTGCTCTCGGCGGCGCCTCGTCAGCAAGCGCACGAGCGGCGCGTGCGTCAACCCCATTTCGGACATCTCGACGCCGTCTCGCGCCAATGCAATCACATCCGGCGGATTAGAAGTAGCCAACCTGTCCCAGGACGATTGATCATTGAGGTCACCGAGGCGCTCGAGCCGCACAATCTCCCGAGCGAGGGTCGTTGGGGCGCCGATACTTCGCAGCCACGCGCGTCGCTTACGACCGGATGGTTCATCGATCGCGAACTGCGCGGCAGTATGACGCAGCGCGGTTACGACCCTTTCAGGCGGTTCTTGGAATTCGGGCACGATTCCGTCGCTCACAGCGGCATCAAGCGTTTGGGACAGTTCCTCCCGCGAGAGACTGAGGACGGCGGATGGAGTGAGGGCAGTACCGGCGGACATCGCGAACGCCGCGGCTCCAGACGCCCCGGCGACCTGCCAGCGGGCACTCTCCCTCATCTGCCTGATCGTTTCCGGACTTTCACCCGTGCGACAAGCGACCAGCTCAATCTCCTGTTCGCCCAGTGTATCGACCTTGTGCCCGTTGAGCGTTTTACTCAGCAGCCCGCGCAACTGATCGAATCGAGATTGCCGAACAATCGCCGTATCGGGAACCGTGAGAGGTTCCTCAAGCTCGCCTTGCACATCGCAGCGCAGTGGCCCCGCGACAATGGTCTCGCCCTGAGCGTCAAGCACATGAACGCGCAAATCGAACCTCCGGGCGTCGTTAGCGACTCTCGATTCCCATGTGCCGTCCTGGTCGGTTTGCGAACGCGCGATGGGGCTTTCGCCTGCAGTTGACACGAGAAACACGACGACCGAAAGATCTGGTGCCGGCCGGCCATCGTGCGTGCTTACTGTGCCACCAACCCAAATTCCATTGCCTTCCAGGATCTCCAGGTGCAAGTCGTGCGGTGTTAGATTAGCAGATTCGATCGTGACACGCTGACGAGCGGCTACGTTCTGGCCTTGCATAACTCGCACGACAAGCTGTACAAACTTGTCCGACGTATCAAACAAGTCACCAGCCTTTTCAGATGTGATTGTGAATCGACCGCGCCGGTCAACAACGCTAACCCACCGCTTAGCGGGATCGTCTACACAGTTCGCAAGAACTCTCAGGTTCTTATAGGCACTCAAACCGGCGACTGTTCCAACCAGAAAATCGAACATCCTTGACTCCCGCGTCGCGTTCTACGAACACTTGCCGAATCGAAATCACCGTTCTCCCGCCGGTAGCCTCAATATTCTCTTCGGAAAACGTTAAGGCTTATCAGACGCCTTCCCGTTGAACATCTGCATTTTTTGAGTATAGGCAGCATAAACACCCTTTTCCATGTTTATCGAATACCCCCAGGTTGCCTGAAAACGGTTGCGGAACATTTCGCGCACTGGCGAAGCCGTAAAAAGAAAGGAGAACGGATACCGGAGCAGTTGTGGCGAGAAGCCATTGATTTGCTGGACCACTATGGCATCTCGCAGGTCACGTGCACCTTGCGCTTGAGCGGTTCAGACCTCAACAAACGCCGTGGTATCGGTAATTGTCAAGGAAGATGTCGTATTTATTAGGCTGCTTTCTGTTTGA
>CAZTQL010000116.1:0-7143 GCA_964615665.1 uncultured Woeseiaceae bacterium | reverse complement strand
ACCACATAACCGACAAGCAGGATCGACAGGCAGCGGTTGGCGAGGCCAAGGCTGCCGCTACTGACGCACTGAGCGGCAGTGACAATCCTCGCTGGTCGGCTGATGAGGTCAAGGGCGCCCTGTCCAAACTGGAGAAGACCATTGTTCGTCAGCGCGTAATCCGCGGCGAGCCTCGTATCGATGGCCGCGATCAGAGCACGGTTCGACCGATCGACGTTCAGGTTGGTGTTCTGCCACGCGCCCACGGCTCCGCTATCTTTACGCGCGGCGAGACCCAGGCCATTGTCGTTGCGACGCTCGGTACCGGTCGCGATGCACAGATCATTGATTCGATCCAAGGCGAGCGCAAAGAGCCATTCATGCTGCACTACAACTTCCCGCCGTTCTGCGTGGGCGAGACAGGCTTTATTGGCTCAACGAAGCGTCGTGAAATCGGTCATGGCAAGTTGGCGCGCCGCGGCATCCAGGCAGTCATGCCGGATATGGATGAGTTCGGCTATATCATTCGCGTCGTTTCCGAAATCACGGAATCGAATGGCTCCAGCTCGATGGCCTCCGTTTGTGGCAGCAGCCTGGCGCTAATGGACGCAGGCGTGCCGATTAAGGCACCGGTGGCTGGTGTTGCCATGGGCCTCGTCAAAGAAGGCGACGATTATGCCGTCCTGACCGATATTCTTGGCGACGAGGATCACCTCGGCGACATGGACTTCAAGGTCGCAGGCACCGACGATGGCATTACTGCGTTGCAGATGGATATCAAAATCCAGGGCATTACTCGCGAGATCATGAGCAAGGCGCTCGATCAGGCCCGCGACGCTCGCTTGCACATTCTTGGCGAGATGAACAAAGTCCTTAGCACGCCGCGTCAGGAAATGTCCGAGTGGGCACCGACGATCATGACGATGAAGATCGATCCGGACAAAATCCGGGACGTCATCGGCAAGGGCGGCGCCGTCATCCGGGCCATTACCGAAGAGACCGGTGCGTCTGTCGATATCGATAACGACGGCACGATTCGCATCGCCTCAGTCGATGGCGCGTCTGGCCATGAGGCTCGTCGGCGCATTGAGTTGATCACTGCAGACGTTGAGGTCGGCCAGATCTATGAAGGCAAGGTTGCTCGTCTGATGGACTTCGGTGCATTTGTCACCATTCTTCCGGGTAAGGACGGTCTGGTGCATATTTCGCAGATCTCCAATGAGCGCGTCGAGAAGGTCAGCGACAAGCTGGCAGAGGGCGACACGGTCAAGGTCAAGGTTCTGGAAGTCGATCGGCAGGGCCGCGTACGGCTATCGATGAAGGAAGTCGACGGCGCCTGAGTCGTTGCCAGGTAAAACAGAAAGGCCGGGGCGCTTTGCGATCCGGCCTTTTTTTATAGCCCGGGCTGGGCCACGTACGGCTCGAGAAACTGGAGAATTCGGTCCGGGAGATAAAACTCCGGGCGCCATGGCCGCCCGCCGCTGATGAAGCCGACGTGTCCGCCATTGTCCGCCAGTTCCAGTGTTACGTGCTCGGAGAGTTCCTCGACCTTGGGCACAACTTTTGGTGTCATGAATGGGTCATCGAGCGCGTTAACGATTAGCGTCGGCAGTTGGATATCGCGTAAATAGTGTCTAGCGCTACAGCGATCGTAATAGTCCTGCTTGCCATCGAAGCCGTGCAGAGGGGCTGTAACGGCATCATCGAATTCGGCGAAGGTAGTCGCTCGCATGGCCCGATGCCAGTCAAATGCGGCCGTATGCGGATCGAACTTCTGGGTAACAGCCGTCTTCATGTTATTTAATAGAAGTCGCTGGTAAGCTTTTGAAAATCCAATATTTAGTGCCTCCGCACACTCGTGTAGATCAAGTGGTGCACAGATTGCCGCCGCCGCGCTTAGTGCAGTCCCCACCCCGGACTCACCGAGGTATTTGAGCAGCACGTTGCCACCGAGGGAGTAGCCAACTGCCACTATTGGTCCGCCGTGGCCGGTTGAGTTGCGCTCCGAGTGCAGCTTCTTGAGGAAGTGCCTCAGGTCGTTGGTTTCACCGGCGTGATAACGGCGCGGCAGCCGATTTCGGTAGTCACCGCAGTCGCGAAAATGCAGTACGCACGCGCGCCAACCGCGGTCTCGCGAGGCCTCCATGAGCATCCTCGCGTAGGACGATTGGGCGGAACCTTCAAGCCCGTGAAGAATAACGAGCAATGGTGCCGAATCGGGCACCTGGTCAGTGTCAACCAGCCAGTCCACAGCAGTCACATCGCCATCCGGTAACTCCAGGCTTTCCCTGCGAAGCTCGGGGCGGGAGCGCCAGGCCCACGGCATCGACGGAAAGATCGTCTGCGCGTGACGGTTGCGAAGCCATCGCGCCGGGCGAAAGGGGCTGGCAATTATCCGTGCCGTGGCTGGTTCTGACGTCATCGGCGAATTTTGACACGAATAGGCGATTGCCGGGTTGACTGGTCTGGTGTATTGGGCAAAAAAAATGGCCCCCTGCGTTCGCAGGGGGCCAGCCATGGAGTGGTTAAACTCCTTCAGGCTTGCAGCAGAGGGCGGGGGAGCGAATCTCCGCTGCAACCCTCAAGCTAGCTATCGGAGGGGCTGATGTCAAGGCAGTCCGCGTATTCGACGGCCGTTATCCCGCGCATGCCGTCCAGGGACCAGTTTTGCGTCGCCCAATCCCAAACTTCAGGCAATTTGCTCTGAACGAGATGTTTTGGTGGGTCCTGCTGTAATGCTCTCAGGGCCGACACCAATACGGCCGGAGCGTTGTCCCACTGTATGCCCGGCGCGCCGGTGAGCTTGCTGAGTTTGTCGCCATTCTCGTGTGTCACCACAGGCACATGCACGTACCGGGGCGTAGCGTATCCGAGCAGCCGCTGCAGCCAGATTTGGCGAGGCGTCGAGTCGATGAGGTCGATACCTCGAACGACCTCCGTGATGCCCTCGAGCTCATCATCGACGACCACGGCCAGCTGATAGGCAATCAGGCCATCCCGGCGACGGATCACGAAGTCGCCGGATTCGGTTTCGAGGCGCAGCCCGTAGCTACCCTGCAGGTTGTCATCAAACTCTATGGTCTGGTCGTCGGTGCGCACCCGGATCGCGGTATCGGTTAGCTCGCAGCCACTACGACAGGTGCCCGGGTATATCGGTCCTAGCGGCCCCCGCGGGACATCGGCCAGCTGCCGGCGCGAGCAGCCGCAGGGATAGGCGTGCCCAAGATCCATGAGTTGCTGGAGCGCTTGCTCGTGCGCCGCTGCGCTTGCACTCTGCAGAATGATCTCACCGTCCCACTCAAAGCCGTAATGCTCCAGGGTGCGAACAATGATCTCGCCTGCGCCGGCTTGCTCACGTGGCGGGTCGATGTCCTCCATACGAAGCAGCCAACGTCCTCGATTGGTTCTGGCCTGCAAATAGCTGGCGACGGCTGCGACGAGCGAGCCGAAATGCAGTGGACCGGTTGGCGACGGCGCGAACCGGCCGACGTACCGGGCGGGCTCGCGCGTCTGCATCGTCAGGCCGGCCTTACCGGTATCGATCGTCCCGATCGCGAAATTGCCGTTCTGCGAGCTCGCGGCGCTCCTGCGCCTCAACGGAGAGGGTTGCGACCGGGCGGGCTTCGAGTCGCTTCAGACCGATATCTTCGCCGGTGTCCTCGCAAAAACCGTAAGAGCCCTCGTCTACGCGAATCAGTGCCTGCTCGATTTTACGGAGCAGCTTGCGTTCGCGATCGCGTGTTCTGAGTTCCAGGCCAAACTCCGATTCCTGGGTAGCGCGGTCGTTAGGATCGGGGAAATTGGCCGCCTCGTCCTGCATGTGATGCACAGTGCGATCGACCTCGAACATGAGCTCGCTCTTCCACGCCGTCAGGATGGTATGGAAGTGCTTGAGTTGCTTGTCGCTCATATAATCCTCACCGCGCTTCATTGCATAGGGTGCAACGCCGTGGATAGGTGCGGATAGAACGTCGCCACGCGGCCGTTTTGCTCTTGCGGGTGCTTTGCGTGCAGCAGGCCTGCGAACAGGAGCGCGTTTGCGACTGGGCGCTTTCTTGGTGGCAGCCTTTTTCCGGGAAGCCACCTTCTTCTTACTGACGGCTTTCTTTTTAGCGACTTTCTTCTTCACGGCTTTTTTCTTCGCCACCTTCTTCTTTGAAGGTGCCTTCTTCTTGCTCACTTTCCTGGCCGTGGTCTTTTTCTTACCGGCCTTTTTAGCCGCCGCTTTCTTGCGCACGGGCGCTTTCTTCTTGCTCGCGGCCTTTTTCTTCGTCACTTTCTTCTTGGCGACCTTCTTTCTTACAGGAGCCTTCTTCTTGGCGACTTTCTTCTTCGCCGTCGATTTTTTGGCAACGGCCTTCTTGCGTGAGGTAGTGGCTTTTTTGCGTTTCTTACTTGCAGGTTTCTTTACGGGCATTGTGGGCTCCTGCCGGGGAAAGAAAAGCGCAGGATTATACATGGCTTACAGCTGCATGGAAGTGTTTATTTTTCGCCTGTTTCAAGGCCTCCGTGGGCCGCGGAAACCGTGGTTCTACAGGCTTGCGCGTCGATCTGTCTTTTTTTAGCGACAATCGTTTTATTGCCGGAATTACATTACACTAGGCGCCTTTTACGGGATATCGGCCCTCACAACCAATGCGATTAAGCAAGATCAAGCTCGCCGGCTTCAAATCCTTTGTTGACCCCACCACCATCACCTTTCCGAGCAGCCTTGTTGGCGTAGTCGGTCCGAATGGTTGTGGCAAGTCGAATGTGATCGACGCTGTGCGCTGGGTGATGGGCGAGAGCTCGGCAAGCCGGCTGCGCGGTGACTCTATCACCGACGTCATATTTAACGGATCCAGTACGCGTAAACCGGTAGGCGCTGCGTCGGTCGAGTTGCTGTTCGACAATACGAACACGACGCTCGAAGGGCAGTATGCCAATTACACTGAGATTTCGATCCGGCGCGAGGTCAGCCGGGATGGCATATCCACGTACTTTTTGAATGGCACGCGCTGCCGACGCAAGGATATTACCGGTGTTTTTCTCGGTACCGGCCTCGGTCCCCGGAGCTACTCGATTATTGAGCAGGGCATGATTTCCCGGCTGGTCGAGGCGAAACCCGAAGAGATGCGCGTATTCATGGAGGAGGCCGCGGGCATCTCCAAGTACAAAGAACGCCGGCGCGAAACATCGAATCGCATTAAGCGCACCAAAGAGAATCTGGACCGGCTCCTCGATGTACTCGATGAGGTCGAGAAGCAGATAAAGCACCTGGATCGTCAGGCGAAGACGGCTGAACGCTATGGTCGCTACAAGGACGATGAACGCCGCACGGCGGCCGAGTTGCTGGCGCTTCGGACCAGGAGCCTGGATGAGCAGGCGGCTGAAGCCAACGGTCGACTGTCGGAGCGTAAGACGCGCCTTGAAGAGTCGATTGCGGAGCAGCGCAGTCTTGAAGCCAGTATGGAAGAGACTCGTGTCCGACAAACCGAGAGTACGGATTCGTTCAACGGCGTTCAGGGCCGCTACTACAAAGTAGGCTCGGAGATTGCACGCCTTGAGCAATCCATCGAGTATGCTCGCGAATTGCGCGAACGCCAGGAGCAGGATCTCGAGCAGGCGGTGCTGGGTGCGCAGGAGATTGCGACTCACATCAATCAGGACCAGACCGAAATAGAGCAGCTGGAACTTACGCTGAGCGAGTTGGTGCCCGGACTCGAGCAGGCGCGGCAACGCGAGGAGTTGTCGGCAGCGTCGCTGCAGCGTGCCGAGGAAGCGTTGAATGAATGGCGACGAAAATGGGATAGCCATCTGGCGGCCTATAACAGTTCGTTGCAGCAGCAGAATGTGGAGCAGACCCGAGCCGAGCAACTGGAATCACGGTTGCAGAGTTTCGTGCAGCGACGTCAAAAGCTGGACGAAGCCAAATCGTCAGCAGATCGTGAAGAACTGCAGGCCGACTACGAGCGGCTTGTCGAGCAGGAACAGCGTAAACGCGAATCTCGCGACGAGTTCGAAAGACACCTTGCGGACATTGGTGAAAATATCCGCAAACTCCGTGACCAGGATCAAAAGCTGACCGGACTAGTCGACGAGCGCCATTCGACGATGCAGGCCGCTCAAGGCAAATATGCCTCACTCGAGGCGCTGCAGAATGCGGCAATGGGAGTGGGCGATGACAGTATCAAGCAGTGGCTGGAGCACAGTGGTCTTGACGGCAACAAACGCGTTGCACAAACGCTGACTGTTGCAAACGGTTGGGAAAAGGCCGTTGAAACGGTGCTTGGGGACTACCTGCAGGCCGTTTGCGTTTCCGACATTACGCCCGTCACAGAAAGTATCGCCAGTCTTCGCGCCGGCAACATCACGGTCTTTCGTGAACAGGCGAAGGGCGGCGTTGTTACCGCCAGCACGAATACGCTGGCTGCGAAAGTCAGCGGTGCACCGGCGGCGATCTCCAAGATTCTGTCGCAAGTTCACGTCGCCTCCTCACTGGGTGAAGCCCTGAACGTTCGGGAGTCGCTGGCAGAGGATGCCTCCGTCGTAACGGTCGACGGATTGTGGCTGGGACAAAACTGGCTGCGCGTATCACGCGATAAGGACGGTAAGGCTGGCGTACTGGGTCGTGAGCATGAGATGCGACGCCTGAAGGAAGGCTTACGCGAGCTGAGCGCCCGCTATTTAAGTGCCCGCAAGCTCCTGAAGGATGGTCGTGCTCGCCTGACGCAGCTCGAGGAGCAACGCGAGCTGTGGCAGAAAGATGCGTCACCGCTGCTGAACGAATACTCCGAGGTCAAGGCGGCGCTGGAGTCAGCCCGCTATCGAATGGAGCAGGCCAATGCTCGGCAGGAGGCGCTGGCCGCCGAGGCAAGCGACCTGGATGTTGAGAAGCTATCGGCAGAGGAGCAGCTCCGCGATTCGAGCCACATGCACGTGCAGGCCGTGGAGACTCTCGAGAGATTGTCCGCCGAGAAAGCGCAGCTTGAAGCGCAACGTAATGAGCTTGGTGCCGAAGTGGAGCGTGTTCGCACGGAAGCCGACGAGGATCGGCAGGCAGTGCAGAGCATTGCGATTCAATACGAAAGCCGGCGTACGAGTAAGGATTCGGCCGCCCGCGATTCGATGTGGGCGCGCAACGCCCAGTACGCGGCCTGGAGCTCGGTCTCGGTCGCTGCCGCC
>CAZTQL010000115.1:0-7332 GCA_964615665.1 uncultured Woeseiaceae bacterium | reverse complement strand
TCCGCAAGCTCGGTACCCACCTGGGCGCTAACGTTTTCGACGCGCCGCAAGTCAATCTTTTCGCCGCCGGCTTGCAGCGTTTGTTGCAACTGCTCGCGAACGGCGGTCGCATCATTACTCTCTTGCGGCGGCAAGCGCACAAGCACGTCGTTGTCCGTGCCGAATTTCTGCACCTGGGCATCCGTAAAACCGGACGCCGCGAGGTTGCTTCGAATCTCGTCCAGATCGGCAGCTTGCGGGTAACCCACTTCGAGGAGGATGCCGCCCGTGAAGTCGATACCGAACTCGAGGCCACGGGTTGCCAGCGATACCAGCGAGATGACGACGAGCAGCACCGATATTGTCAGTGCAACTTTACGACGACCCGCGCTCAGGAAATCGATATTTGTCTTGTTGATCAGTTTCATTGATCGAATGCCTAAATGGGCAGTGACGAAAGTTTGCGGCCGCCGAAAACGAGGTTCACGATCGC
Source organism: uncultured Woeseiaceae bacterium (assembly GCA_964615665.1). Lineage (GTDB taxonomy): Bacteria > Pseudomonadota > Gammaproteobacteria > Steroidobacterales > Woeseiaceae > UBA1847. Next base: position 6,860 of record CAZTQL010000115.1, on the reverse strand, counting down.
GCGTGTACCAACAATGGCCGTAAACATGGAGGTAATGATGCCGAGCATCAGCGTAATCGCGAAGCCTTTGATCGGGCCGGTACCCAACCCGAATAATACGACGGCCGCGATCAGCGTCGTGATATTGGCGTCAACAATGGACGACAGCGCTTTCTCATAGCCGGAGTTGATCGCCGCCTGTGGCCCCGCGCCGCCAGTCACTTCCTCGCGTATGCGCTCGAATATCAGCACATTGGCATCGACCGCCATACCGACCGTCAGGACGATTCCCGCAATGCCTGGCAAGGTCAGCGACGCACCCAGGAATGACAACATTGCGACGATGAAGATCAGGTTGGAGAACAATGCCACGTCGGCAATCAGGCCGAATGCGCGATAGTAGATCGCCATGAAAAGGACGACGGCCAGGAAGCCGATCCTGATTGCATTGAAGCCGCGATCGATGTTGTCCTGGCCGAGGCTCGGGCCAATGGTGCGATCGTCGATCTTGTAAACGGGTGCAGCCAGCGCGCCTGCGCGCAGCAACAGCGCCAGGTCGCGTGCTTCGATCGGCGTTAGCCCGGTGATCTGAAAGCTGTTTTTGAAGACGCCACGAATCGTCGCCGTGTTGATGATCTCCTCGATCTTGATCGTGCGCTGCTCTTCCACGCCGTTGACCATGACCGTTTCGCGACGGGTCTCGATAAACACCGATGACATCGGCTTGTTGAGGTTTTCCATCGTTGTCTGCAGCATGCGCTCGCCGCCGGCCGAGTCGAGCGTGATAAAGACAGCGGGTTGTCCCTCGCTGAAACCCGACTTCGCATCGATGATCTGGTCACCGGAAGCAACGACCTGGCGTTTCAGCACTTGCGGTTGCTCCTCACCGCGTCCCGCATAGCGCCGCGAACCGGGTTCGTCGCCCGACTGGTCGACCATGCGGAATTCCAGGGTCGCCGTGGCCGTCAGGATCTTGTTCAGCTGGTTGGGATCCTGTACGCCCGGCAACTGCACGACGATGCGGTCAACGCCCTGTCGCTGCACCAGGGGTTCAGCAACGCCGAGCTGGTTGACGCGATTGCGCAGCGTCGTGAGGTTCTGCTCGATGGCGAAGTTCTGGCGATCCTGAATCTGCGATTCGGACATGCGCACGGTCAACGACTTGCCGTCGGCACCGTCTGCGACGACGACGTCGGAGTCCGCCCGCTCGATGATCGCGCGTGCAGCCTGCACGTCTTCACTACCGGTCAGCCGAATAGTGATCAGTTGTTCGTCGAGGTCCACGCGATGACGAATCCTCGCAGCACGCAGCCGATCTTCAAAATCCTGCTCATAGAGTGCAAGACGGCTTTCGACCGCCGTGTTCATATCGACTTCAAGCAGGACATACACGCCGCCGCGAAGATCGAGGCCAAGGCTCATCGGTGTCAGGCCGAGACTACGCACCCAGTCGGGCAGCTGCGGCGTCAACGTCAGGGCAACATTGGCCTCACGTTGATACTGACCGCGCAGACGCTCGCCCGCTATGGTCTGGTCTTCGCCGGAAACAAAGCGAATGACGACACGGCCGTCCTGCAGAAACGCCGCCTCCGGTGTTACGCCGGCACCTTCAACGACCCGCACGAATTCGTCGAGCTTCGCCTGATCGTACGCGGCGCCGTCATTGTCGGCGATCTGCACAGCATCAACGCTGCCATAGATGTTTGGCAGCGCAAGCAGGCAGCCGGCCATCAAAATGACGAGCACCAGCGCGTTAAGCCACAGAGGATATTTATTCATTGTCAGTTGCGACCGCCGACTCAGGCTTCGTCGTAGGTCCCTTTTGGCACGACCGCGGACACGCTGGCCTTTTGAATTTTGATCTCGGTGTTGTCGCCTATCTTCACAACCACGTAGTGCTCGCTGACGCCCGTGATCTTGCCGAGGATGCCGCCCGCGGTGAGCACCTCGTCGCCGCTTTTCAGCGCGCCGACCAATTCAGTGTGCGCTTTTGCTTTCTTTTGCTGGGGCCGAATAAGCAGGAAATAAAAGGCGGCGAACATCAGCACCATCATAATGATGAAGCTGGTCGAATCGCCTTGCGACGCGCCTTGCGCGTGGGCGTTTTGAATAAAGAAATCCATTAGTAATCCAGGTTCGAAGGGTAGTGTTTCGTTTGTGCCCGGGAGCATACCGCAAAAATCAGCGCGCTATTATGGCACAAGCGCAAACGTTGGGGGGTGACTTCGCTGATCGTCAGTCCCGCGGCCGTCACGCTTCCTGGCGAGAATACGCGGCGCGCAGATCCGCGACCATCTGCGGCAGCGTCCCGGCGGCGATCGCGGCGCGAATATCGCTCATAAGCTTCTGATAATAATGAAGATTATGGATAGTCGCGAGGCGCGGCCCCAAAATCTCGCCGCATTTCACAAGGTGGCGGAGGTAAGCGAGGCTGTAGTTCGAACAGGTATAGCAGCCGCAGGCCGGGTCCGGGGCGGACGTATCGTCGCGATAGCGGGCGTGGCGGAACTTGATCTTGCCGCGGGACGTGAACAGCTGACCGTTGCGAGCGTGGCGCGTAGGGATGACGCAATCGAACATATCGACGCCCCGCAGCACCGCTTCCGCGATATCCAGCGGCGTACCGACACCCATGAGGTAACGGGGCGCGTCCGCAGGCATTCGCGGTAGCAGTGCGTCGAGTACCGCATGGCGCTCATCCGCCGGCTCGCCGACGGCCAGGCCACCGATCGCGTAACCGTCGAAGCCGATCCCGACGAGCCCGGCCAGTGATTCTTCACGCAGTCCCGCATAAATGCCGCCCTGCACGATGCCGAACAGCGCTTCCCCCCGATCCGGCTCCGCCTGCTTCAGTTCATCGAAGCGTTGGCGGCTACGGCCGGCCCACCGCAGCGACAGTTGCATGGACTCTCGTGCGTCGCGCTCGCTGGCAGGATACGGCGTGCACTCGTCGAAGATCATGGTGATATCGGCATTGAGGTCGTGCTGCACTTCCATGGAGCGTTCCGGCGTAAGAAACACCGGATCGCCGTTGACCGGTGACTGAAAATGCACGCCCTCCTCGGTCAGCTTGCGCATCGCCGCCAGCGAAAAAACCTGGAAGCCGCCCGAGTCCGTCAGGATGGGTCCGTGCCAGTTCATGAACTCATGCAGACCGCCATGTTGACGAACGACCTCGGTGCCGGGTCGTAGCATGAGGTGAAATGTATTGCCGAGAATGATCTCGGCGCCGTTGTCGGCGACCTCCTCCGGCGTCACGCTTTTCACAGTGCCGTAAGTACCAACCGGCATGAAAGCCGGTGTCTTCACGATGCCGCGGCGAAACTCGAGTGCGCCGCGGCGCGCGGCACCGCACTGGTCATTGACAGTGAACTTCATGACGATGCGCCCGTAACGAACATGGCGTCGCCGTAACTGAAGAAACGGTATCGCTGGCGAACGGCGTGCCGGTAAGCCGCGAGGATGCGTTCCTTGCCGGCAAATGCGGCCATCAGCATTAGCAATGACGACTGCGGTAAATGGAAGTTGGTAATCATCGCATCGACAGCACGGAACGGGTAACCCGGCAGGATAAAGAGTTCGGTCTCGCCAGTATAAGGCTTGAGCTTGCCGGCAGACGATGCGGACTCCAGCGCGCGCACTGACGTCGTACCGACCGCGATGATGCGTCCGCCGGCTGCGCGCGCAGCGTGCACGGCATCGCAGCAGGCCTGGTCGACGATGACGCGTTCGCTGTGCAGGTGGTTTGCCTCGATCTGCTCGGCCCGCAGTGGCTGGAAAGTACCGGCGCCGACGTGCAGCGTTACCCAGGCATGGCTGGCGCCGGCGGCCAATGTCTCTTCGAGCATGGCCGCGTCAAAATGCAGGCCGGCAGTCGGCGCGGCGACGGCGCCCGGGTCCTTTGCATAGACGGTCTGGTAACGCTCGCTATCGTTCTCGTCGGCGGCGCGTTTGAGGTAGGGCGGCAACGGGACCTCACCGTACTCTTCCAGCAATGGCAACACATCGGCGGAGAACCGCAGTTTGAAGAACTCATCGTCGCGACCCATCACTTCGGCGTCGACGCCACCGGCAAAGTGAAGGCAACCGCCGGCTCTGGGCGTCTTGCTGGCCCGCACTTGCGCCAGGGCGTCTCGCTCGCCTTCGACACGTTCGATCAGCACTTCTGCACGACCACCGGTGTCCTTGGTGGCCGCGAGCCGCGCTTTGATGACGCGCGTGTCGTTGAAAACCAGCAAATCGCCGGGGCGTAACAACGCGGGCAGGTCGGTAAATTGGCGGTCGTCGAGTTCGTCGAGTCCGTCGGCCAACAGCAGCAAGCGGCTGCCGCGGCGATCCGTCGCCGGATACTGCGCGATCAACTCGTCCGGGAGGTCGTAATCAAAGTCCGAAATCAACATGGGCGCGCATGGTAACAAAGCCATACGCGCCCGGGTTGCTTTCCTCTGCGTTCAGAGCGTCAGGTTCTTTCAATGACAACAACGGGGGCTGGCGCTTCCGGCACAACAATCAGGCCAGCAGGGCTCACCTCGAACGGTTCACGGAGCAGCATGCCGCGCTGATTGTCCGGAATTGAAACCTTCAGCGACCGTTTCTTTTTGTCACGGACAATGCCGAGTTTCAAGGTCTCACCACCCTGGTAAGAGCTCAGGATACGCATTGCGTGTCGCGCGTCTTTCGGTTCGCGACCATCGATATTTTGGATGACATCGCCATCCTGTAGCTCGAACGCGTCGGACTTCGGTGCGCTGATAACAAGCAAACCTTTGTCGGTACCAAAATAGCGGCCCAGCCCGGCATTGAGTTCGACCAGTTCCAGCTCACCGAGGGGGCTGCCCACCCACGGAAAATCAAACTCCATCTCAAACTCCCGTATTACGTCCGGCCCGCCGTGCATGTTAGACATCATGTGGGGGCCACCATCACCCTCCCAGATGAAGACGTTTCTGTCGACGATTTTCGGCTCGACCTCAACCGATCCAACCTTCCCTGCGCGAAGGTATTCGATCTTCAAAACATCACCCGGATCAACGTCTTCCATAAAATCGAGGAGGCGACGGCTGGCTTTCTCTGATTGGTCAGCACTCAGGGATTCGCCGTTAATGGCGGTGAGTACGTCCCCCGGGCGCAGACCGGCTTCAGCGGCAGCGCTGCCTGGCGTAACGCCGCCAACGGCGACGCCCTCAACGGGGCCGCTGCTCGTGTCGCTGTCAATCATCACGCCAAGGCGCGGCTTGCTGACAAAGTCAAAACGCCGCTCCATATCCGCCAGGTGCGGGAGGCGTTCGCTTGTAATCTCGGCGATTTGTCGCGCCGCCGCGGCCATGCGCATCTCGGCTTCGGCCATACGCGTTTCCAGTTCCGCTTCCCTGGCCTCCGCTGCGCGCTCGCGTTGCTCGGCGTCCCGTTGCTCGACATCCGATTGCGCAACTGCCTGGCCCATCAGCAACAAAGTCGCTGCTACTGGTAAAATGATCTTCCACATCTTCATAACTGCTTACTCCTGATTAAAAAGCTGCCCGTTGCGCTTGCGCGTAACGCAAATGCAGCAGCGAATTCATGAGCCTGACGCGTTCGCGCCAAAAGAGCTCCCTGTCCTCGGGCGACATTTGCACCGCCGGATCATTCAACTGAAAGTCGATCGCCGCAATGCGGTCCTCGAGGTTCGAAATCGTAGCCATGGTTCCCGCTCGCATCACACTGGGTGCGCTCGGCAAGGAGCGGAGATCGCTCTCCAGCTGCCGTGACTGCACCATCAGCGTCTGCAACGTCGTGAGCGGGGTGACGTTCGTGTTGCTCGGCATCTCGGCGGGCACCACCGGGAATGTCTCCGCCGGCGGATCGAGCAGCACAGGCAGCATCAAAGCAGCCAGCGCCGCGGCGGCAGCCATGCCGACACCCATGAACCAGTTTCTACGCCGCGTGCTTGCCGGTTGTTGCAGCAAACCCTCTGCCTCGGCTTGTTCGCGAATCCGGTCCCAGACCGCGCGTGGCGGCATCGTGTCCGTCAGTTGCCGCAGCCCTTGCTGCAGCGCCGAGTGCTCGTCGGCTGTCAATGCACAAATCATCTCTTGTTCCTTATCGTCACTGGTCATTTCAGTAACCCCTGGCCGCAGCGCCCTCTGGCTGCGTCTCGTCGTCGACCGTCAGCAGAGGCCGCAAGCGCTGGTAGGCGCGCGACAACTGCGACTTCGAAAAACTCTCGGTCTTGCCCATCATTTGCGCGATTTCCTTGTGCGTAAATCCTTCCACGTCGTGCAACCAGACGACCGCTCTGCCAACGTCCGGCAGACTGGCCAGAGCCGCGTCAAGGTCCAGCGCGTCGTCCGGGTGACTGGAAATGCCGTGGCTTACCGCGTGGCCCTCGGTGACATCGTTCCAGTCCTCAGCCAGCGCCTGCCCGCGCTTGGTCCAGGCCGACCGCAGGAACATCAGCGCTTTGCTGACCGCAATGCGGCGAATCCAGCTACCCAATGCCGCGTCGCCGCGAAACCGGCCAATCGAGCGCATGATTTCGATGAACGTCTCCTGCACAAGGTCCTCCGCGTGCGCCGGCACCTTCGTAAAGCGCAGGCAGATTGCGTACACCGGTGTTGCAAAGGCCCGGTAGATGATCTCGTGCGCCCGTGCGTCACCCCGGGCTGCTCGCCGGATGATCCCGTCATCGATATTGATGTCAGCAAACTTACTCATGTCTCGAATCTTAGATGCCTGTCATGACCTTAGATGCCTATCGTGGCTAAAGGGTCGCACACGCGCGCATCCGCGCATATACTGTGCGCCGTTCAAGCGGGGCCGCAGCGCCCTGTTAACGCTGCAACAGCACGCCGGGATGGCGGAACTGGTAGACGCGCCGGATTCAAAATCCGGTTTCCGAAAGG
>CAZTQL010000114.1:0-7339 GCA_964615665.1 uncultured Woeseiaceae bacterium | reverse complement strand
TGTGCAGCTGTCGCTCACGCAAGAGGTACGTACTAATGCTCTCGATCTCTTCGGGCGGGCAGCCGTGCATGGTTGAGAGGGTTACGTTGTCGGAGAGGCAGTTCGGAATGTCCAGGTCGCGGACAGCGGGATAGAGTTTCGCGACTTGATCGACGAGGGCCGATTTGTATTCCGAGCAGTCCTGCATCTGGCTCAGGAACCACTGCATGTTCGGTTGGTGAAGTCCCTCGAGGTTGTAGCCGACGCTGAGATTGAAAACGATGCCCGGCGAGTCGCCCGGGAAGCCAAGTTTGTCGTGCAGCGCGTGGATCAGCACCCAGGCACGAAGGTATTCGTCGAAGGACTGATAGACCTTCAATTCCTGCGACCACTCTACGTTGTAGCCTTCATCCTCCATGTCGATGCACGGCTTCGGCACATCCAGCACGTCGAGGGTCTGTACTGTCTTTAACTCGATATAACGTGCACCACACAACCACGCCGCCACGATGTTCTGCGCCATCTGAGAATGTGGTCCCGCGGCGGGACCGAACGGAGTTTCCAGGCGATGGCCAAAAGCGGTTGTGCGAAAGCGGTCGTCTTCGCGAGGAACGAAAAAATGCTGGCGCGGAATACCGAAAGCAGAATCACAGCCATCAAGTTCAGAGAATATCCACGCGACTAACTGTTCCGCAGGTATCGGTTGGAACAACTCGGACATTGTCATCAAACTCCCAAAGGCCGTATCTGTATCTCGTTTAACCAGCGCGCTGTGCAATTAGCGTTGCCGGCTTCAAGCTCCATAGGTATTGAACCGTTGCTGGCCGACGCATAGCTATACGCACTTGCCTCAGTATATCCGCAAGTCGACGGACAGACTTCCGATCCAGCGGCGGACGGTCGTGCCCGGTTATCGCGCAACCACGGTAGTATCCGCCGGTACGTCAATGTCGGAAAGAACGCCCGCATCCCGTGTCGGTACGGCCAGGAACACGGACTCATTCTCTGCCAAAATACGTTTCGCGCCAGTGTCATTGGTCAATGCCATCAGGTCAGGGAAATGTCTGCGGCGAAACAGGACCGGATGGCCGCGGCGCTGTTCGTATAGCGGCGCAAAAATGCTCTTGTCAGGGTGCTCCTGAAACGCCGCGAGCAATTCCAGGTAGGTACTTTGCTTGATGGACGGCATGTCCCCCAGAACCACGATAGCCCCGTCTACGTCGCCTGACGCCCGGATTCCTGTCGATATCGAACTGCCCATCCCATCCCGCGCGTTCCCGTTTTCGACGATGTGGAACACCCTCGTGTCGATTAACGACGTTACTTCCTGGTCGGCCGGCTTGACGACTACGATCTTTGTCGACAATGACAGCGACACGACGCAGTCGAGAACATGGGTCAGCACGGGCTTACCGTCGAGCTTGGCGAGCAACTTGTTACTGTCGCCAAATCGCAGGGAGGATCCTGCCGCGAGAACAACCGCCGCAATATCTGTCACAGACTCTTCCCCCTGCGGTTTGCCGTGGTGAGAATGCCGAATAGTAGCAAACAGCGCGTACGGCTACCCGGGCGAACTACTTTTCCGGGTTATGCATCTACCCCAAATTACAATCGAAGCACGTAGTGCGTAAACTTGCTTGCCCTGGTTAGTCTTTGCGTCACAAGGATCGATGCTGTCATTTCACCGTAACTTCAATCGACAAACGATGGTCGAGCTGCTACGGCTCGCCCTGCCCATGGTGGTATCACAGGGCTCCTTCGCGGTAATGATTTTCACCGACCGCTACTTCATGTCTCAGATCGATCCCGCTCACATGGCGGCGGCGCTCGGTGGCGGTGTGGCGTCGTTCTTCTCCTTTTGTTTCTTCATCGGACTGTTCTCATACGCAAACGCGCTGGCCGCACAGTACCTGGGCGCGGGCGAGGCAGAGAAATGTCCGAAAGTCGTCACCCAGGGAATGATCATGACGGTGATGAGCGCGCCGTTTCTGACCCTGATTACGTTTCTGGTCGCCGGAATTTTCGAGGGCATGGGGCACGAGCCGGCGCAGGTCGATCTGGAGCGCACCTACTACTTGATCCTGATGTCCGGTGTGCTTGTCACCCTGGCCAAGACCTGCGTCTCGTCATACTTTGCCGGCATCGGTCGGACTCACGTAGTCATGATCTGCGACGTATTCGGCCTGATCATCAACGTTCCGCTCTGCTATGTCATGGTGTTCGGAAAACTGGGTTTTCCGGCACTGGGGATCGTCGGTGCCGGCATCTCTACCGTCATCTCCACGGTCCTCGCTTTCGTGTTGTTTGTCGCGTTCTACTTTCGTAAGGAACACCGTGACAGGTTCGCTGTGCTGCGCTCGTTTTCGCTCGACGTAAAGATCCTGCGACGCTTCTGGCGGCTCGGTTTTCCGTCCGGACTGGAATTGTTCCTGAACGTGGCAGCATTCAACCTGTTTTTGCTGATGTTCCAGTCCTATGGCATTTCCGAGGGCGCCGCGGCAGCCGTCGTGTTCAATTGGGACATTCTTGCCTTCGTCCCGATGATTGGGCTGAACGTCGGTGTCATCAGCATGATCGGCCGATTCGTTGGCGCGCGAGACATGGCACGTGTAAACGAAGTCATGACCGCCGCATTCGCCGTTGCCCTGGCCTATGCCGCGGTGCTCGCTATCGTTTACAGCACGTTTCGATACCCGCTCGTCGAGGTTTTTGCACCACCGAGCGGCGACTTTACTGCCATTCGGGAACTATCTGCGTTCATGATGATAGGTCTGTCCAGCTACGTGATGGCCGATGCGGTAGTTCTCGTGTCCGGCGGTATCCTGCGGGGCGCTGGAGACACGCGCTGGTTGATGGTCGCCTCGGTGTCCCTGCACTGGGCGATGCTTGTCGCTCAGTTTTTCATCATCCGGGTGTTCGAGCTCAGCCCCAAGGTGTCGTGGATCGCTTTTGTCGCACTGGTTCTCGCCATCGCCCTGGTTTATGCGCTGCGCCTGAAGGGTGGACGCTGGCGTGACCCGGAAGTGCTGGAAAGGGTCATGGCCGAATAGCTATTGAATAGTGCAAATGCTTTACCGCCTATACTTCAGGCAGCTTCGACTGTGCAATTACGGCCGTCGTTTTTGGCTTTATAAAGTGCCTCGTCCGCTACCCGGATCAAGGCGGTTTCATCCTCAGCAGGTGTCGCAGGGAAACTGCCGAATCCCAGGCTAACCGTACAGCGAATAGTCTGACTGCGATCTTGCACCGTCATCGCCTCAATTGCACCGCGCATACGCTCGCAGACCTCAGCTGCACCTTCAATTGACGCACCAGGCAACAGGCACAAAAATTCTTCCCCGCCATAGCGAATCAGTACGTCACCCTCGCGCAGAATCAATTTGGCCTCTTTTGCAACATTCGCGAGAACCCGATCACCGATAAGATGCCCGTGTGAGTCATTGACCAACTTGAAGTGGTCAATATCGAACATGATCAGGCCTAAAGGTAGTTCGCTTCGCTTCGCCCGCATAAACTCCTCGCGCAGGCGTGTAAGTCCAAAGCGTCGGTTGTAACAATTCGTCAGGGGATCAAGCGCCGCGATACGCTGCAAATCACTGTGCTTCATGGCATTGGATAGAGCCATAACGAAGGTTCTGCCAAAGATCTGCGACAGCGAACGCGAATCTCTTTGGAACGCCGACGATTTGGCCAGTACAACAACGCCCGTCGCCTTTGACTGGACGATCAGAGGCATGAAAGCGACCTCCCGCGGCTGAAACTCGACCAATCCGGCGTTCACAGACAGCCCCTCGGGCAACTCGACATAAACAGGTTCCTGTGTTCGCAGCGCCAACCGCACCTGGTCATTCTCACACAAGCTTTCGGTCTCGACGATGCCGAAACTGGCCAGGACGGAGAGTTCTCCACCCACATCGGCCACGATGGCTCCTGCAGTGGCACCCGTCGCTGAGATAAAACCGCTGAGCGCGCCATTGCATAAGGGACCGAGTTCCAGCTGACTGGTCATGGTCTTGCTAAATTCGCCAACTTTCTCTTCAACTTCATGGCTGTGCTGAAGAACGCGTATCAGGTGATTGAACGCGGCAGCAGACTCACCGATAACATCGTCACTGTCGACCCGCAGTTGACAACTCTCCGGATCGCAGTCCGTCCAATCGCCTGTGTAGGTTGCGCTTTCAACGACCGATTCGATCAGTCGCATGCCGTCGACGAGCGCACGCAATCTCGGCATGACCACCACGCGCATTAGCCGGATATTCACGCCACCGACCACGATACCCGCGAGTAGACATATGCCAAAGAAGAATGGAGTAAGAACAATCTCGCGAGGCACTCCGAAGGCAACCAACATGGGTGGAAATACCGCGCCAATGATGATCCCGACGCCAATCATCCAGATTGCGAGATCGTCAAAGACGCTTCGAGTCAGTCGCACGGGAAGGCGTTGGCCGTATCCACCAGCTTGTCGGGTGTTTCGTACGAATTGCCTCCCCTGAGGCACGACCTCAAGATGAGCGGGGCTAGTTGCGGAACGCTTGTTCGCAGTGTCGGGGTCGGGCCGAATCATTAGCTGAATTCCTAATTCAGAAATCTCACATTTCTCCAAATATAATATTGCGCATAATTGGGATAGAAGCGTGGAACCAGTCGGCATTTTCAATGAAAACGTTGTGTTTCAAGGCTCTGAGCCAGTAGCGATTGTGCGTCTCCCTCCTCGATTTCTGCACATTGTCTTCAAACCCGCTCCTAACTCGCTGGCCACACTGACCAGACTTAAGATCAACTCAGGACAATGACATGCTTCAATCTCGGCTGATTTCCGCGCTAGCAATCCTCGCTCTACTGTCGGCGTGTAGCAGTAGCAGTGATAGTTTTGTCAGCACTACCACAACAACGCCGGACGCAGGTTCAACTTCCGGCACATCCACGGCCAGCGTCGAGTGCATGTACAGCTATAGCGCTTTTAATAGCTCGGCTTCTGTGAATACAACAAGCACGGCGGATTGGTTCTGCGATGCAACCAACCGGACCTTGTCCGCGAACGGCATACCTGATCACGATGTCGGCACATTTCCGAACGCCAATAACCCCAATACGATTTCCCAGCAAGCGGTATCGGCGAGTTACACGCTCGATCCCGCCATGACCTCGACAGCCACAACGCTTGGCGGACCCAGAGGAGCAATTGGATACGTGCTCAACGGCGTCAAGATCGACCCAGGTACCGCTGGAACGTGTAACGATTCAGGCGGGTCCTGCAGCCTGGCCGGCAACGCGGGTAGCTGGAGTATCGAGGCGCTTGGACAGGACTCTTTCAACTTCGGCGATGACGCTAACCATGCACACGTGCAACCCACCGGTGAATACCACTACCACGGAATACCGGAGGGTTTTGTCGACAGACTCGACAAGGGCACCGAGATGACTTTGATCGCCTGGGCCGCGGATGGTTTCCCGATCTATGCACGTTACGGTTACCTCGACGCAATGGATGCGAGTTCAGGGATCGTGGTCATCGAAAGTAGCTACCAGCTCAAGGCTACGCCAGATGCCAGTCGGCCTGATGCCTCGCTCTTTGCGATGGGCACGTTTACACAAGACTACGAGTATGTCGCTGATCTCGGTGATCTGGACGAGTGCAACGGCCGTACGGGCGTCACGCCGGAATTTCCAGAAGGGATATACCACTACTACGCGACAGACGGCTTTCCGTTCCTGCAGCGTTGTGTGAAAGGTACGCCATGAATTCGAAACGATACAGTCGCGCCGCTTCCCAAATCGTAACCGCCATCTGCGTATTGATGGCGGCCACTTCGGTGCGGGCGCACCTGATGGTCGAGCAACACGGCACCGTCAACTTCGCAAACGGCGGGGCATTCCTCGTGGTCTCTCTCCCGGTCTCTGCATTCGATGGCGTTGATGACGACGGCGACGGCGCTATCTCGGCGAAGGAACTGAGCCGGCACACCGCAGAGGTAGAGCAGCAGATTCGCGACAACGTGCAACTGCTGGACGAGTCCGGCGCGCCACTGCCCCTGCAGGGACTCCTGCTGTCGCTGGTTTCCCCGGACCACGCCCCAACCGCTCCAGCCAGGCAATTGATCGCTTTAGGGCGCTACCCTATTGATGACGGTGTGTCGTCACCTGGCTTACGGATCAATCTGCAGGGCGAGTCCCCAGAGGAACAGCGCATCAGTATCACCGCCACACGCGACGGGCAATCGCATGAAATGGTGTTCACGCCCGATCGCGAGTGTCACACGATGTTCCCGAACAAAATTGTTGTCGAATATGTCCCCGCAAGCGACGCCGTCGTAGTCCCCCGCCTGGGACCAATTGCATCCTTGAACTCCCCCCCTGGTTCATTAGCAATTGGTCCCGGGTTTTTCTTGCGCTCCCGCAGGCTGCTACCTGGCGCAAGCGTCCGGCAAGGTCAGTAGCGGATCCGTGTCATCCGACATGCTCATAACCACGACCTCGTTCGAATAGAGCTCCGTTGGCCCGTTGGTCGCCGAATCGTCGCTCTTCTTTTTGAACAAGGCGCCGCCCAACTTTGCGCCGAGCCCACCGAGACTGGTTGGAATATCTTCACCTTCAGCGCCGTCTTCCGCTTGCGCCTGTTCTTGAACTCGCGGATCGGTCACTGTCGAAAGCCGCATGCTCATGCGCAACATCGTGCCGTCCATTTCGGACTCTTTCGAGCGCAACTCGGCCATCACCTTCTGCAGCGCCGGGCTGCCTGCCAGAATCTTGACGAGGTTGTCGCCCATACCGGTCATTTCCCCGATCAGCTCGCCCCATTTCTCGTTCCAGGCCTGCAATTGGGTCCATGCGGAGGTTTTTTCACCAATGACGAACGTCGTATCCAGAATACCGCCGCCCTCTTCGACCGGCAGACCTGGCCGATGGGCAATCGCTTCGAATTGAAATACATCGCCTGTCATATCGGCATGCGTTTCCTGCTCGCCAGTCTCCCGAAAATTCAGCGTGACTTCATACTCGAGCGCCGGTGAAGATTCGTCAGTTTCCTCGGCCGGTTTTTCACCTTCGCCGAAAAACGGCAGATCATTAATCGCTGCAAGTTGCTCGCGGAACTCATCGAATGTGGTCGACTGGCACTTCTTTGCCTTGCCTTTACGGTTGACGGAGTATCGCCAGATCATCTGTTCAGCCAAATCGATGACTTCGATATTTTTTCCCGTTTTTGTCGCTTTTCGATCGCCGCTCACCGCTGCCCGGATTTCAAGGCCATCTTTCGCCGCCTTGCCGCCAAATACGTTCAAGATCTTGCCTTTGCCGCTAAATCGCGATTTGACGAGCTGGTCCACGGTTGCGTCTGCCAATGCAGTTGACCCAA
>CAZTQL010000113.1:0-7394 GCA_964615665.1 uncultured Woeseiaceae bacterium | reverse complement strand
GAAATAGCCCGTCGATGAACGCGGGTAGCTGCTCAAACTCTGCGCCAGTGCGGCGGTTGCCGCCGGGTCTGCTTTCAACGCCGACACGACGTCCACCCAGTCCAGCGCATGCAGATGATAGAAGTGCATCACGTGATCGTGAATGTACTGGGCACCAATCATCAGGTTGCGAATCAGCTCTGCATTCGGCGGTACTTTCGCATCGATCGCATTTTCGACCGACCGGATCGAGGCGATGCCGTGCACCAGTGTGCAGACACCGCAGATGCGCTGTGCGAACGCCCAGGCATCTCGCGGGTCACGATCTCGCAGGATGATTTCTATGCCGCGCACCATCGTGCCGGACGAATAAGCTTGTTCGATCTGGTTGCCGTTCATTTGCGCTTCAATGCGCAGATGGCCTTCGATACGGGTTACCGGATCGACTACGATTCGAGCGCTCATGCGTTGCCCTCCTCAAGATTTTCGGCGACCATTTCCATCAGGCTGCCCATTTTGTAGTCCCAGCTGAAGTGCTCTTGCGAGTCGTCGAAGCTCTGCCGGCAGTTGGCGCAACTGGATAGCAGTTCATCCGCTTCCGTTTCTTCGACCTGATCCATCTTCAGTTTGAAGACGCGATGACGAAGTTTGTCTGCGCGCTTGATCGTGATGACCCCGCCGCCGCCGCCGCAGCACCAGTTATAGTCGCCGCCGTTTTTCATCTCGCGATGGTCGACGCCGAGATGCTTCAGCACGTCGCGCGCGGCTTGCGTGGCGCCGCCGCGGCGTGAGACCTGACAGGGATCGTGATAGGCGACGCTTTTGTCGACCTTCTTTACCTTTATCTTGCCGGTGTTCAATGCATCGGCCAGGTACTCGGATATGTGCAGTACTTTGAATGGCAGTGGCTTGCCATACATGTTGGCTCCCATCCATCGCATCGCCATATAAGCGTGGCCGCATTCCGGCAGTACCAGGGTCTTGGCACCGATCTTGATTGCCGCGTTAATGAGTTTCATGCTGGAATCTTTCTGCCACTCGACGTTGCCCGATAACATGCCGAAGTTGGTGGCTTCGAAACCGTCGGTACGAAACGTCCATGACTCACCAGCCGCATTCAGGATCTTCGCCGTTGCCGCCATCGACTCCGGGTACTTCTGAATTTCGATAGAAGACATCACCGCGAGAACATCGGCCTTCTCGACGTCGACGGGTATCTCGACCTCGTGTTCGTCAGCCATCCATTCAAGCCGCTCTTCGAACTTCTCGGGCGTGATGCCGAGCGGACTGCCGGTCTCGGCAGCGCGTTTCGCCGTTTCGTGCAGCTCGTGCGGGACCAGGCCGGCCTTGAACATGCCGTGACGCGCCATCGAGACCAGGCCCGCGATATCGATGCCCATCGGGCAAACGAGGGAGCAGCGCCCGCAGACCGTGCAGCTGTCATACAGCAGGTGCTGCCATTCCTCGAGCTGGTCGATCGTGACCTGCCGCTTGAGTCCTAACAGCCGGTAGAAAAATGCAAACGGTCCCACCTGGCGCTTGTAGGTCCGCTTGAACAGTTCGATCTTCCAGATCGGTGTGTAGCGCGGATCGTCGGTGCGCACATGGAAGTGGCAGGCGTCTGCGCACATGCCGCAGTGCAGGCAGCCGTCGAGATAGGACGCGGTTTGTGTGTTGAAGTTCTTGACGAAGTTATACATCGCTTTGTTGATGCGTTCCTCCGAACCCAAATCACCTTGTTTGTCGTGGCGAATCTCCGCTGGCTTGTATGCAAGACGTTCGGCTTCGCGATCGAGGGTGTGCTTGCCATCTACTGTGGTCATGTCTTGGCTCCCCTGCGTTCAAAGACCATGCCGGTTGTACCGCGTGTAATGAAGACGAGGAACGTGTGCCCCAGTTTGCCGAATGGCAGCCAGATGAGCAGTAAACAAACGCTCAATATGTGTATTGCCAGCAGGTCTTCGTACCGGAACAAGGCGCGCACCGAAATCAGCAGCCCGGTAACCAGCGGCAGCATCGTCACGAACCAGCTGAAATAGTCGTCGAAGTTCGAAATCAGCTTAAGAACCGGGCTGGTCAGGCGCCGCACGATCAATGCGATACCGCATACAACGGTGGCAACGGCGATCAGGAAAATGACGCTGTTCGGCAATCCTGGCCAGTCGAGGCCTGTCCACCCTTCGAAGAAAACGATGTGCGGCGTAAACAGAAAGACCGTAGCGAACAGTCCGACGTGCATCACGTAACCCATGATTTTCGGGTACAGCGTTGCTTTCTTGAAAGGATCTGCAGTGAAGGCGCGCGTCCAGATGACCTTGAGCGCAGCTGGCAGGCCTGCGCGTTGGCGTGGTTCTGAAAAATCCTGTTTCTCTTTCAGAAGCACGATGCCGACGATGCGCCAGATCGTTCCTGCGACGAGTATATAAGCGGCAACCTGCAGCGCAGGGCCTCTCGCGAATTCCAGAAGGTCCATCTCATGCCTCCTTTGTAAATTTGGCTTGGCGACGGCGCCCTGCGGCAGCCGCGGCAACACCCAAAGCGACGCCAGCCACTGCTGCGCCGGCGAGTTTCGTGCCGCTACCGAACTTGCCGGTCGACAATGGCTCGTAGAAACCGCCCTTGTCCCAGAAATTAGGTTCGGAACAACCGAGGCAGGGGTGGCCGGATTCGATCGGGAAGCTCGTGCCCTGGTTCCACTTGACGGTGGCACAGGCGTTGTAGGTTGTCGGGCCTTTGCAACCGAGCTTGTAGAGGCACCAGCCCGCCTTTGCGCCTTCGTCATCGAAGGTCTCGGCGAACTTGCCCTGCTCGTAGAACGGTCGGCGATAGCAGCGGTCGTGAATAGTATTGCCGAAATAGGCGAGCGGTCGGCCGTGCTTGTCGAGATCCGGAATCGTGCCGAATGTCAGGAACTGCGCGAGCACCGCTGTTATGACCGTCGGAATTGGCGGGCAACCCGGGACATTGACCACCGGTTTGTCCTTCACAAGCTCCTGCACGCCGACTGCGCCCGTCGGATTCGGATTCGCGCCCGGCAATCCACCGAACGCGGCACAGGAGCCGATAGCAACAACGGCTGCCGCACCTTTGACAGTATCCAGCAGCATGTCGACGTTACTGACACCGGCGATGGTCGAGAATCCCGGGTTGGCCATTGGTATCGAGCCATCGACCAGCACGAGATAACTGCCGTCGTTTTCTTCCATCGCGGCATGGCGTGCCGCTTCGGCCTGTTCGCCGGCGGCGGCTTGCAGCGTGTGGTGATAGTCGAGTGAGATCGCATCGAAGATCAGCCCTTCCACGGTGGGCGAGGCCGAGCGGGTCAATGACTCGGTGCAACCCGTGCACTCCTGGAACGACAGCCAGATGACCGACGGCCGCCGGGCATTTTCGATCGCCTCTGCGATGCGTGGAATCATGCTGGGCGGTAGCGCCAGCAACGAGGCAGTCGTAGCACAATATTTGAGGAATCCGCGCCTTGATACGCCTTTGGCTTGCAGAATTTCCCCGACGGTCGGTCTGTATTTCATACTGTTTTCCTCCCGCAATAATTCCTATTCGAACTGTTCGCCCAGTCGGGCGCGACCGGCACTGATGTCGGCGACCTGCGACGACAGGATCTCCGGCATCCGTGTAACTTCCAGGTAACGACCGACCACTTCGTCGTAGACATTGCGATGCTCAATCCACCAGACACCCGGATAAATGGTCTCCCGAATGATGCTCGTGCCTAGCGCGTCAAGCTGCGCGGACACCTCGCCTGTTCCCAGCGATGCTTCCAGTGCTTCGATCTCACCGGGCGCGAAGGGCAGGCCGGCGAGATCGATCGTCGTTGCTTCGTCGTTATCGATGAGTCGGTCCAGCGCATGCAATATCTCGTTCAGAATCGGCCGCACGTTGCCGTGCATTGCCTGGACTTCAACTTCGATGTCACCCAGTGTCGTCATGCGGCAGCCTCGCTAGTGGCCGCAATACGCCACTTGTGCAGTAGTTTGTGGATATGGGATGTGGCTTCCGGCAATGCCGCCACGACGGCTGGTGTCGGCTGCGTGCCCCAGTCCATGTCAGCCGGTTCTATACCAATTAGCGCGCGCATCTCAGGCAGGTCGTCACGCAGGCGCATCGCGTCCATGAGGTCTGAGAGGCCGACCTCGTGCACGCTGCCGTGTTGATTCCTGAGGTGGGAGTCCATCGCTTCGCCCTCGAGCACAGTGACTGTGCCGGGGCGCTTGCCCAATTTCATTGCATCAAGTGCGATCAGGCCATTGAGGCCGGACAAGCGGTCGAGCAGTGCGAGGCCGACGGTGCCCCCGTCCAGGCAGAACACATCGTCCCTGGTGTTGTTGGCTGCGAACCGCTCTAGAGTGTGAATGCCGGCGCCGTCGTCCGTCAGAAGGCTGTTACCGACACCCAGGACGGCAATGGATCTTGCGTTTGCTGACACGGGTTATCCCCCCCCGATGATTAGCAAACACTAATGCACTTGCGAGCTAACCGATATACTGGTTTCTACGAACCAAGGCTTAAGCGAGACGAATTTATGCTGAAGTGCCCGAAGTACCGCCTACTGGCAGTGACAGCACTGTTTTTCCTGGCCTCCTGCAGCTCGACCGAGGCCGAATGTCCGCCGACTGACGGCATCGCGCTGCAGGTACTCGGCTCCGGTGGACCGATTGCCGATGATGGGCGCGCGTCATCCGGATACCTCGTTTGGATAGACGGGACAGCACGGGTGTTGATTGATGCCGGTGGCGGCACTTTCCTGCGTTTTGCGGAGGCTGGCGCGCGTTTCGAGGATCTTGACTGGATCGGCTTGAGCCACGTACACGCGGACCATTCGGCGGACTTCCCGGCGCTGCTAAAGTCAGGCAATTTCTCGGGAAGGCAGCGTGCCTTACCGATCGCCGGACCCGCAGGCGACGGCCGGTTTCCGGGGCTGAAGTCCTGGTTGAGCCGGTTGCTCGACCGGCAATCCGGGGCTTACGCGTACCTCTCAGGTTTTCTGGATGGAACGGCCGGGCTGCCCATGCTGGTGTCCAGGGAAGTTGGCGGCGGTGATGCTGCCGTCGTCTACCGCGACGACCTCATCGAAGTCGAAGCGATGCGGGTCCCACACGGCATCGTGCCGGCGGCGGCATTCAAAGTAACGGTACGGGGAAAATCACTGGTGTTCGGGACCGATCAAAATGGCAGCAACGCGGACTTCGCAGATTTTGCCACCGGCGCGTCCATTCTTGTGATGCACCTCGCCATTGCGGAAACAGCGAGCGGCGTCGCGCGGCGTCTGCACGCACCGCCCAGTGTGATTGGCGAGATCGCGGCGGCAGCGGCGCCCGGCAAGCTTGTTTTGAGCCATTTTATGGCACGCAGCTTGCGCAACCTGGATGAGAACGTCGAGCTGATTAAATCGGAATACGACGGCGATATTGTCCTCGCGGACGATTTACTGTGCGTGCTTCCCTAGCGGGGCAAGTCAATCGGCAGCTGATACGCGCATGATTTTTATCTCGTTGTTAGTTTAAGGCCTGCGCCTCGTAGGGGTTCGGGGGCATTAAATCCGGCGGAATGGCGGCGCGGCGGCGCGCCGCCTGCGGCGGATAATGCTCCGCGAGGTACGCAATGATACGCGTCTCGGTATCCGGGTCGAACTGCCACAGGTTCTGTTTCTTTTGCATCCAGCGGATCATCGTCAGCCATTGCTGCTCAGTACCGCGCTGCTGCGTGATCAATTTGGCCGAGTGACAGCCGGTGCAGTTGCCGCGTACCAGCTGCCAGTCGCCGGTCATTTTGAAGCCCGTCGCGGCATCGATCTGCGGCTCCGCCGCGGCCATTGTTGCCGGAGTCGCCGTCGGCGGCATTGCCGGCGGGTCGATGGTCGTCGCGGGTGCGTCTTCTTTTGCGCAGCCGGACAAGACGACGAGGCCGACCGCAACGAGTGCCAAGGCAGGCCATGCCCCGCGCATCAAACGACCTGAATCGCGATGCGGTGGCAGGCGTTGTTCAAATAGCCCTTCGGATTCCAGCCCGGTAGCACCATCGGCTGTGATCGCCCGGCGCTATCGGTTGCGCGTGCCCAAATCTCGTAGTAACCGGGCTCTGAAAACTCGACCTCAGCACTCCAGTGCTGCCAGGCAAAACGATTCGCAGGCGCTTCCAGCTTCGCAGTCGTCCAGGTCGCACCAAAATCGGTCGATACCTGCATGGCGCTAACCTCAAAATCTCCAGCCCAGGCGTGGCCGCGCAGTGCCAGGGCTTTGTCGCCAACATGCTCGATGCCGGACTTCGGATAGGTGATCAGCGATTTCACCGGCATTGACTCGATGATGCACATCTCGTCTTCCGGCACCGTCGTGCCGGGAGCGACCGGTTTACACGGTACGCGATACGAGGTGCCAGTCATTTTCGGACCGTCGTGCACCTGGTTCCTGACGACGATCTTGTTCAGCCATTTGCCGCTGACCGATCCCGGCCAGCCGGCGCAGACGAGGCGTAACGGATAGCCGTTCATCGGCGGAATAGCTTCGCCATTCATCGCCCAGGCGATCAGCGTTTCTTCCTCCAGGGCTTTCTCGACCGGCACACCGCGGGAAATCGGTGCTTTGTTGGGGTCACCACTGGCATGGATGTCGGCGCCGTAGTAAGCGACGTAGACGGCATCCTCTTTTATGCCGACGTGGTCGAGCACATCTTTCAGTCGCACACCCGTCCACTCCGGACAGCCGACAGCACCTAATGACCATTGATTACCCGACGCAGGCGGTACGAATTCGCTGCGGCCGTTGCCGCCGCACTCGAGCTGCAACTGATAGGTGTGATGTTGGAATTGTTTCTTCAGGTCGGCGACGCTCAGCGTCAGTTCGCGCGCGATTGATTCGCCGCCGAACTGTAGTTGCCAGGCCTCAGGATCGATGTTTGCGGTGACGGGCGGTATGCCGTTGTTACGAATGAACAGCCGCTTTGCCGGGGTGATGCGATCATCGAGCAGATGCGCCGGTGTTTCCGCATTGATCGGCCGGTCGTTGAGGATGACCAGCCCTTCCTTGCCAGGAATTTCAAAAGGCTCATCGGACTGCGCCAGTGCGGCGGGGATCAAACCGCCCGGCATCAGATGTGCGAACGGGATGGAAGCACCAATGGCCGTCGACATTGCGATCAGGCTGCTGCCGGTCAGAAAGCCGCGACGTGTAATCGGATCGCTCTTGCGCCCCCAGAGTTGCTCATCGGCTGCGATCGGGTCGGCCGAGTAGAGTTCATGAATTCCACGTTTAATATCGTTCACGAGTTGCTCCGACTTCGATGTCGAAAAGATCCGGGCGGATGTTGGAAGTATAGAGCACTGATAATTTCGTTGGCGCGCTTTTTTTCGGCCTCGGTCACCGGCATGATATCGTGGCGAAAACACCGATCAGGCAAGA
>CAZTQL010000112.1:0-7589 GCA_964615665.1 uncultured Woeseiaceae bacterium | reverse complement strand
GTCGCATTATATGTGGCATCGGTATATTCGACCCGCACGCCGGTAAGGACGGTCGTGCTGCCGAAATCGACACTGATCATGCCGTAACCAGCATACAAGTCTTCTACAATGTTGTAATCGGAAGCAATTGAACTCTCCGCCGAGCCGTCGGCGTTAAATTCAAACATCTCTGGATTCGATCGAAATAAGGCCTCGTGCCCATCGAAATCCAGCACCGGGCCTAATTCATATCGCCCGTCGAAGAAATCACTCGGGCCAGAAGAAAACAGACCTGTGTCGCCGAGCGTAAAATCAACGGCGTCCTCGTAATCCATGTTTTCTCTGTCGCGGAACTTGTCACGCTCGGCGTATTTGAGTCCGAACTTCAAGTAGCCGGAGCGACTGCCAAAGTCACGGTCGATTTTGAGATCGGTCTTAAACGAATTGATGTCCTCTTCAATGGCGTCGGTGCGACGGCGAACTCGACGAAACGGATAGTTATCCGGATCGTTGATTGCCGGACCGGCATCGAACTCCCAGTAATAATCTGAGACATCGACCGTGTTAGGAAACGCACCACCTCCCGAGCGATACTCCCAGTCTACGCGGAACGGAGTAATCTCTTCAGCGTGCGAAAATGTGTAGCTTGCACCCCAGGTAACGTTATCGAAATCCAATTCGCCACCGATGGAAATATTGTTCAGTTTCTGAGTCTGATTGTTTTGCCGATATTCGCGTGAGGCACGGCCGTCTTCGTTTTCCACCAACGTGCTCGACAACGGAGTCTGATCCCCTCGTGCCGCATCGAAATCCAGTTGATCGCGCTGTTCCTCGTCGGTGAACTCGTTAAAAATACTTCGGAAATACCACAGCGTGGTGTCGTTCGGCCGATATTCGAGATTCGCGTTCATGCCTATGCGCTCACGCTCAATGTCATACTCGAACAGGCGTAAGTTCCCGGGTGCAAAGTCCCCCGGCGCAAACTCGGCCCAATCCTGACCCTCGGCCAGTTCGGTGTCGTACCTCTTGATGTAATAGCTGCCGGCAAGGACCAATCCCCACTCATCGTCGGGCCCAAGCGTTGATCCCCAGGTCGCACTGGCGCCGTATGGGTTGCGGCCACTCTTATCGTTGTAACCTACACGGGCACTGATAGCCCCAAACGGCTCCGCAGAATCGAAGGCGCTGCGCGTGACAACGTTGATGTTGCCGCCGATTGCGTTACCGTCGAGGTCCGGCGTTATTGCCTTGACCACTTCGACCATCGATACCAGGTCCGATGGAACGACGTCCAGCGCCACGCGCCGTCCTGATCCTTCCGGCGAACCAACGAGATTGCCGTCAATCGTCACATTATTGAGGTCGGAATCAATCCCGCGAATTACCGTATAACGGCCCTCACCCTGATCAATTTCCACCGACAGGCCCGGCAATCGCTGAATGGCCTCAGCCACGTTGAAATCAGGTAGCTTGCCGACCGTATCGGCCGACACCGCGTCGAGAATGCTCTCCGCCGTACGTTTGCGTTGCAGCGCAAGTAGCTGGGATACGCGAGAGCCCGTGACGACGACTTCGTCGAGATACGTTGAAGACAGAGTAATGTCCAGAGTGACTTCGCCCGTCTGGGGTACAGTGACGCTTACCGATTGTGTTTCATATCCGCCAAAGTCTGCCTCGACCGTGTACTCGCCCGCAGGCAGTCCTCTAAAGCTGTACCGTCCCCAACGATCGGAGACTACCCGTCGAGTACCCTGATCGGTAGTGACGGTTGCGCCGTCAACAAATCGCTGCAGTGCAGGATCGTTGACCACACCGACAATGTCGCCGGCGTAACTCAATTGGGTCACCAAAACACACAGACTCGCGACGACTGCGAAGTTCAGCGCCGTCATCGAAACGACGGAATGGCCACATCTAATTTCTTTCCAAGTTTTCATTTGTCGATCCCCCTGTTAAAGAACTTCTGGTATTTTGGATAGCCAACGAAGCGGGGCTTCGTGGCACTGCAAATGATCGATCGTGCATGGATACGGCCTTTGCCGAGACCTCGGCGAGCTTTGCAAATTGTACAAACGGTATCTATGATAACTCTCTCATAGTCTTTATTACAGGCCTTTCACCGAGATGACACCACTCACGCCAGTGTCCACCAGGGCTTGAGCGTCTCCGCGTGATTCTCATCTTGTCACTGGTTGCGATGATCATCTTCATCGTCGCCTCGACCACCATCGGCAAGCTTCACCCGTTCGTCGCACTGTTATTGGCCGCGTTCGGCTACGGCGTGTTCACGGGTATGCCTGTCGACGAGCTGCTGGATTCGATCAATGCAGGATTCGGCGATACGATTGCTTATATCGGCATCGTCATTGTCGCCGGTTCCATCATCGGTACTTTCCTGCAGCGCTCCGGGGCCGCGGCACATTTGGCGGCATCGGTCCTGCGCCTGGCAGGTCCCAAGCGCATTCCAATGACGATGGGGTTAGTAGGCTACGTAGTCTCAATGCCGGTCTTTTGTGACGCCGCCTATATATTGTTATCCCCCATCAACCGGGCGCTGTCGTTTCGAGCCGGGGTATCAGCTGCCGGCGGTGCCGTTGCCTTGAGTCTCGGGCTGTACGCAACTCACACCATGGTGCCTCCAACGCCTGGTCCCGTCGCCGCCGCGGGTATTCTGGGTGCTGATTTGGGACTCGTGATCGTCTGGGGCATGCTCGTAAGTCTGATCGCGCTTGGCGCGGGATTGCTGTTTGCGGTTCGCTACGCCGCCCAATTCGAGCTCGCGGCTGCACCCATTGCAGCTGCAGAGACGGCACCAACAGTTTCTTCCGAAGGCCATTCAACACTTGGTGCTCTGTTGCCAATATTCGTGCCGCTTCTATTGATCGTCGGCAGATCTGTCGCACAACTGCCAACCTCGCCACTCGGCACAGGCGTTGCTGCTAACTTTCTTAATGTCACCGGTCAGCCGGCGGTCGCGCTTTCGATCGGTGCTTTGTTTGCTCTGTTCCTCCCGAGATCATTCGAACGTTCGATGCTTTCGGAGCGCGGTTGGTTTGGTGAAGCGATCGTCAATTCCGCGCTGATCATTCTAATTACCGGCGCGGGCGGCGCATTTGGCAGAGTCCTGCAAACATCGGGCATCGCGGACGTTGTCAGCGGCGGCGCAAGTCAGATCGAGACGGGGCTGATACTGCCGTTTATTCTGGCAGCGGCGATCAAGACAGCCCAGGGCTCGTCAACGGTCGCCATCGTAACGACAGCCGGTATCGTTGCCCCGCTGCTGGAATCGCTCGGCCTTGATTCCGAAACGGCCAAAGCCCTCACCGTGGTCGCGATTGGTGCCGGTTCAATGGTGGTATCGCATGCCAACGACAGTTACTTCTGGGTGGTCACTCAATTCTCTGGCATGAGCGTGAAGCAAGGTTATCAATTGCAATCGCTTGGTACCCTCATCCAGGGTGCGGCAGCAGCGATCGCGGTCGTTGTGCTCGGCATATTCCTCATTTGATCCCGTAGAGAAGAGAGGAATCGACAAATCCGTTCGTCGGCCGATGTTACTGCGCCCCGCCGCGCCTGACCTCGAACTCTGCCATTACGCTGAATGTGACCTCCGGGAAGTCGGACAGTATCCCGTTTACACCGCAACGGATGAGTTCTTCGAGCACCTCACGAGGAGCGTCACCGGCCGTAGTCCAGACGGGTTTTCCCATTCTCTGGACCTTGCCGACGATTTCCTGATCTGCCTCGATCCATTCGGGCCACAGGCGGATGATATCGACTCCACCCGCGACGAAATCGTCAATGTCCTCAGGCCTGCGGATGAATCCCAAGGTCCGGATGTTGGGGTTGAGCCCGCGGAACTGCCTCAGATCGCCCAGCGTTCTCACTCCGACAATGACGTCCAGTACTGCATCATGACTCTCGGTCAGTCGGACGACTTTCGCCTTGTCTAACACCGGGCTGACCTTGATGTCGAGAAGCAACTTCACACCGGTGTCCGCGACGAGGTCAAGCACCTCTGCGAAGGTCGGGATCGACTCACCGTTACCGGCATTCAGCTGTTTCAGTTCTGCAAGAGTGTGATCTGTGACGTTTCCCTTACCGTCCGTGGTGCGATCGAGGGTCTCATCATGCAAGATGACGATCTCTCCATCCCGGGTGCCACGTAGATCGATTTCGATAACATCCACGCCGAATGAAATCGCCCGTCGGTAGGCTGCAAGCGTATTCTCCGCGTAGCCAGGTACGATTCCACCTCGGTGAGCAATGTTCAGGACAGTCCAGTCGGGCCACTGCGAGCCCCAGGCCGTCGCCAGAAGTATGCAGCAGACCGCTCCAAAACCCGCTGCCCTACGTGGCCAACCGTGCGAATACCCTGTCATCGCTACTTCCTCTTCAACGATTATTATTTTATTGGCAATCTAGGTTACATTTCTATGCTCGAGGCATCAAAGTCGTATAGTTGACAGAATGAATCAACGATATTCGTAGCCTTGCGAAGAGGTGAATGAAAGATGCCGAAAATAATTCGTCACCTGGTCAGTCCAAAAATCACCAAACGCGCCTTCATGCGGATGCTGGCCTTCGGTGGATCGCTGTTGCCGGCTCTGTCGTTGCTTCCGACGCAATCTCAGGCACAGGCCAATCTCTCAAAAGCCCGCGTGCTTCAGGGACCGATGCTGGGCGCCGTGACGCCAACCTCGATCCAGGTCTGGCTCAGGGTCAGTGACGAATTCCTGGTCGCTATTGAGATTAGCGAATCGCCGCGATTTGAAAAACAGCATATAACCCAGCCGTTGCGTGCGCAGGTCGCAGACGATCTTGCGGTAACGATCATTGCAAGCGATCTGAAACCAGGTACCCGGTATTACTATCGAGTGCTCCTCGACGGAGAGCGCGGTGGCTATGCGACGGATGTCCCTGTGCACTACTTTGTAACGGCTCCCGACCCCGCGTCTCCGGCCGCATTCAGTCTCGCGATGGGGTCTGGTGCGCGATACGCGAAAGATCCGGATCAGGTGATCTGGCGGGCCGTCGATTCAGCTAATCCTGATCTATTCGTATGGCTTGGCGACAACATCTATGGTGACAGCGCGCAAGCAACGGTTTTGAGTGAGGAATACCAACGGCAACGAGGAGTGAGGTTATTTCAGCCAATCGCGCCACGAATACCACAGCTAGCGATCTGGGATGATCATGATTTTGGTATCAACGATGGCGATCGAACCAACCCTTTCAAAGACAAGGCCTTAAGTACCTTCCGAAAATACTGGGCGAACCCGGCCTATGGGCTCGACGGCACGCCGGGCGTGTTCTTCGAGTATCAATATGGCGGCGTCGACTTCTTTTTTCTTGATGTTCGATACTACCGCGACCCGAACTCCGCGCCCGATCTGGAAAGTAAGACGATGTTGGGCGCAGCGCAAAAACGCTGGCTAAAGACCCGACTAAAGGCCAGCAGTGCGCCGTTTAAGGTCATACTGTCAGGAAGTGGCTGGTCGGCGGCTAAGGGTCCTGACGATGACAGTTGGGCCGCTTTCATGACGGAACGCAACGAACTCTTCGACTATATTCGAGATGAAGGAATAAACGGCGTAGTTCTGGTATCTGGTGACACACATGTCGCAGAGCTCAATGCCATACCCTGGTCCGACAAGGGTGGATACGACTATTACGATCTGACGTCGTCACCGCTTGCGCAAGATACATCGGATAGTTTCCTGAAACGCCGACCCGAGGCAAGAATTCGCCAGGTGTATTTCCGCAGCGTCAACTTCGGATTACTTACCTTCGATATGAGGAGTGATGATCCTTTGCTGGAGTACAACGTGATCAATTATCGAGGCGATGCTGTCTGGGAGCCCCTGCGGCTTCACGCGTCGGAATTGGTCAACGGAATGGCAACATGGAAGGACAAAATGGACGAGCTGTCGCGGTCCCGTTACGAAAGCGCGATCAATGGTGGCGAGTATTATGAGCCGTTACCACACTTCCGGTGATACGCAATATTTCGCTATTGCCTATTGCTCATAAACGGCGGGCTGCTCCGCTATCGGTCTGCAATGGCGCCGTCCTCAAATCTCGGTCCATGCCAGTCTTTCTCCACGTAGGGTGATTTTGCGGCAACTGATTCGTCGAGGTCGATTCCCAGGCCGGGCTTATTTGGCAACTCTGCAAAGCCGTTCCGGTAGTCTACTGCAGCGCCAAAGAACAGATCGTCCCACTTGTCGCGTTCGGATCCACTGATTTCAAGCAGAGTCGCATTGGGTGTCGCCGCGCAGAAATGCAGCGATGCAAATGTACAGACGCGGCTGTTCGGGTTATGGGGTAGCACCTCTATTCTGAAGGCGTCCGCCATCGCCGCGATTTTGCGCATTTCGGTGAGGCCACCACAATGGATGGCATCCGGCTGAACGTAGTCCACGAGGTGCTCAGCACAAATCTCGCCGAATGCGTATTTCGTAAACAGCCGCTCACCGGTAGCGAGCGGTACTTTTGTATGCGTTCTCAAATGCCGGAGTTCGCCGAGGTCCTCTGCTTGTGTGGCCTCTTCGACAAAGTAAGGACGATAGTCTTCTACCTGACGGCAAAACTCCACGGCGAACGCCGTCGTGGGCTTGCCGTGCAGATCGATGCAAATATCGAAATCGTCTCCAACGGCCTCCCGAATGGCTCGAACACGGGCAACCGAATCCGCAAGTGCCTTGTCCTGGCGCATGACGCCGTCATCGGGTTTATAGAAACCACTCTTGCCAGCTGTCCAGCCTTTTTTCTTGGCCGCAAGCCACAATGCACCCATTTCATCCGGGCTATTGCCCCAGCCAGGCTTCGGGTAGACCCGCACTCGATCTCGCGCTTTACCGCCTAACAATTGCCAAACCGGCAATTCCAGTGCCTTGCCGAAGATATCCCACAAAGCAATATCTATGGCACTAATCGCTGACATCATTATCGGCCCGCCCCGATAGCGGGGGCCACGAAACATGGCTTGCCAGTGACGCTCGATTTCAGTCGGATCCTGGCCAACGAGGTAGCGTTTGTGCTCCAGAATTGCTTGGCTGATCGTCAGCGCCTTTGACGGCAGGGTCCCCTCGCCAAGCCCTGTCAGTCCCTGGTTTGTGTATATTTTTACAAAAACGTAATTCTCGTCGCCGCCTGCGTTCATGACAAAAGTGCGGACGTCGGTGATCTTCAGACCGAGTTGACGGGCCTTTTCCTGCTTAGCGGCGAGCGCTACAGTCGGTATGCTGAGTACTGATGCGCCGACGGCACAGACTGCGGCGCTAGCAGCCTGCCTCAGGAAGTGGCGGCGTTTCACGGTATTCTGCTATGTAACATGTGTCGAATCTTGCCACAGTATCGGCAAATCATATAGGTAATACCTTGTGGATCGACACTGCACCAAAAAAAAAGCGTCATCGGGTTGTTGGAAAACAGCAGAGCGTCCCATTTGGCTAGACAAGCCGGCATCGAATTGTAAAACTACTCCATCGCTACTCAAACAGTTCTGGAGATTGTCGATGCGAGTTCTGATTGCCTTGATATTGATCGTTTCATTCGCGACGTCAAACGCTGCGAATGACGTTGACACGCTCAAGCGAATTGCCGAG
>CAZTQL010000111.1:0-7694 GCA_964615665.1 uncultured Woeseiaceae bacterium | reverse complement strand
TCGGCGCTGTTGTTTCAGACGAAGCGCTTGAAGCGGGCTTACAGGCTGGGCGAGTGAGGGCGGTGTTCTGAAAATCAGCGTGTTTTGCGACCAACTGGTGCTAATCGTTCTGTGATGATTTTGCTCGACCGCCACTGTCGCCGCGGAACCTAGCTGCCCATTCGCCAGATCTCGCCCTGGTCTATCGCCCTGTCGCGATGCATGAGTATCCATTCGGCGTGTTCATCCAGTGCCGCACCGCCCAGCGCCTGCAGAATCTGTCGCCGTTCCTGCGGATCGTCGGCGTCATCGAGCCGGCGCCGCGCATTCTGGAACAGCCGCAGCATGAACTCATATTGCTTGATGAGATCTTTCTCGGCGGTCGCGTAACCATAGCCCTGACGGATAGCGTAAATGAGCAGCATGGTGCCCATGGCCGCCAGGAGTGGATTTGTCCAGCCATCCGGTAACGAGGACCCGACCGTCACGAAGATCACGACGACGCCGACGCTGGTTAGCAGGCTCAGCATCCCCAATCGCTCGGTCAGTCGATGACGTTTCACTTTGTCGATCACCTTGGTCGCGAAATAAGCGAGTTGGCCACCGCCGCGAATATCGCCGATCCACTCGCGCAGCACGAAGTCCAGCCCCGTCCTGCTGGTTATTTTTTCAGCATCGCAGTGCGTTCCGGCAACTCGCATGATGTTGCGAATCCAGCCAAGCTCCGGATCCTGGGTCTGCAAGAAATTGTCGTGTGCGTATTTCGAATCATTCTCATGGCCAACACCGGCAACCGCCCAGTAGAACTGCACGCGCAGCCCTTCGGCCAGGGTTCGATAGTCGAGGTACTTGCGATGCCAGCCCTGTCGCTCCGCCTGAAAATGCACCGCCGCCGACGCAACAAAGAACAGCAGGAACGCCAACATGAAGATTTGCCAGCCCTCAACGTCCGTATAGAGAATAAACATGAGCCCCATGAGGAACGCCAGTACGTGGGTCGTCCGCAGGGTCAGCAACACTCTCTTCTGGTAACGAATCGCGAGCCAGTCCGCGATACAGAAAAGCCGATTGATATCGTCCACTCCGGGTGGCAGCTCCCCCTCCTGTTCCGGCGTGTACAGTGGATACTTCTCGGCTTCGATGGCCTCAGCATGCTCTATCGCATCGCGACTGAACTCACTACTGCGCTGGAAAATGAGCTGGTGCTGTTCTGGCACTTCGTGACTGCGCGGCGTTTCCCGGTCCTTGCTAAACCAGCTCCAGTCAAGCGGCGCGTGGCCCTTTGCAGGCGCACCATCCGGGCGGTCACGCGAGCAGACGATGTGGTAAACGAGATCGCTCTCGTCATCAACCAGCATCTGCTGCGTCGCGACCGAGTTCGGTGTATAGCCGGGCATGATGTCGTCATGGTGAAACTTCACCACCTGCCCGGTGCCGCCTAGCTGGTTCGTCTGCTTGCCATCCCAGATTGCCAGCAGAATATGACAATGTGCGCACAGGAAGACACCAAGTTGCGCGTATTGCCGAGTGCGCTCGGGTCCGGCGGTGCGAATTCCTTCTTCGGTATTGCTGCTCGCGAGCGGTAGTTCATAAAAGTCAGTTGCACGGCCGCAAAGTGCGCCGAAGTGCCGCTTTGATTCCGCGGACACAAAGTCATCGCGATAGATGTCCTTTGTCATCGGCAACGTGACAAGCAGCTCGACATTCAGCTCAAGGGCCACTTCGGCCGCCAGCTGATCGGCGCCCTCGGCCAGCGCCGACATTACCTGCAGGCGACGGTCTGGGCAGTTCTGCTGAAGCACTCGCAGCAGGTGCGCGACTCGTTCTCGAATGGCCGGCACCTCCGATGGCACGAGATCACGGTGCCCGGTGACGGCCACGACCAGGGGAATCGCAAAAGTGTTGGCTTTCTTAGCTGTCATCCGGACTGCAGATTACCGCAAAAAAAGGGCCCTTGCGGGCCCTTTATCGGTTAAACGCAGCTGGTTTCGGCACTCGCCGTCAATTGACTGAGTCGGTGTACATGAACGCGATATTGCTCACGCGCATCAGGTGCTCACCCCTGTAATTCTCGTCCGGAACGTCATCGTAACCAAGGTTTTCAGCAAAGAACTCAATAAACCTGACCGTCCGGAGCGCTGCACTGTAATTCTCGCGATCGTGTTGCCTGATCGCGATTCTCGACAGTGACTTCAAGATGTAGAAACCAATTTTTTGCCCGAAGGTCCTATTCAGTGCCGGCTTGGACTCAAGCACTGCAGCCTTAAGCACAACCAACTTGTATCGCGTCAATTGCGCAAACGCATCGCGGTTGCCTTCCGGGTTCGTCGCCAGATCGTAGCCGGTGCCGAAGTTGATACTCAGGCCCACTCCGAAGTAGGAGTTGCTCTTGATCTTGCCACGTGAGCTGCCACATTCGAATGTAACGTCGCTCAGCGAGCCGTCATACATCGGATTGGTGTATATGCCGAGCTCAGTCTCGAGCATCTTTGCCGGGTTGGTCGTCTGATAGGTGACCCTGTCCCGGTGCTGCGGATCCAGATCTACCGGAGGATTGACGCCCTTGGGTCCGAAGCACTCATAGAGATTCGACGGCAATGCCTGAAGCACTTCATTCTCGAGGAGTCCGGTTCCATCACCGAGATCGACACCCGATGCCTCGACGCGAACCAGCAGAAACTGTGGTGATCCACAGAGGTACGGTGGAATGGTGACCTCATTATCCGGTATACCGTCGGCCGCAAATAGCACGAGCGGCACTTGGCCACATCGATCCACCAGGTCATCCGTGAACTCGTAGGTCTTAACGCCGATCTCGGCATTTTCCTCCACAGACCCTTCCGGGTATTCGACTACTTGACCGGCCGTTGTTTCGCAGCCGTCTGTCGTCTGGCAGCTAGTAGGGTCGATTATCGTCGCGGCATCGAATTCCACGACGAAGCCACCGATGTTGCCGAGCGCCTGCTCATCGTTCCAACCGAAGTGTCCTCTCAAACCGACGGCCAGGAACGTCTCCGTATTCTGGTCGTTGGGTTCATTCGACAACCAGTTCGAATAGGACGGCAATGGCGCGGAAGAGGTGGAGATTGGCCCTTCGTTGTTGATCCACATCCAGCCTTCGCCTGGTTCTGGCGAAGCACCCATTTGTTGACCGCCAACCCAGGCCTCGGGTGAGGGTAGCTCTGCCAGGACCCGTTGCTCGTCGATAAATGCATCCTCGCCTTCCGACGTGATCGTCGCGAGGTGTCCTACGACGCCATCGATTGTCACCGACGTCGCGAAGATGTCTGCCTGCTCCCAGCTTATCCCATCCGCCTCGTACACCTGGTAGATCCGGCCTTCAAACGCCACTTCAGATTCAAGCACTGGAGTCGGTGTTGCGGTCGCTGTCACTGGTAGCAACGCGATGATCGGCAAAATCATGGTCAAAATCATTGTTCTTTTTATCATTGCAATCTCCAAACGGATTTCCGCTTTCGCTTTATTTTTGTTGGCGCGAATTTTCTTTTTATTATCGGGAAATCAGCGCGTTGTATGCATACTACGCTTTTCCTTCGCCAGGTATCAATCGCCAACGCTATCGCGCTTTGGGTTATGTTAATTGCGCCGATACGTCTCGCCGATACGTCTCGCCGCTACTCAACGCCATCCCGTATCTTCGCTGCCTCGTCCGGCCGGCCCGTTTTCCGATATAGATCGACGAGCCATCGATTGCTGCTGGTAACAAAGTAGGGAGACGCATCGCTGTCATTTCGCAGCACGGTATAACCTCCCAGAAGCAGAGTCTCGGCCTCCTGGTACTGCTGCAATCCAGCGAGTGCCGCGCCTTCGGCGCTCGCCGCACTGGCAATGCGCCAGTGATCGTCGCTGAGCGCCTTCGTAAAGATCTCCTTCGCATCACTGGCGATCGTTCTGGCTTCCTCGAAGCGATTCGTTTCGACCAACAACGCCGCCAGTTGCGCCATCGTTGTCGCAACATCGGCATGTTTTGCACCCAGTAGTTTCCTGCGAAGCTCAAGCGCATCGCGCAGCAGCGGCTCGGCGGATGCATAGTTCCTCTTTTCCATCTCCCAGCGAGCAAGATTGTGCATGACGCGCGCTACTGTCGGGTGTTCATCACCCAATGTGCGTCGATACATCTCGAGCGACTCTTGCGTCATTCTGACAGCCGCGTCCAGATCACCCTTCGCGTAGCTCAGGAAGCTCAGGTTATTGAGCGCCATCGCAACGTCCGGATGGTCACTACCCAGCAATTGTCGTTGCATGTCGATAGCCTCGAGATACAACACTTCGGCCTCGTCATACTTGCGCTGCTCGTCCAGGGCGTACGCTACGTTGTTGAGTCCCATTGCGATCTCGGGGTGAGCCTCGCCGGCGTACAGCACTCTCTTCATCGCAAGCGATTCGCGAAACAGCTGCTCTGCTTCCTGGTTGTCCGTGATGACAAATCCGAGGTTGTTGAGTGCCTCCGCAAAGTCGGGGTGCGGCCCGTCATGCAGCTCCCTTTGCATTGCGACCGCATCGCGCAATAGCAGCACCGCGTCGTCATAAAAGCCTTGGTCATACTGGTTCAGGCCAAGGCCTTCGAGACTCTTGGCAACCTCAAGACTGCGTTCACCGATCAACTTTCGCTGCAGTTGCAGCGCTTCGCGAAGCAAAGGATCTGCAGCTGCAAAATCCCCCATTCGAGTGAGCAGGTCTGCCAGTTCAAAAATCGTGCGGGTGGTCTCGACGTTGTTGTCGCCGAGCTGTTCGCGACGAATCGTCAAAGCCTCCTGGTACATTTGCAATGCAGGGTCGTACTCGGCCTTGAGCTTCATAACGTCGGCGAGACGGTGCAGCGATCGTGCAACCTCGAGGTCTTCTTCACCGTATAGAGCGCGGCGTTTCTCAAGGGCACTTTGCAGTAACGACACGGCCTGATCGTAAAGGCCGAGACTCGTGTACACAGAACCCATCGTCTCCATCAGAGTTGCCTGAATTGCCGGCTGAGTCGTTAGCTCAGTCTCGATGCGGGCCGCGCCGGTGTCCATGATCTCGCGCGCGGTGATCGAGTTGCCGAGTGCCTCGCTCGGATCCGACACCTCGAACAGGCCGACCATGAAATCTGTGGTTTGCTTCGCCGTTTCCGCTTCGACCTCGGCGCGCGCGCGCGCCTGGTCAGCAAGATAGGCCGATGCTGCGGCAACGATACCCAACATCGCGAGCGCGGCGACAACGCCGGCTTTGAGGCGCTGAAAACGCTTGGCTTTGGCGATGGACGAATTAATAAAACCCGCCTCTGCGTCGGTGAGTTGCAGGTCCTGTTCACGCAGTGACTCTGCTTCAACGAGGGGCTTCCCGGACGGCAGCAGCAGGTCGGACGGTCTGTCCTCGGCAATCCAGCGTTCGGCTGCGCGTGCAATGCGGCTTCGAATGCGCAGGTTCTCGCGGTTCTGCGCCACCCATTCCTGTACGCGCGGCCAGTGCCAGAGCAGCGCTTCATGCGCGACAGTGACTACGGCACTGCCATCGTCAGCTAATTCGGTAACGAACAGCCGATTCTCCACGAACGTTTCGACGAGCTCACGGCTCTTGCCCGTCGTTGCGTCCGACCATGCCGCACGCTTGCGGCCGATCTGCTCAAATCCATCGCGCTCGATACTGACCAGCGCGTTCAATACCTTGGGCAACTCGGCTTCGACATCGTCGGGCAGATCCTTGAAGACTTTTTCTGCGCGTTTCGCCAGCGACCCCTCAACACCGCCGAGATCGCGGTAAGTCGCCAGCGTAAGCATGCCGTCTTCGGTGCGCTGCTGGTAAAGTTCCTCCAGCGTAAACTGCAGCAATGGCAGAACCTCCGGGTGCTCTGCGGCGGCATCACGCAACATGTCATCGAGCCGTTCACTGCTCTTTGGGTCCTCCTCAAAGCGCAGTCCGGCCGCGCGCGTTGGCAGGCGAATCATCTGCCCCATTTCGCTGGCGGTTGGTGCCATCAGGTCGTACTGGCCATCGCCCTCCTTGAGCGCAACCAGTTTCGGCAACTTGCAGACCGCTTGGTAGAAATCGCTGCGTAGTGTGCCAATCACCCACACCCGCCCACAACGTGCGAGCGCATCGAGCACGTCGACAAACGCCTCGCGCTGTTCCTGCGAGATTTCTTCCTGCGTGTACATCTCTTCCATCTGGTCGACGACCAGTGCGAGCTGAGCGTTGGCGGCGCTGCCGTCCGGTTTTTTCTCACGCGTCAGGGCACCCTTTATCATGGATGTCACAGCCTGCGGCGACTCCCGCAGAATCTGTGCAAGCTCCTCCGGGCCAGTGCCGTCCGAGTCAAGCTCGGGGAGCGCTTCCTCTCGCAGCAGCGCTTTTGCGAGACCGGCAAACAAATCGCCGCGAACATCCGTCGGCCTGAATACTGCGCGACACCACAGGTCGACGCCCTCAATAACGCCAGGTTTGGTCAACATCGGTAACACGCCGGCACGCACGACCGAAGATTTGCCGCCGCCGCTCATACCAAGGACCAGGACAAACGACCGATCGTCTGCACTCTGGTCGCGCAGGGCCTGCAGGATATCCGACACGGCTTTTGTGCGGCCAAAGAACACTGGCGCATGCTCGAACTCAAACGCCTCCAGACCACGGAACGGTGAGCCTTTCTTCCAGACGGCGCGGGCTTCGGAAGTCGATGCCATGCTGGCAGGAATCTGCCGGTCGATCAGCCGGCGAAGATGGTTCTCGACCACCTCTTCGAAATCGCTGGGCGCCTCGAACGTGTGAAACGCTGCAACCAGCGTTCCCTCAGCCTTGTCGTGAAACCACTTGTCGACAAACGTGTCGAGTTTCTTCTTTTGCGATAGCCGATCGAGCAGCTCTTTTTCATCGTCAAGGCGCACTGAGGGGGGCGCGGTTTTGCGATACACCAGCAAGTCCGGCTTGCCGGTTTTGCGAAAGCCTTCGATGGCCTCCTCAAATTCGTACTCAGTGCCGGATTCGAATCGCGAACCGTCGGGCCGAACGAACTCCTTAGGCAATCGGGTTCCGAGCCGTGACCAGAGGATCGCAATAACGACGTCGGTATCCGACGGTTTGACGATCTGGTGTTGAAACGTCGATGTCGCGACAAGCGGCTCGTTTTCCCACAGTACCGGCTCAAGCACGACCTTGCCGACGTACTCGCTCTGAAGTCGCTCGATGACGCGGTTGGCAATCTCTCGTTCTTCGAATACGTCGCCGGGCGAAGAAATGAAGAATCGCAGTGTCTTCAATGTATTACCTTGTTATTTTTTTCGTATTTTAGTGGAATGCGGCCTCAATAGATATTAAGGAGCTGGGTCGCCGTATGCACGCGGCAATCATTCCCGCCATCGTCCGACGCGGTGCATCAGGCATCTCTGGGCCGCACCGGTCGACACAGCGGGGAATAACGAGGACGAGAGCTACCCTCGCAGGCTCGATCAATCAGCGAATTCTATCCGGATGGCAAACGGGATATCGGGATTCTCATCCTGCGGACGATGGACGAGAAGTTGCACCGCATCCGCCTTCTCTCTGCGAACGAAGAGTCAATCATCGTTCTCGACGACGACTTGGCATGCCCTATTTGTTTCCAGGAGACAGAATTAGTTTCTCCAGCGGGTCGCCATCGTAGCCCAGGGCCTGCCAGTCCATGCGACCTTTTGGTCGATGACAGTCGAGACAGGTGAGGGCATCTTTCGCTGGCGCCACCTCGT
>CAZTQL010000110.1:0-7758 GCA_964615665.1 uncultured Woeseiaceae bacterium | reverse complement strand
GGCCACTGCGGCTTTGAACAATGGCGAGATTATTCAGTGCTTTGGCGGTTTCGAGCGACTCCGGGCCGAAAATTCGGATGGCCATTGCAACGATGCGCTTCGCCGACGTGTCGGCTTCGTCCATTGCGCCCTCATCGAGCAGACTGCGATAGCGCTCGAACTCCCGCAACAGACGTTCCTCCGAGGCAAGACCATCGTCAGTCGAATCGATTGCCGAGGCGTCGTCCAACGCGGGGCCGTGTCCGGCGACAGGCACGACCTGATCCATCGGGTCGGCCTCATCGTCAATCTCTACCTGCTGCGCGACAGCGGTCGTCGCTAATGCGAAAAGAGGCAACAGTACGAGTACTTTTGTCTTGGGATTCATGCGCTTATTTTGTCGATTGGGAAGTGGGCTTCTGCAATCACCAGTCGTATCTGAGACCGGCCAGCAGCGGATTAGTTCTGTAATAGCGCCGTCCGGTCTCCCAACAACTATACCGCCTGAACACCACTCACGGTAGCGGCCAGCGGTGAATCAGAGATCGAGGCCGAGTTGCCGCTTAATTCAGTACGCGATAGCCGCGACCGCGCAAGCAGCGCTTGAAGACCTTCTGTTTTTCGCGATCGGCGTCCAGGCCCGAACGCGTGCCGCCATAAATAGCGCCTGCGGCCGCGCCCTCGCCGGAGTCGCCGTCGATAGCGCCGCCAAGCGCACCAACGACAGCACCGGTTGCGCCGCCTTTTATAACACCCTGACTAATAAGGATTTCTTCGGTGTATTTCTCGCATTCGCCCCAATCTTTGGCAAACGCCTCAACGTCAACACCTTTCATATCAACGATAGGGTCTGGATGCGCGGCGCAACCTGCTACCGTCAGCGCCACCAGGACAAGAACGAACTTGGGGTTTGTTTTCATAGGTCTGTTCCGCATTCAGGTCATTCTGATAACGTCCGAACCGCGGTTCGGTTTACAAAGGCATGCAAATGGTTGGAACGTCACACGACTCAACAGTTCGGGCAATCTTGTATGCTTTTATTGCAAACTTCTGCATCGCGATCGCGAAATCCTGGGCGGCCTGGCTGACCGGATCCGGGAGCATGCTGGCCGAAGCGATCCACTCCTACGCCGATACCGGCAACCAGGTGCTGCTCTACCTCGGCCTGAAACAATCGCAGCGACCACCGGATAAGGAGCACCCACTTGGCTACGGCAAGCTCAGCTACTTCTGGAGTTTTATTGTCGCGATTCTGCTTTTCAGTATGGGCGGGTTGTTTTCTATTTACGAGGGCTATCACAAGCTGACGCACCCGGAGCCTTTGACGCAGATCTGGGTGGCCATAGTGGTGCTTGCGCTGGCGATCCTGCTGGAAAGTGCGTCGCTGTTCGGTGCGTTGCGCGAGATCAAAAAAGTCCGCGCCGGACGACCTTTTCTCGACTGGCTAAAGCACACGCGTAACTCCGAGCTGGTCGTCGTATTGGGCGAGGACATCGGCGCGCAGATTGGCCTGGTGCTGGCGCTGGGCTTCCTGATAACGGCAGCACTCACGGGCAATCCGATCTATGACGCGTTTGGCTCCATCTGTATTGGCGTCGTGCTGATCACGATATCCGCTTTCGTCGCCTGGCGTATTCGTTCCCTGCTGGTCGGCCGCTCCGCCGACCCGGAAATTCAGGAAGCCATCGACGCGATCATTCAGGAGCAGGATGGCATCGAATTTGTCTTCAATACGATCACGCTGCAGCTTGGCCCGGATACGATGTTAGCCGCCAAGCTGAAAATGAACTCAGAACTTAGTATCGACGAGGCCGTTGCCAGCATCAACGCGCTTGAGCGCAAGCTCAAGGCGCGCATTCCTAAACTGAAGTGGTGCTTTATCGAGCCCGACGTCGAGGACTAGTCGGCGAATGCCTTGTGCAGGTGCACATCCTGTTGCGGGAACGGGATTGAGATGCCTTCCTGGTCGAAGCGTTTCTTGATGGCTTCGGTCAGATCGAACGTAACGCCCCAATAGTCGGCAGCCTTCACCCACGGTCGAACAACAAAATTGACGCTGCTGTCAGCCAGCTGTGAGACGGCAATTGTGCAGGCAGGGTCGGCAAGGATTCGATCGTCGGCAGCGACCAGGTCCTCGAGTGTCTTGCGGACCTTGTCGAGATCGTCGCTGTAACTGACACCCACGACCATGTCGACGCGCCGCGTGTCCTTGGCCGAGTAATTGGTGATGATGCTGTTCATGATCTGGCTGTTGGGCACGACGACCTGCTTGTTATCGGGTGTGACCAGAATCGTGGTCAAGATCTGGACCTGCTCGATCGTGCCGCTGACGCCGGCCGCTTCGACATAGTTGCCAACGCGGTACGGACGGAACAGGACGATTAGTACGCCGGCGGCGAAGTTCGAGAGAGAGCCCTGCAACGCCAGGCCGATTGCGAGACCCGCCGCGCCGAATATTGCAATGAACGACGTTGTTTCGATGCCGAGCGCACTAATGGCAGCGATGATGACAACGACCATCAATGCCATGCGCACGAGATTGCAAACGAAAGTCTCGAGAGTCTTATCGACTTCCTGCCTTTGCATGAGCTTGCGCAGCCCGCGCACAACCAGGCTGATCGCAATACGGCCGACGTAAAAGATAACCAGCGCAACAACAATGTTCTTGCCGAGGGCCACAACGGTGCTCGAGTCGATACCGTTGCTTTTCAGGAATTCGATGATGCTGTTCCAGCTGAGGCTGGAAGCAGCCGATGTTGCTTGCTCCATTTTCCGTCCTTACATAAGGGTCTGTGTTCTTGAGGGGGTGCGATAATACAGGATTGTGGCGGCGTTTCAGAACCGCAGCGCAACAAACCATGCGGACAGGATCAGTGCCAGCGCAATGCCGCCGGCAACGGTCTGGCGACCACGATCGGTGGGTATCGGGCCCAGGACCGTGAGCAACATGCCGGTCGCGAACCCGCACACGAAGCCCATGAGGTGCGCGCCGATGTCCGTGTCCGGCCCGCCGGTGCCGGTGAACATGAGCAGCGCCAGTCCACCGACAATCGGGCCGTAACGATACGACCAGCGGTCCTGTGCCATTAATTGGCCGCGCCAGACAAAACCAGCGACCAGCCCGAGTGCAGCAAACACCGCCGTTGACGCGCCGATCGAGCGATGCGTGGATTCGAGCAGCAGCGTATTGGTGGCGTTGCCCATCGCCGCGGCAACAACTATCGCCAGCCAGGCGACACCAGAGCCCAGCAAACGTCCGGCGAATACGCCAAAAAAGATGCCGAACACCAGGTTGCCGACCAAGTGCCTGGCGCCGGAGTGCAGCGTCAATGCGGTTATCGTGCGCCACCATTCGCCGTTTCGGATTAACGCACCGTCAACGCGGCCTGCGTCAAACCAGTCATGACCGAAGAACGAATAGCCAGCTAGTCCGGCCACCACACAGACAACCAGAAAGTAGCCGATGACACCCGCAACCGGGTCCTGGTTGGGCACGCGCTTTTGTACGACTGGCCGCAACGGTGGGTTTTCATCGTCATAAAGCCGCAGCTGCTCGACCGCTTGCGCTGAGTATTCGGCGGGCACAAGCAGTACCGCACTGCTGGCATCGTGAGTCGTCTGGTGTGGGATCCGCGCCGCCGCCAGCACCAGCGCACGATCTGCACACTGCTGGTGGTTACGGCTCTCGTAAACGATGCGCAGATCTTCTTGCATAGGGACAACCTGTCGTGGGTGACAAACGCCATTAAAAACAATTACTTATGCTGCTGTTATTGCCTTCAGCGATCGTTCATGTGCACGCGTCAACAATACACCCAATCCACTTAAGTACATTGTCTGGGTGTTTCAATGAATGTATGGAAGAAATTGTACTTTGCAACCGCTGTCGTCAGCGCCGTGTTTCTTGCAGTCTCGTTCTTCTGAGCTGATCTGAGGATTGCGGTAAACTAGGACCCCGATGACAGGGGTTCCGATGAAAAGCCTTTCCACTACGATTTTGCTCGCGGCGACGCTCGCCGGCGGGCCCGTAACAGCGGAAGTTACTGACGCAGCGACAGGTGGTTTCACCAGCGTCAATGAAGTCATCATCGAAGCCAACCGCGCCGACGCGTGGCGTGCGGCGATCAACGACATTGGCCAATGGTGGAGTTCTGCACACACAATCTCGGGCGACGCGAGTCGACTCAGCATCGACGCGAAACCTCAGGGCTGTTTCTGCGAAACACTCGGTGATACGGCGGGTGTCGTTCATCTGACGGTGACGATGGTGAACCCCGGCGTCTTGCTGCGGATGACCGGCAGTCTCGGGCCGTTGGGCCTGCTCGGTGCTGGCGGCAACATGTTATGGGAGTTCGCTGACGCAGAAAGTGGCACGCAAGTAAAATTCACGTATGCCGTCGGTGGCTATCGGCCAGGTGGGCTCGACGAATTTGCCGCGCCGGTCGATTACGTTGTCGGCGGAGCATTGCTGCGATTGAAAGCTTTCATTGAAACCGGCGATGCCGAGAAGGTTAGTCGTGACTGAGATTGCATATGCGCGTCCATCGTCGACGGTCGTTCTTGTGCGCGCGTCAAGTCGGGAGCCCGAGCTGTTCATGGTTCAGCGGCATGCCGACTCCTCATTTGGCGCTGCGTGGGCGTTTCCCGGTGGTGTCGTTGACGAAGACGACGCCGCGGTGCACGAGTATTGTAGCGGTATCAGCATTACCGAGGCGGATACTCACCTCGGCGTCAAAGCCAACGGACTGGAACTCTATTCAGCCGCGATTCGTGAGCTGTTCGAAGAGTCCGGTGTGTTGCTCGCGGACACAGACGAACTCAACGACGACCTTGGTACGGTGCGTGACGCGCTCAATGCGAGCGCCGAGAGCTGGGCGAGTTTCGTAACACGCAACAGCCTGGCGTTGCGGTGCGACAAGCTGCACTACTTCAGCCACTGGGTGACGCCACAGATTCTTAGCAAGCGCTATTCAACGCGTTTCTTTCTGTCCGAGATGCCGGTTGATCAACACGCACAGCACTGCGGCGGTGAGCTGACCGACTGCCGATGGATTGGCGCACACGACATGCTGGAAGCCGGGCGCGCGGGTGAGGTCGAATTGCATTTTCCGACGATCAAGACGCTCGAGTTGATCGCTCGCTACAAAACACTCGAGG
Source organism: uncultured Woeseiaceae bacterium (assembly GCA_964615665.1). Taxonomy (GTDB): domain Bacteria; phylum Pseudomonadota; class Gammaproteobacteria; order Steroidobacterales; family Woeseiaceae; genus UBA1847. Next base: position 2,622 of record CAZTQL010000110.1, on the reverse strand, counting down.
AATTGGTGGAATGGGCAAGCACCTGTGTGCAGTGGGGCGTTACGACAATGCTGCCGGCGGTCATCAAGCGTGATGGCGTACAGGAGATAGTGCTACCCGGTGATAAAGACTATCCCGGCGCAAAAACGTGACAGGTTTTGGGCCGACCATGCCGGCGTTCAGCGAACTTGCGCCAGGTATTCGCCGTCTGGTGGCACCGAACCCGTCGATGATGACGGGGCCAGGCACCAATACCTACCTTTTTGGTGTTTCAGAGATTGCCGTGCTGGACCCGGGTCCGCTCATCGACAGCCACATCGAGAAAATTCAGGAAGCCGCTGACGCACCAATTCGCTGGGTACTGGTCACGCACACGCACCCGGATCATTCGCCCGGTGCGGTAGCGCTCGCGGCAGCGACCGGCGCGGAACTGCTGGGTCGTCTCGCACCGGATGGCGATCATCAGGACAAGACCTTCGAACCGGATCGCGTCCTGGCTGATGGTGACGAACTAAAGACTGACGAGTTCGTGCTAAGCGCGGTGCAGACGCCCGGTCACGCGTCGAATCACGTCTGTTATTTACATACTGGTATGAACTGGCTGTTCACCGGCGATCATGTGATCGACGGATCGACTGTCGTGATCAACCCGCCGGACGGCAACATGTCCCACTACATTGAATCATTGCGGCGAGTGAAAGCATTGCAATGCGAAGCGCTCGCTCCCGGACATGGCGAAATCATCAACGATCCGGTCCGCGTCATCGACTGGATCGTCGATCATCGCCTTGAGCGGGAAGCCAAAGTGGTGGCCGCCCTGGCTGCAAACCCCAACCTCATGGCGCGCGAGCTCGTGCCACACGTCTACAAGGATGTGGACGAAAGACTTTACGGATGGGCGGAGCGCTCGTTGCTCGCGCACCTGTTGAAGCTCGAGGATGATGGCGCTGCGAAATGCGCAGCAGAGCGGTGGGTGCACGACGCCGCCTGATTGAGCATTGAGAAAACCAAAAAGCCCCGCCAAGTACGGGGCTTTTTTTTGCCTGGTTACTTCAATTCAAGTCATTGTGCGGTGACCCCGCTGCTAATCCCCTCGAAGGTAGGTATCCAAAAACTGCAGATACGCCTCTGACGCTGCAATACGATTCTCGCGTTTGCGAAAACCGTGCCCCTCATCGGGAAATACGACGTACTCGACCGGCACCTCGTTCTCGCGCGCCGCTGCCACCAGCTCGTCGCTTTCGACCTGCAGGACCCTGGGGTCATTCGCACCCTGCACAACGAGCAACGGCTTGACGATGTTGTCGGCATGAAAGAGCGGCGAGATTCGTCGGTGCCGCTCGGCATCAACTGCCGGATCGCCCATCTCATCGTACAGCGCTTCCTTGAAGTCCTCCCACCAAGGCGGAATGCTCTCCAGCGTGCGTACCCAGTTGGTGACACCGAAGATGTTGATTCCGACGTCGAACACCTCGGGTTCGAACGCCAGCGCTGCCGCAACCATGTAACCGCCATAGGAGCCGCCGATAACGCCGACGTGGTCGCCGTCGACCCAGTCGAGGGTTTCAAGGTACGCCCGGGCGTAGACAATATCCTGCAGGTCTTCTTCACCGTGGCGTTTGTCGTCCAGGTGGAAAAACGTTTTGCCGTACCCGGTTGATCCCCGGTTATTGGCAGCAAAAACGGCGTAGCCATGATTCACAAGATGCTGAATGGTCGGGCTGTAGCCCCGGCGACTCTGTCCGCCCGGACCCCCGTGCACCCAGACCAATGCTGGCGCCGGGTTTTCGACTGATGCAGTGAGTGGCTTGTAGAGAATTCCGGGTATCTCCAGGCCGTCAAAGCTCTCGTAGCGAACGACCTCGCTGCGCGCTAGTTGTGCGGTATCAATGGCCGGGTTCAACGTGTTGGTCAACTGCGTACTTTCACCCGTCGCCAAATCCACAAGATGAATATTGGACGGCGAATTGTCGGCATTGACGATGAGCGCTACTTTGGATTCATCCGGCATGAAACGAACGGAGCCAAGATCGCCCGGTGGCAGAGAGTTAAAGTCAATTTTCTTGCCGCTGGTCAGATCAGTCACGGTGACTTCCGTGCGTGCATCGGCATTCACGCCGCTCACACGATAGCGACCGCTCGGCGAGTAAACGACGTACCAGACATCCCACGCCGCTTCAATCAGTACGGACTTTTCGGTCGATTCGAGCTCGTACTGCCAAGCTTGGCCGAATTCGCCAAACTCATCGGTTGCGTACGTCAGGTAGCGGCTATCGGGTGTAAAGCCATAAGCGGAATGCTGAATATTTCCCGCGTGCTCGGTAATCAGGACCGGTTCCTTGTCAGCCGATCCCAGGTCAACCAGGTAGAGGTCAGAATCGGCGCTGGTGCGGGGTTTGCCGAGCACCAGCCAGCGTTCGTCGACGCTGATGTCAGCCACCTGCAGCCCAGGATTCTCGAAAACCATCTCGCGGCTGTAATCCGCTACGGAGTAGCGATAGACATCAAAACTTTGCTGGTTGCGCTCCGTTGAGATCAGGTAAAACGACTGCTCGTCACTGCTCCAACCTAAAAAGGCGGCTTTCAGATTATCGCTGGCCAGCATCGTAATGTACTGATAAAGCAGCTCTCAGACATTCGGTC
>CAZTQL010000109.1:0-7818 GCA_964615665.1 uncultured Woeseiaceae bacterium | reverse complement strand
CAGCTTGACCGGGCAGCCATTGACGCGCTGCACGACGCTGGCTTCGAAATCGGTGTCGAGACCAACGGCACGCTGGAAGCACCCAACGGTATTCACTGGCTGTGCGTTAGCCCGAAGGGCACCGCGAAAGTCGTGCAGACGACCGGTGACGAGCTGAAACTCGTGTACCCGCAGGTGGAGCGCGAAGCGCAGCCGGATGCGTTCAGCGCATTGCAATTCAAGGTCTTTTCATTGCAGCCACTGGACAATGATGAACGGGTTTCCAACACTGAGCGGGCCGTGCGTTTTTGCCTGGAAAACCCGCAATGGCGACTCAGCCTGCAAACCCACAAAATCCTGGGCATTGACTAGCTGTGAGCCACCAGGTTGGTCGCATACTTTTCGCTCTCGTCGTTGGCGCAGTGGTTGCTTTTCTGGCGTATGGCTGGATCACCGATCCAGAGGGGAGCGCGGAGCGCGCCGCGGAAGAGACTGCGGTAATGGCGGCGCGCGAGATCCTGATTGACCGGTTAGCGGTCGAGGAATTACAGATCGTCGATCCGTTGGCGCCGCAGCGCAAAGTTGGCAAAGTCTATGTTTACCGGGAAGTGCCCGGCTGGGCTGTTTCCGGCTACTATCGCCGCGACGAACAGGATCGCTGGCATCCCTATCTGCTGACGTTGTCGGAGGACCATTCGCTGCACAGACTCAAGGTCCAGGATCGTGAGCTGTTGCAGCGGGCAGCCACCGATTCGCGTCTTGACGTCATTCCTTGATCACACCAGCAGAGTTAAGGATCAGCTGCGAGCGCTTCCTGCTCCTCCTGACGCCATTCGAAGATGTTCAGTTCGATGAAGACAAACGCGACCAACCACAGGAACGCGTCCCAGAAGTCAACGAAATCGCCCTTGAATCCCCAGTAAATCGCCGCTAGCAGCAATGCTGAATAGAGGACAAACTTGGCGCTATTACTGGCGGTCAAAGCGAGGCCTTCCAGGCGGTTGCGTTCCTGCAGCCGGACGTCGATTTCGAGCACCAGTACCACGAATAGCCAGACGGCGGAATTGATAACGTCGACCCAGGCGAGTAAACGAATATCGATTAGCCCTGCGGGGTCGACGACGGCTCTCATATCGTTGAATTGCTGCAACTGACCGCTCGCGAGAGCACTACAATTGGCGGTTGTGATCTCTGCATATTCGTCCAGCGTCACAGCCCAGGACCATGTCTCCGGCAGTAATGCGCAGGCGTCGGTAACACCTGCGAGCGGCTGAGTTTCGTATAGAAACGTAAGGTTGGCCACATAGCCGAAGAACGCATAGATGATCGCGGCGTAGCAGATTGCGCGAAGGCCATGCAGCGACCAGGCGACGGGTCGTGTGAAATGGCGGTCGTCGAGAACGTAGGTTTCCAGTTCGAACATCAGCAGCAGTACGACCCAGGCGGCCGTATCGATCGTCGCGGAGTAAGCTTCGATTAGATCGGACAACGCCACACCGTTTGCAAACTGTAAGACCGCTGCCAACGATTCTTCACTGTAGAACCAGTAGATATTCATCGCTAGCAGGACGTACACGATGTACTTGAACGTCTGGAATAGCGCGGCGCCGTTGATCTTCAAGTTCTCGCTCCGAGTGCGGCCTGTTTGGTGCTACGACTACCTCGCCTTAAGGTCGCTGAATAGGGGTCGCTGAATAGGGGTCGCTGAATAATAGCCGGTTCGATGCCGCTCGGTAAGCGGAAATCGCCTGTAAGCAGATTCCACGGGTCAACTAACGCCCCCGCCGACTAGGATTGCGATAGAATTCGCACTCATCATTCGGAAACGTATAAAAAGGACTCGTCGTGGTCTTCAAAAGTGATATTGAAATTGCCCAGGCTGCCGATAAAAAACCGATCGAGGAGATTGCCGGCAAGCTGGGTATTCCCGCCGAGGCGTTGATTCCCTACGGTGCTGACAAAGCCAAGATCACTGCCGATTTTATTGCGTCCGCGCAGGGCAGGTCAGACGGCAAGCTAATTCTCGTAACGGCAGTTTCACCAACACCCGCGGGCGAAGGCAAGACGACGACAACAGTCGGACTGGGTGACGCGCTCAACAAGATCGGCAAGAACGCCGTGATGTGCCTGCGCGAGCCGAGCCTCGGACCCTGCTTCGGGATGAAGGGCGGTGCGGCTGGTGGTGGGTACGCGCAAGTTGTGCCGATGACCGACATCAACCTGCATTTTACGGGCGACTTCCACGCCATCGGTGCGGCCAACAACCTGCTGGCCGCCTTGATCGACAATCACATGCACTGGGACAACGAGCTCAATATCGATCCGCGGCAAGTTTCCTGGCGGCGTGTCGTCGACATGAATGATCGTGCGTTACGCTCGGTCACCTCAGGCCTGGGCGGTTTCCACAATGGTGTGGTTCGCGAGGCCGGATTCGATATCACGGTTGCCTCCGAGATTATGGCGATTTTTTGCCTGGCGACGGACCTCAAGGATCTGGAAAACCGCCTCGGCAACATCGTATTAGGCTACACGCGCGAAGGGCAGCCGGTTACCGTCAGGGAGCTGAATGCACATGGCGCCATGACCGCTTTGCTGCGTGACGCTTTCCAGCCCAATATCGTGCAAACCATGGAAAACAACCCGGCACTGATGCACGGGGGGCCGTTTGCCAACATTGCACATGGCTGCAACTCGGTTGCCGCCACAACAATCGGGCTAAAACTTAGCGATTACGTCGTGACCGAAGCAGGCTTTGGCGCGGATCTGGGCGCTGAGAAATTTTTTAATATCAAGTGTCGGAAAGCTGGACTGTCCCCCGATGCTGTCGTTCTCGTGGCAACGATCAAAGCGCTGAAAATGCAGGGCGGTGTCGCCAAAGAGGACCTTGGTGCTGAAGATGTGACGGCGCTGAAGGCGGGCCTGAAGAACCTCGAGCGTCACATACGTAATCTCGGCAAATTCGGCGTGCCGGTTGTGGTGGCGATTAACCGCTATACGGCCGACAGCGATGCTGAGGTTGCAGCGATCCTCGATTTTTGCAGTAGTTTCGGTGTCAGTGCCATCAGTTGCACGCACTGGGCGGATGGCGGCGAGGGCGCGGTTGACCTGGCCGAATGTGTCGTCGAGCTTTGCGACAGTAATGCGGCCCAGTTTCGCACGCTGTACGGCGATGACATGTCACTCTGGGAAAAGACGGCGACGATTGCCCGGGAGATTTATGGTGCTGAGGACATCATCGCTGACAAGAAAGTGCGTGCGCAGTTTGCCCGGTATGAACGTGAAGGCTACGGTAGCTATCCGATTTGCATGGCCAAAACGCAGTACAGTTTTTCCACGGACCCCAACTTGCTGGGTGCCCCATCGGGCCATCATGTGCCCATTCGGGAAATCCGTCTTGCCGCGGGTGCCGAGTTTGTCGTCGTCGTCTGTGGCGCGATCATGACGATGCCCGGTTTACCACGTGTGCCTGCCGCCAACGCGATTTGCGTCAACGACGAGGGACGTATCGAGGGCCTATTCTAAGTCTACGGGTTGGCCTCGACCAGTCGATGGCTGTCCGCGGCTGTCAGATCACAGCTATATACGGTTTTTAGCTGCGCGATGACCTTGCGTGTGTCTGCGGAAAACGGCGCCTTGCCCTCGAACGCGTGCAAGACGATGCCCTCGAGCAGATCACCTAACGTCAGGTCCGTATATTCTGCGACTCCCTTGAGCACTTTGAGGAGCGAAGACTCAATGCGAACCCCGGTTTGAGTCCGTTTCACGAGTGTGCTTGGCATGCTGGAATCTCCTGTGTGGTGGATGTTATGTAGGTAACAATATACCAATATAACAAACGACCTGCAAGACTTTAAATCACTATAAAGTCAGTTGTATGCCGTCGAAAGAAGATCTCTTCAAGGGATTCACGATCGGAGATTGGGAGGTGCTGCCCGCCCGGGGAGTGCTGCGGCGGGCTGACGTCGAAATTCACCCGGAACCCAAGGTCTTTGAGGTATTGATGACGCTGGCGCAGCGTGACGGCGATCTTGTGACGCGTGATGAACTCGTCGATGAAGTTTGGGGCGGTCGGCCGACAAGTGACGAGCCCGTCAATCGCTGCCTTTCGCAACTTCGCGGACATTTGCAGGATCGCCAACGGCCGCATCAATACGTTGAAACGCTGCAGCGCCGCGGCTATCGACTAATGAAAACGGTCGAATTGCATGCGGAACAAGCGTTGTCGGTGGCACCGGCAAGCAGTAACGGGCTACGCCAGTGGAAAATCGTCGCGGCCGTTTTGGCGGTGGGATTCCTGGGAACCGTCTTACTGAGCATGCGGGAGCCGATTGTCGATCCGGCCGTGAATTCGGTTGCTCTTTTGCCGATTGAGAATTTGAGTGGTGATCCGGCGAACGAGTACATCGTCGAAGGTATCAAGAATGTACTGGCCAGCCGCCTGTCAGAAATCCCGGGTTTGCGAATCAAGAACACGCGCGTCGATTATGCGTTGGAGCCCTCGGAAATTGCACGCCGGCTTGATGTTGAATCGGTGTTATCAGGCGCTGTCCAGTTAGAGGCTGAAACCCTAAAGGTGACCTACCTGATTTCCCGGGGCGCAGACAATGTGACCATCGGCTCCGGCGAGGTTAATGGCGATCTCGACGGCATTTTCTCTCTTCAGCAGCGTCTGGCAACCGCCATACAAAACGATCTTGTCGGCGGGTCCGCACCGCAACTGATAACCGAGTACACACCCGATTCCGGAGCCTATAACAGCTACCTGCGGGGCATGTATGGGCGCGGCTTGTATGAATTTGAGCATCGCGGTGAAGGCGAAAATCTCGAAAATGCCATTGCATATTTCCAGAAGTCGATTCGACGCGACGAGTCTTTCGGTCCTGCCTACCTTTCTTTGGCCACGGCCTACGCACTGTTGCCACGGTATCGAAACGCGCCGGTTGAAGAGACGAATCGCCTGGCAATTGAAACGGTCGAAATCGGCGTCGCCCTCGACGAGAATATCCGTGATGCGGCCGGCGCCATCTATGGCAGCGTCTACCATCAGCAAAAGCGCTGGGCACAGTCGGAAGCGGCGTACCAGCAGGCGATTTCAGCGAAGGTGGTCGATTCGAACGCGTTTAACTGGTACTCGCGCATGCTGGCGAGCGTCGGACGCCTCGATGACGCGCTGACGCAGGCACTCGCGGCCGTCGCGATCGATCCGGACAATGCGGTCAACAACAGTCGCGTCGCGATGGTCTACACCTGGCTTGGCATGTCGGATGAAGCGCACGAGTACTTCAAGCGCTCCCGGGATCTGGGTTTCGCCGGTACCACGCACCTGCTGGCCTACGCATTGCTACTGTCGCGGGAAGGGCGAATTGACGAAGCACGCGACATCGCAATTGCGGCGACGGAATCAGATGGGAGCCATGCCGCGTGGGTCGACCCGGTGTTTGCTGCGTTTGCCGATCCGCTGAGAAAAGAGTCGGCATTGCAGGCACTTGATGTTGCGTCGCAGAAGGGCACGGTTTCTGCAGCGGTTGAATTCATTGCGCGTGCGCGGTTCGGTGACGTCGACGGTGCGATGGCAATCGCGCGGCGACTTGAGGGCGTTGGTGAGTTATTTGAGATGGACCTGTTGTACATCACGGAATTGCAGCCCTTGCGAAATCACGCGGACTTCATGCCGCTGCTGGAGACGCTGGGTGTCGTCGAGTACTGGAAGCAAGCGAACTGCCGCTGGGACGGGCAAAAAGCAAGCTGCGACAGCAGCTAGTCGTCGACCACCTGACCACGCGTCTTTTTGATGGCGCCGCGCCGCGATTTCTCGTTCAGACGTTTTTGTTTGGCTTTTCTGCCGGGCCGAGTCGGTACACGTTTCTTTGGTTCGTGGAGGGCAGCCTCAATGTACTCGGCGAGCCGCTCCAGCGCCGCCTGGCGGTTGCGCTCCTGGCTGCGATGTTGTTGTGACTTGATGATCACCACGCCATCGGCAGTAACGCGTTGATCGTGGCCCGCCAGCAGTTTGGCGCGCAGTTGCTCCGGCAGGGCGTCACTATTGCGAATGTCGAAACGCAGATGAATCGCGGTCGCAACCTTGTTGACGTTCTGTCCGCCGGCGCCTTGTGCGCGGACCGCCGTCATTTCAATCTCGGATAAGGGCACGCTGATGCGCCCGCCGATTTCAAGATCGTCCAAGGTATCTCCTTGCTGCTGCGCTTGACAGACAAGGCCAGGCGCTGGCAACTGTGCAAAAATGCAATCTTCATAATCCGGATCGTCACGCCGAATGCAAGTTCGTAATCTAACTATTCTCGTTGTCTGCCAGATGATCTCGACAACCGGGTCTATTGTCATGGTTACTCTTGGAGGCATCATTGGTTCGACGTTAACCGCTAATAAGGCCTTCGCGACGTTACCGCTGTCCATGATGGTTGTCGCGATTGCTGCCACGACAATTCCTGCCACCATGCTGATGCGCCGGGTTGGGCGACGCGCCGGGTTTGCGTTCGCGTCCGTCTGTGCAGCGGGCGCTGTGTTGTTGGTGGTAGTCGCGTTGCGGCAGTCCAGCTTTGTACTGTTTATCGTTGCAGCAATGATTTTCGGCATCAACATGGCCTTCACCCAGCAATACCGATATGCCGCGGCCGAAAGTGTCCCCGCGGTTTATATTCCGCGGGCTGTGTCGTTTGTGCTGCTGGGGTCAATCGTCGGCGCGTTCGTTGCGCCCGAACTGGCGACACGCGGGCAGCACTGGGTATCGTCGATCCCTCATGCTGGCACGATGGCGGTTCTCAGTGTGGCTTTCATTGTGCAGGCGACTTTATTCAGGTTCCTCGAGAAAACCCACGAGCCCGATACCGAGGCGGAGCGTCGGCCCGGGCGCGGACTGCGTACCATTGTCACGCAACCGCTGTTCCTTGTCGCCGTGTTGGGTGGCACGGTCGGTTATGGTCTGATGACGCTCGTCATGACAGCCACGCCGCTTAGCATGCATATCAATGACGGTTATTCTCTGGAAGAAACTGCCGCCGTTATTCGCGCGCACGTTTTGGGCATGTACGTGCCATCACTGGCGGCTGGCTTCCTGATTGAGAAACTTGGTGTTACTCGACTGATGTTTGTCGGTGCGCTCGGTTTGCTCGCGACGTCGGTTATTGGATTGCAGGGCCACACCTACCTGCATTACTGGTGGGCGCTGGTCTTACTCGGTATCGGGTGGAATTTCCTTTACGTGGGCGGTACGACGCTGCTTATGTACACCTATTCGATGACCGAGCGATTTCACGCTCAGGGTGTTAATGAGTTCATGGTTTTTGGCACTTCAGCAACTGCGTCCCTACTGGCCGGCACTGTCATGCATTTCTTCGGCTGGGCGACCCTGATGTGGGTGCCTATCCCGGCGCTCATCGGTATCTGTATCGCCCTGGCCATGGTGCGCAAGGATCCACTGTTGAAGCGCTGAGGCCAGGAAACGGCTGGTTAGAAGTTGTAGACGAATCCGAGCGAGACGACGGGCCAGGCCTTGAAGTCGCTGACTTCATCTTCAAGTTCCAGGCGCTCGTTTTCCAGCTCCGGTATCAGGGCGGCTTGAACGTCAGCCGGCGCGGTCGCAAGACCGCTCGCCTCCAGCGTCACCTCCGGGTCACCCTGCCAGAGAACGCCGAAATCAAGATTCAGCCCGACCTTGCCAAAAATCTCGAAGTCGTAGCCAAATCCCAGATAGGGCGAGGTACTGCTGAACGAAGTTACGCTTTGCAGTATGCCGACGTCGCTGGCGTCGAACGTACTACCGCCGATATCGATAGTCGTATTGCCGTTGTCCTGGCTCTGCATACGAAACTCATTGCCATT
>CAZTQL010000108.1:0-7830 GCA_964615665.1 uncultured Woeseiaceae bacterium | reverse complement strand
GGCATGGTCGATGGCGCCGCCGGTCTCGCGATCATCATCGGCGTCGTTGTCATAGCGATTGGTGTTTTGCCCGCCATATTCTTAAAAGAACGCTTCAGTGAGACCCCCGCTGTCGAAAGCGACTCCGCGACGGCTCCGACCGAGAGTGCCGGCGCCGCTATTGTGCGCAACCTGAAGAGTTTCGCCAGTGGATTTGCAACGGCACTGAAATTCAAACCGTTCCTCAAACTGTGCGCAGCGACCTTTCTCGTATTCAATGGTTTCATGCTCATCGCATCCTTCCAGTTTTACGTCATCATCTACTACGTGTTCGGCGGCGATACGGTCAAGGGCGCCGAATATGCCGGATACTCAGGGACGTTGGGTGCAGTGTCGACATTCCTTGTCATCATCTTTGTGACCTGGCTCGCGACCAAAATCGGCAAACGCCCGGCTTTCTTTATTGCGACCGGCGTTTCAATGGTCGGGTACGCGCTGAAATGGGTCTGCTACAACCCCGACATCCCGTGGCTCCTGCTGCTACCTGCGCCCTTGATGGCCTTTGGCCTGGGTGGCTTGTTTACGATCATGCCGTCGATGATTTGCGATGTCGTCGATGCTGACGAAATCAACACGTATGAGCGTCGTGAGGGTATGTACGGCTCCATTTTCTGGTGGGTCGTCAAACTTGGCATGGCAGCAGCGTTAGCGGCTGGCGGCTTCCTGTTGAACGCGACAGGGTTCGATGTTGCACTTGGCGGTAATCAGGGCGAGAGCACCATCTACATGATGCGGCTGTTTGATGCATTCATCCCATGCGCTGCTTCGGGCATTGCCATCTGGGCCATTGCCACGTTCCCGATCACGGAAGAAAAAGCGTTTGAAATCCGGCAGGTGCTGGAGGCAAGACGTGGCGATGCCGTAGAGGCCTGATACGACTCCCTGACCGGCTCAAGTTCGGCGACTCTCAGAAATTTACAGGGGTCGAACCGAGGTTTTCAGCTGAAAACCTCGGTTCGACACCGTTTTATACCGCCGCCGTTTTATACCGTTTTATACCCCGTCTTATTCCGTGGACTCGGTACGAATACAGTTTCGACCCGCCGCCTTGGCGGCATATAGCGCCGTGTCCGCGCGCTCAATCAGCGAATTGACGGTGTCATTCCGGCGAGCACAAGACACGCCCATGCTGACCGTAACAGCAATTTCCACGTCACCGACCTGAATTGCGTCGTTGCTGAGCCGTGTTCGCACACGCTCTGCGGCCTTCTCGGCTCCCTCGAGGCTCGTGTTCTGGAGGATAAAAATAAACTCCTCGCCACCGTAGCGACCGACCTGATCTTCGGCGCGCGACGCTGCCACCATGCGAGCCGCCGCAATTCGCAGCACGTCGTCACCTACCAGGTGCCCATGAGTATCGTTGATGTCCTTGAAATGATCGATGTCCGCCATAACAACGCAGAGCGGTGCGTTGTCCCCGTGCGCCCGGACCAGCGCTGCGTTCAGACAGTGCCGGGCATACGAGTGATTCTGCAGCTCGGTAAGGTGATCCGTGACCGACAACTTCTTCAGGCGCTCGGTTCTGCCACGTTCGTTTTCCAGCGACGCCCTCAGATTCGACATGCGCGCCGCGCAGTAACTTTCGACCGCCAATGACATGTCGAGCGCGCTTATTTTGAGAACAAAATGCAGCATCTCATCAAAGCCATCGCGGTCCATCCGCAATTCACTGGGGAAATAATTGATGAGCAAATCCTGTAGCTGCCGGAAGGCACACTGATACAAACTTTGTGGGACGCCGATGGCTTGATGCACAACGCCGACTCGCCGCCGTTCCTCGAAATAACCGGTACTCTGAAAGTCAACGCCGAAGCTCAACAGATAATTGCGCTGTGTCCGTTGCAGTCTTGCGAGATCCGAGTGCTGCGCGACAATGGTGTTGAACTGCTCGATGCGCTGCAGGTAATTACAAAAGCGGTCGACAATGGCATCGATATTGGGCTTAATGACTGCTTCCTGCAGTCGATGTCCTAGAACCTCTGTCGCCGGCGCCTCGAGTTCAAGTAACCGTAGACGCATCGCAATTGCATCAGTTGTAAAAGCACGTCTGGTCGACGCAGTCGAGGACATGGTGTTCTAACCCAAGCGTTACCGGCACGAATCCATTGCCTTCATCCTGTATGCAACGGCCGTCGCCAGTAATCAATTCTGGCATCTACCTAGGCATGTCAAAAGTGTGACGACTCTCTCATTTTGATCGACGATCTGGATCTTGCCGTTGAATCATCGGGAGATGGGGGGTTACTTCTGAAGCTCCCGGGCTGCGGTTAGCAGATCGGCTTCGGTATCGACGCCGACTCCAGGGCGCTGGGGCGGCACGCCGACGGCAATCGCCATGCCCAGCGACAGCGCGCGTAGCTGTTCCAGCCTTTCGCAGATCTCCAGATCTGAAGGCGCAGCAGATACGAGCCGTCGCAACACACCGCAACGATAAGCGTAAATGCCGTGATGGTGCAGCGCTGTCTCCGCCGCCATCGCTCTGTTGACGCTTTCGCGCGCGTGCGGAATCGCCGCACGGCTAAAGTAAATCGCACGCTCGTTAACATCACGAATAACCTTGACGACGTTCGGATTGTCGAGGTCGTCCTGCTGCAGCAACGGCGACGCCAGAGTTGCGATGTCAGCGCCGCCATCCTCGAGCAAACGCGCGCACTGATCGATCAGGCCGGCCGGCATTGCCGGCTCGTCGCCCTGCAGGTTGACGACGATCTGCTGATCCTCCCAGTCGAGAATATCGGCAACCTCAGCGATTCGCTCGGTACCGGACCGGTGATGGTCCCCGGTCACGCAGACCATCGCACCGAAACCCTCGGCCGCCGTAGCGATTCGCTCGTCGTCGGTTGCCACTATCACATCGCTCGCCGAGCTTTCGCAGCCTCTTTCATAAACGTGCTGCAGCATCGGTTTACCGAGGATGTCTCGAAGCGGCTTGCCGGGCAGACGCGTTGACGCATAGCGTGCAGGTATGACGACGACGAAGTTCATCCGTTATTACGCTCTGCGGCCCGAAGTCGCGAGTCGATTTGCTCAATTAGCGGTAGAGCGAGCGCAGGGTCCATCTGTAAATCGACGGGCACGTACCAGAATCGGTCTTTTGCCTTTTCGCTAAGTTTGACGGCGTCCTTTTCGGTCATGAACACAGGCAACTCGTCGTCGTAGTCGATATCCGCAACCGATAACTTCGCGTGATCCCTGCGCGCATGTTCGTGCACCTCGATGCCATGGCCGCGCAGCAATTCGAAAAACCGCGCAGGATTGCCGATACCCGCCACCGCATGCACCGTCTGTTCCGCAAATCGTCCGATGGGTCGGGTCAGTGACCCATTGATACGACTCACCTCGGTCGCTACGAGTTCGAACTGCAGGGCATTGAGTTCAGTCACAGAGCTCTCGTCTGCCTCTCGGAGCGATCCGTTAACAACCAACTGGTCCACGTCATCCAGACGCCGAGGTAACTCACGCAATGGCCCCGACGGCAGTAGTCGCCGATTGCCCAGGCCACGCGCGCCGTCGATAACGCAGATTTCATAATCGCGTGCCAAACGATAGTGCTGCATCCCATCATCGCTGATAATCAAATCAACGCCTGCATCGACCAGTATGGATGCTGCGCGGACGCGATTAGCGTCAACAACGACGGGGCACGAACTGCGTCGCGACAGCAGGACCGGCTCGTCGCCGACCAATCCGGGATCGCTATGTGCGTCAACGCGCATGGGCAAGTCTGACTGGCTACCTCCATAGCCGCGACTTACGATGCCCGGATTGAAGCCGCGGTTTTTCAGCTCGCGTGCGAGCCAGATGACCGTAGGAGTCTTCCCGGTACCGCCGGCAGTAATGTTGCCGACAACAATTACGGGCACGGCGGCGCGGCGCGTCGGCAACAAACCACTGCGATACAGCAGGCGCCGACACCCCGACAGCAGCCAGTAAAGGCCGCTGAGCGGCAGCAGCAGCCAGCCGAAACTCGCATCTTCGTACCAGACACGATGAATCCAGCGATACGGTGACGCCGCAATCACAGCACGGACTCCTCCGAGCGGAATTGCATGCGGTGCAGCGCCTCATAATACCCCTGACGCGCCATGAGTTCGTCATGTGTACCGGACTCAACGACGCGACCGGCCTCCAGGACAATGATGCGATCGGCGCTTTCGACGGTCGAAAGCCGATGCGCAATAACCAGTGTCGTGCGATTCTGCTTCAGGACGTTAAACGCATCCTGAATCCGCCGTTCCGAAATCGTATCGAGCGAGGATGTCGCCTCATCGAGAATGAGAATCGGCGCGTCTTTCAGCAGTGCACGCCCGATAGCGATGCGCTGGCGCTGGCCGCCGGACAACAACATGCCCCGATCCCCCACCATTGTCTCGAGACCCTGCGGCAAGTCATTCGTGAAATCGAGCACGTAAGCCGCCTCCGCGGCCCGCATAAGGTCTTCCTTCGTGTGCGATTTCAGCTGGCCGTACGCGAGGTTATTGGCAATCGTGTCGTCAAACAGCACCACATCCTGCGTGACGAAGCTGATATTTCGGCGCAAGCTGGCGAGCGTCATTTCGCGTATTGGTACTCCGTCGATGCTGATCTCACCGGAATTGATTTCATAGAACCGTGGCAACAGGCTGGCCAGTGTGGACTTGCCGCTGCCGGAGTGCCCCACGACTGCCACCGTTTTTCCCGCGTCGAGATCAATATCGATATCGGTCAGCACAGCAACATTTTCATCGACGTACGAAAAACATACCTTATTGAAAGCTACGTCGCCATTGACCCGCTTCGGATCAATCGTGCCAGTATCTTCTTCGTCTTTTTCGTCCATGATCATGAACAAACTGTCAGCCGCCGCGACACCGCGTTGCAGCGTCGCATTGACATTGGTGATACGGCGTACTGGCTGCAGCATCAGCATCATGGCGGCAAAGAACGAAATGAACTGACCGGGCGTCAACGCACCCTGTACCGACTGCCCACCAGCAACGTAAATGACCAGCGCGATACCGAGACCGAAAACCACTTGCGTGATCGCTACGCCCAGTGATCGCACGCGTATCAGCTTGAGATGCTCGTTACGATTGCGGCCGTCGACTTCTGCCAGACGATCACGCTCATAGTCGTAACCACCAAACGCCTTAACGACCCAGTTGCCACGAACGATTTCATCGGTCACTTGCGTGACTTCACCAACAGAGTCCTGAATGCGACTGCTATAGCGGCGAAATGCGACGCCCAAAAGGCGCACGATCATCGCGATAATCGGAAACACAATGACGACGAATATCGTCAGCGTGGGGCTGTGATAGAGCATGACGCAGAACGCCGCAATGACCGTTAACGTATCGCGAACAGCAATAGTCACCACGCTCGTAACAGACTCCGCAACCATCTCGACGTTGTACGTCATCCGCGACAGCAGCGGACCCGTTGTCTGGTTGTCGAAAAATCGCGCCGGCAACGTCAGTAGCTTGCTAAAGACCTCTCGCCGGAGTGCGCTGATAACACTGCGGCCAATCCAGCCAAGCGAATACTCCGTGGCAAAACCCGCCAGCCCGCGGAGTACGAAAATACCTATGAACGCGATAGGAATCCAACGCGCCGTCTTGAGGTTCTGCGCAACCAGCGCCTCATCCATCAGAGGCTCCAACAGGTACACCAGCCCGGCCTCGACCATCGCCGTCAACGTCATGCCAATCACGGCAATGAATCCAATCAGCTTGTGCGGTGTGACGTAGCGCCACAGCCTGCCGTAGACGACACGAACTTCAGGATTGATGCGTGTGCTCACGTCGCTGGACTCAGCTACTCGGCCGGATCATTGATAGTGGCAATGTCGATTTTCACGAAACCGAGCCGCCCGGCCACGTCCAGTGCCGTCACTACGTGCTGATGCTTTGCATTGGCGTCCGCACTGACGGTCATCGGCAGATTGCTGTTACCGGCCGATACCTTGCGTAGCGCATTGCGAATCGTCTCCGGGCGGTTGTTGATGAGTTCACGGCCGTTGACGAGGTAGGTTCCCGTGGCCGTGATCATGATGTCGATCTGCTCTGGAACTTCCTCGACGACCGCCGAACTGTCGGCCTGCGGCAGACGAATGGCGATCTGTGACTGCTTGACGAAGCTGGTTGAGACCATAAAAAAGATCAACAGCAGCAAGACGACGTCGATGAGTGATGTCAGGTTCACTTCCGGCTGCGCGCGCGAGCGCAAACTCAGTTTCACGCGACTGTTCCAGCGAGTAGCAGAAGCCGTGCGGGCAGCAAGTTGTTAACGAAGTGCATCTGTTGATCAGCCCTTTTCATTACGCCGGTGCAGCGCCTCAACCAGTTTGATCGCTTCTTTCTCCATATCCACGACCAGCTTGTCGACGCGTGTCCGGTAATAGCGATAGGCAATCAGAGCCGGAATGGCCACCGTCAAACCAGCCGCCGTTGTGATCAGCGCTTCAGCGATGCCACCTGCAAGTACTGTCGGGTTGCCGACACCATGAGTCGTTATAGCCGTGAAAACCTTGACCATACCGATGACTGTGCCGAGCAGGCCGAGTAGCGGCGTCACCGCTGCAACCGTGCCGAGCGTCTCGACGTACCGTTCAAGCTCGTGCACAACATGGCGGCCGGTATCCTCGATCGAATCCTTGAGCACCGCTCGCTCGCGGTTGCGGTTAATCAGGCCCGCCGCAAGAATCTGGCCAAGGGGTGACCCCTGATAAAGCGTCTGAATCTGCTTCTGATCGAGCTGGTCTTTCTTCACCCAACTCCACACCTGGCTGGTCAGATCTTCGGGGATGACCCGTTTTTGACGCAACGTCCAGAATCGCTCGAGAACAATCCCCATCGCGATGATCGCGCAGATGATGATGGGCGCCATCAGGTAGCCGCCGGATTTGACTATTTCAACCATACGAATCTGACAAAGTATCAAAGGGGAAATATACAGCGCTCGCGCCCAAAATTCTCGTGATACGAGCCGCTATTGCCCGACTTATTGAGAACTCGCGTGCCAGAATCGACGGCGTTCGTCACGGTCTGCTCGGAGTTTACGAATGCCGCCTTCGGCACACAGCGACACGCTGACGGCGCCCGACTCCGCCGTATTCAGGATGGTTGACCCGGCGGATACCCATCGATCGATCACGACATCCTTTGGGAGCCCCCAGCGATTGGCAAACCCGGCCGAGACGATCGCAACGCGGGGCGCTAGCTGTCGCACAAATGCAGTGCTGGACGAGGTGAGACTACCGTGATGCGGGACGACGACGATATCGACCGCGCTCAACGCGCCGCGCCTTAGCAAATCGCGCTCGGCAGCCACTTCAATATCGCCGGTCAGCAGTACGTGATACCGGCCTACCTCGACCAGCAGAACACACGACGCGTTATTGCCGCTCAGGCGCGGGGCCGCCGGCGGGTGCAGCAGGCGAAAGCTCACGCCGTCCGCCTGCCAGCCGTGACCGGCGCGGCACGGCTCAGCCTTTGGCACTTCGGCCCGCAGCGGCTCACCCGCCAGCGTTTGCTCGACCCGCGTTTCCTCGTGGATCAATGAAACTCCTCCGCTGTGGTCATCATCGGCATGCGAGACAATCAGCTGATCGATACGGTTGATACCGCGCGACTGCAGGAACGGCACGACAACACGCTCGGCCATGCTGCCGCCGCTGCGAAACGAAGCGCCGGTGTCGAAAGCAACGGTCGTGTTGGCCGTCTGCATGACGATCGCCAGCCCCTGCCCGACATCCAGAACATGCACGTCGATGCAGTTTGCCGCTGGCGGAACGGGTGACTGCATGATCAG
>CAZTQL010000107.1:0-7875 GCA_964615665.1 uncultured Woeseiaceae bacterium | reverse complement strand
CCGCCCACCCGGACACGACAACAAGCATGATTTCCGCATTACGGTGCGGAAACGCTGTGTCGAGTTCGCCAGTGCGTTTTACGGCGCCACCGGCGACGTGATTGGCAACGAAGATCCGAGGATCGTCGGCGTCGATTATCGAGTCGACCAAGCCTTGCGACCACTCCTTCACCATACCGTTCTTCGCATAGGATCGGACGCCGTGAGCGAAAAGTGCATCGAGGCTGGTCTGCATAACGGTGTAGTCTTGAACCATAACGCCATCAGCCATCGGGTTGCCGATCTTGCGCAGTGGCGCGAGTTCTTTCTCGCCGGCAGCGGGGTCGCCGTTGTAAACCACATCCATCATAATCACGCGAACACCGTCGGGTGTAGTGGCGATGGTTGGGCCGACGTATAGTTCATCGGACAATCCTGCTGACCACTCCGCGTAGAACTCCAACACATCTCTCGCTTGCGCAATGGGCCAAACGAGGCTGCCGGACAGAACGCTTCGGTCGAAAGGATGCATCTGAAATTCGAACTTCGTCACAACACCGAAGTTGCCGCCACCACCACGTATTGCCCAGAACAACTCCGGATCCTGATCTTTGTCGACAGTGCGAATTTTGCCGTCTGCTGTGATTATCTCGGCCGAACAAAGATTGTCGACTGCGAGACCGTATTTGCGATTCAGGCGGCCAAATCCGCCGCCCAAGGTGAAACCGCCGACACCGGTGTGCGAGACAACGCCCGCGGTTGTGACGAGGCCCAGCGGCAACGACGCCTGGTCAAGGTGCCCGAGGAGTGCGCCGCCACCGGCAAACGCGCGCTGTGTTTCGGCGTTAACACTGACATCGGTGAGCTGCGAGAGATCGATCATAAGCCCATCGTCACAGATGGATTTGCCGGGCCAGCTATGCCCGCCGCCCCGAACAGCAACCAGCAAATCTCGCTCGCGTGCAAACGTCACTGCGTGAGACACATCCTGGCTGTTCATGCAGCGGGCGATCAGCGCCGGCCGCTTGTCGTGCATGCCATTCCAGATTGTTCGTGCGCCGTTGTAGCTGGGATGGCCCGAGAGCATCACGGGACCCTGCATCGCATCGCCGAGCTCTTTGATAGCGGCCTTTTCAAGCTCGAGTTCCAAGCCGTCTAAGGAAATCCCGCGGATGCTGGTACTGGCGTGAGTTGCAACAGTGCCTTTTTTCTCGCAGGCGGCGAGAAGTGGATACGCCGCCGCCACACTGGCGGCAACTGCGGTCTTGCAGAATCTTCGTCGGTCCATGGGTAATCCCCTTAGTTCTTGATTTTGTTTTATTTCCCCGCGACCAGTGTAGTAGATAGAGCCTGTACCGTCACGAATGTTGCTCTTTCTCGGACTTGAGCTGGCGCCGCATCAGCGTCTCGACCGCGGCGCGTGGCGAGGTGCCTTCGTACAGGATGCCGTAAACCTGCTGACAAATCGGCATTTCGATATTGAGCTTGTCAGCGACCTCTTTTACGGCCTCCGCCGCTAACACGCCCTCAACCACCTGCTGAATTTCTTCCTGCGCCTCCTCGATCGTCATGCCGCTTGCCAATGCGAGGCCCATGCGGCGATTACGAGAAAGGTTGTCGGTGCAGGTCAGGACGAGGTCGCCCATACCGGCGAGCCCCATGAAGGTTTCCTTGTGTGCGCCCAGCGCGACGCCAAGGCGCATCAACTCAACCAGGCCACGGTTGATGAGCGCAATGCGTGTGTTGGCCCCAAAACCAAGGCCATCCGACATGCCGGCTGCGATCGCAAGCACGTTCTTAACGGCGCCGCCCACTTCGACGCCGACGAGGTCATCGGAGGTGTAGGCACGGAACATGTCGCTCGATAGAGAGACAGCGAGAGCCTGCCCGAAGTCGTCGTTATTGGCCGCGATGGTCATCGCCGTTGGCAGGCCGGCACCAACTTCTTTGGCAAACGTCGGCCCCGACAACACGGCCATCGGCCGATCGGCGCCCAGCACTTCGCTTGCTACCTGGTGCGGGAGTTTGCCGGTGTGCAGCTCGAAGCCCTTGGTCGCCCAGCACACTCGCGTGTCGGACCGAAGTAGCGGCTTTATTTTCGTTAACGTGTCGCGCAGGCCGTGGCTTGGCACCACCACGAGAATAATTTGAGCCCCTTCGAGACACTCTTCGAGATGAGGGACTGCATTGAGGTTCGACGGAAACTTGACGCCTGGCAGGTAGCGAACGTTTTCACGCTTTTCCACCATGGCCTCGAGCTGGTCGAGTTCCATGAGACCACCCAGCTTGACGTTACTGCCACAACGAGCGAATTGCAGGGCGAGTGCGGTTCCCCAGGAACCCGCACCGATGACCGCAACAGTGTGTGGAGACTCGCTGTTTACTGGAGCGACTCCCCTTCGGCCGCCGCCGCGGCTGCTTGTGTCTGTGCCTGCATGAACAGTGCGTCAAAATTAATCGGCTGCAGCACGAACTCGGGGAAGCCGCCCTTCTGAATCAGCGAGGCGATCGATTCGCGCGCATAGGGGAACAGGATGTTCGGGCAGAAGCTGCCGACAATCGCTTTAAACTCCTGTTCGTCGTAGCCGGCGATCTCGAAAAGACCGGCCTGTTGCAGCTCTATCAGGAAACACGTTTTCTCCTCGTCTTTGGCCTCGACGGTGAGCGTCAAGATGATTTCATGATGATCGCCCTCGACGTCATTGTGCGAGCTACGCAGGTTCAGCGTTGTCTGTGGCTTCCACTCGCCGCGACGAAAGACATCCGGCGATTGCGGCGACTCAAACGAAAAGTCTTTGAGATAGATCTTGGTAATTGATAAGCGCTTGTCAGCGGCTTGTTCATTGTCTGCCATGATTTTTCCTGTTTTGCTGTGTAAACCCGCGGACCTAGTCCGCGAGCAGTTTGTCCAGTTCGCCGCTCCGGTTGAGAGCGTCGAGTTCATCGAATCCACCGACATGGTAATCGTCGATGAAAATCTGCGGCACCGATCGGCGACCGCTTTTTTGCTGCATTTCTTCGAACAACGAAACGTCGCCGGCTACGGAGATGTTCTCAAATTGAACCGACTTCTTCGTCAACAACATGCGCGCCGCGCCGCAAAATGGGCAGACCGCGTTGCCGTAAATAATGACCTTGGGGCTACTCACATCAGCCTTTTTTCTTTTGTTTGTTGCCTTTGCTGCGCGTCTTCTTGCCAGTGACAACCGGCAGGCCGGACTGTGTCCAGCCGTTCATGCCGCCCTTGAGATTATAAACGCTCTCGAAACCGGCGCCGCGCAGCGTTTTAACCGCCTTTGTCGACGTTATGCCATTATCGCAAACGGCGATTATCGGTTGTGCTTTGAATTGCTCGAGTTGGGCGATTCTGCCGTCCAGCTCTTCTCCGGGAATGTTCTTCGCATTCACGATGTGACCGCGACCAAACGCATCGGCGCTGCGAATATCGACGACGACTCCATCATTATTGATGAGCTTGACGGCCTCCGTGGATTCGACGTTGACGAGGCCACCGGCCTTGCGGCGCAACTCGGAAAACACGAGGATAAAAAAGCTCATCATCAGCGCGGACACGAGCAGGACGTGGTTGCTCGTGAATTCTAGAAATTTGTCCATGAATCAACTATTTTGACGCAGCGATTTGCGCCCTGATGAGGCCAAAAACGGGGATTATACGCGTTTGGGCGGGCGGGAATACCCCACACGCTCTACACTCGCGCTCATGCACTGGCGATTTATCATGGCTGCCGCCCTTCTCGGGGTTTTTGCGGTGGCGCAGGCGGAGGAAACTCCGGGCGACCTGACCCAAATCAAGGAGCGCGAGCTCGAGGTCGTGCGGGAACGGATCAACGCGCTCAAGGAGAGCATGGACGCCAGCGCTGACGAGCGCGACCGGCTGACTAACGAGCTGCAGGCGCTCGAAGTCAGGATTTCTGAACAGCGCATGCGCATCAAGGAGCTCGAGCGGCAGCAGCGCTATACGGCAAACAAAAAGCAGGCGCTCGACACCGAGCTTGCTGAGCGGGAGGCGCATCTTGATGAGGAGTCGACCGCACTGGCCGCGCAGGTGCGGACCGCCTACATGAGCGGCGGACAGGAGAAACTCCGCCTGCTGCTAAGCCAGCGCGATCCGGCGACGCTGGGGCGACTCATGGCCTACTACCGCTATCTGAACGAGTATCGCGCCGAAAATATCGACGCGGTCATTGAGCAAATCGCGCGGCTGGACGAGCTGCGCCGCCAGATTGCCGCCGAGGAAAAACGACTCGGTGACTTGGCGAGCGAGCGCTACGATGAGTTGTCCGGCCTGCAGGCGTCACAGGAAGGCCGAAGCGCACTTCTCGCCGAGCTGCGGCAGAAGATCGCAAACGAAGGGTTGGAAGTCGAGCGCCTCGCGGCCCAGGAAAAAGACCTGACGCGGCTCATCGCGGAACTCTCCAGCATCCTCTCCGACTACCCGATTCGTTCGGAAGCCGCGTTCAGCGAGTTGCGCGGCAAGCTGACCTGGCCGGTCGCCGGGGCGCTGCTGCATGATTTTGGTCAGCCTCGTGCCGGCGGTGAGCTGAAGTGGAACGGCGTCGTGCTGGCGGCGCCGCGGGGCCAGGAAGTACGCGCCGTCTATCATGGACGCGTGGCGTTTGCCGACTGGTTGTCCGGTATGGGGCTGCTGGTTATTGTCGATCATGGCGAAGGGTTCATGACGCTCTACGGTTACAACGAGACCATTCTGAAAAACACCGGCGACTGGGTCGCGCCCGGCGACGTTATCGCCACAGTCGGCGAGAGTGGCGGTCAATCGGAGGCGGGCCTGTACTTCGAACTGCGGCGCGGCACCGAGCCGATTAATCCACGCCAATGGGTCACGAAGCGGCCGGGCGGCTGAGATGCCCGGAAGTCAGCCTCGCTGAGCTGTTGTGGGCTGTTCTGGGCAAACTGCTGTGCTAAGGTCGGGAGTCTCGCTCGCGCGCCTCGTGGCCCGGGCTGTCGGAGACTTGCATGTCACTGAAAACCCGGGCAATTCTGGTTGTCGTCGTCGGCCTCGTGCTGGGCTTCAGCCTGTCTTTGGGCGGCGTCCTGATCGGCGCTGCCAGTGTGCCCGACGAGGAGCCCCTGGCGCTGGAGCAGGCGCGCCTGTTTGCCGAAGTCCTCGATCGCGTTAAACAGGACTATGTCGAGCCCGTCGATGACGCCGTGCTGCTGGAGAGCGCCATTCGCGGCATGGTCAGCGATCTCGATCCACATTCGCAATACCTCGACGCAAAAGAATATCGAGACATCCGGATCAGCACGACCGGCTCCTATACCGGCATCGGGATCGAGGTCGACGAGGTTCATGGCGCGGTCACCGTGGTGGCGCCGATAGCAGGTTCGCCCGCTGCGCGCGCCGGCATCCGCAGCGGCGACGAGATTGTTGCTGTTGACGGCAATGCCATAGAGGCGGGCAATTTACGACAAACGATCGCGCATCTGCGCGGCAATGCGGGCTCGCGAGTCACTATTACAGTCATGCGCGAGGACGAGGGCGCCGTCGACTACAAAATGCGTCGCCAGACGATTCGTGTTGCAAGCGTTTACAAAGAATTGTTGGGACCGTCCTACGGTTATGTTCGCGTCAGTCAGTTCACCGACAGCACTGCCCGCGAACTGGGCCATGCGGTTGATGAGCTGCAGCACGACAGCGACAGCCTGCTCGATGGTCTTGTGCTGGATCTGCGCAACAACCCGGGCGGCGTTCTGGATGGGGCGGTCGACGTGTCCGACCTGTTCCTCGACGCGGGCCTCATCGTCTCAGCCGACGGGCGCACCGAAGACGCACGCTTCACACGCTCGGCGCACCGAGGTGACATCCTCGATGGCGCCAGTCTGATTGTCCTGGTGAACAACGGCTCTGCGTCCGCCTCGGAAATTGTCGCCGGCGCTCTGCAGGACCATGATCGTGCACTGGTGCTTGGTACAGCGACCTTCGGTAAGGGGCTCGTGCAAACGGTGATGCCGTTGTCGCGGGGCCGGGCCATCAAGCTGACAACGTCGCGCTATTACACACCGTCGGGCGACTCTATTCACGAAGTCGGCATTACTCCCGACGTTATTGTTGACGACACACCCGGCTATCCTGACTACAGTCTTGCAGGCATCACCGATCGTGAGGCCGACGTGCAGTTGGCCGAGGCAATGGAATACCTGCAGGCCGGCCCGGTGATGCACAGTAACGCCGAATGACTGCTGCGAAGTTCTGGCTAACAGCGGCGCTGCTGCTGCTTGCGCTGCCGACCGGCGCAGGCTTATCGGGCCGCGTCGCTATTATTATTGACGACCTCGGGTATCAGGTGCGCGCCGGACGTCGGGCGATCTCCCTGCCGGGCGATGTCGCTTTCGCATTTCTGCCGGGCACACCACAGGCAGCCAGCCTCGCAAGACGCGCCTTTCGCGATGGCAAGGACGTGCTGCTGCACCTGCCGCTGCAGGCAGAGTCCGAGGCACATTCTCCCGACCCGGTAGGTATCACCCTGGACATGAGCCGCACAGAAGTGGGGGCCGTTTTTGAAGAAGCGCTGCGCTCAGTGCCGCACGTCATCGGTGTTAACAGTCATCGCGGCAGCCTGCTGACGCAACACCCGGGGCACATGCAGTGGCTGATGGAAGAAATTCACGCTCGCGACGGCCTGTTTTTTGTAGACAGCTATACAACGCACAAGAGCGTGGCGATGCAGATCGCTGCGGAAACCAATGTCAGCGCCATCAGGCGCGACGTGTTTCTTGATCCGGACCGCGCGCCCGAAACGGTGGCACGAGAGTTTGCGCGGATGAAGGCGCTGGCGCTCACGCGCGGCGCGGTGGTTGCGATTGGCCATCCTCATGAAGCAACGCTTGCGCTGCTTGAGAGGGAATTACCGCTGCTTGCCGAACAGGGAATCGAGCTGGTCAGGATCAGTAACCTGATCCCCGGCCGAGTGGTCAGCAGTCAAAAGGGCGTCGAAGTAGTTGAACTGCGAGGGCTTCAGCCGCTCTAATACTGACAAATGCGATCTTTTAACCTCATGTATCCATTCTGTCGATCGCCGGTATTGCCCGCGCTGGTCGCGTTGCTGTTGCCGATCGCGGCGCCGGCACAGGACGTTTCGTGCACCATGCAATATGACCCTGTCTGTGGTGTCGATGGGCAGACCTATAGTAACGAATGCGTCGCCGGTGCGGCGGGCGTCGCGGTTGCAACTGCCGGAAGATGCCCGGAAGAAAATGAAGTCAGCAGCTGTCCGGAAACGTTTGATCCCGTCTGCGGCATCGATGGGAATACTTATATCAACGAGTGCTTCGCCGCGAAATCGCAGGTCGAACTGGCTGGCTTGGGCGCCTGCACGCCAAACGGGTGTCCGTCATTCCGCGAGCCGGTGTGCGGCATCAACGGACGCACGTTTATCAATCGCTGCGAAGCTGACGCGGAGCGCATTCCAGTGCAGCGCAAAGGCACATGCGACCCGGACAACTGTCCCAAAGTGTTTGCGCCGGTCTGTGGCGACGACGATGTTACTTATGACAACGCCTGCCACGCCGAGCGCGAGGGCGTGAAGACCTTCAAAGAGGGCATCTGTAACGTAAGGCCGTGCCCGCGCTTGTTCGTGCCGGTATGTGCGTATGACGGCATGACTTACAGCAACGCGTGTCAGGCGGAGCGCCGCGGCGTGCGTATCGAATACGCGGGCGTTTGCGAAAATCTCGGCCGCAACTGTCCTCGGGATTACTTTCCGGTTTGCGGCATAGATGAGGTCACTTACGACAACGAGTGTCGCCTCGAGAACGCGGGCGTTGATAAAGCCTACGCCGGAGCCTGTGTCGGCGATTGATCGGGGACAGACCCCTAC
This sequence comes from uncultured Woeseiaceae bacterium, assembly GCA_964615665.1. Taxonomy (GTDB): domain Bacteria; phylum Pseudomonadota; class Gammaproteobacteria; order Steroidobacterales; family Woeseiaceae; genus UBA1847. Next base: position 37 of record CAZTQL010000107.1, on the reverse strand, counting down.
TACTGGGGACAGACCCCTACCACGCGGGTCGCAGGCG
>CAZTQL010000106.1:0-7922 GCA_964615665.1 uncultured Woeseiaceae bacterium | reverse complement strand
TCCGGTAGCGCTTATCGCGCGGATAGAACCGCAGGAGCTCGATGCCCCAGGTCTGCTTGCCGTCGATGTTCGGAAACCGCAGCTGGTTCAGCGGAATTTCCATCTCGACGACGAAGCCCTTGTCGTTGATTTGTCCCGCCGAGTCCCAGATCGCATCCCACGACGAGTCTTCGTTCTTGTTGACATCGTCGTTGGTCATGTCCATCTGCACACCGAGCGCATTCACGAAAAACTGGAACGCCCGTCGTTCGTCGTTGTAAGTGTCGAGAACGATGCCAACGAAATCGTCGTGCCAGCCAGAATCGCGATCGCGTAGAAAGGCGCGAATCGCACTCGGGTCCGGATCGCGGGCGTCGAATGCGACGTAAAGATTCACGCCATTCTCAACGACGTAAGCCATAGTCTTCACCCGGGCGGGAGTGTTTTCTCCCGGTTCCGTCTCTATGTGTACCTTGATAGGCGTCGCGTGTTGCCACGCCGCCTCATCGAGGACGCCATCGATTGTTACGGGCAAATCGGTACTGGCAAGGCTAACCGGATTGGCATGAGCAGTTAGCCAGGGAAGCCCCGCGCATAGAAGTACAAGGGCGCATATGTCAGAGCGTTGCAGCGAGGCGGCTCCCCTGATCGATCGCTCGTTTGGCATCGAGCTCTGTCGCCACGTCGGCACCGCCGATGACATGCGTAGGAATACCTGCGGACTCCAATGGCTCCTTGAGGTCGCGTAACGGCAACTGGCCGGCGCAAAGGACGACATTATCGACGTCGAGCCACGTCGGATTTTCATGGCTTTCGCCGTAACTGATCAGCAAGCCTTCGTCAGCGATGCGCTCGTAATTGACGTCGCCAATCATCAGCACGTTGTTCATCTTGAGCGTCGCACGATGAATCCAGCCCGTCGTTTTGCCGAGCTTCGCGCCATGCTTGCCGGCTTTGCGCTGCAACAGTGTCACTTCGCGGGCCGGCGACTGCGGTTGCGGGCGCTCTACGGCAATACCGCCTCGCGCCTCGGCCGGGTCGACGACTCCCCATTCCTCGAGCCACTCGTCGAGATGCATCGTCGGCGAGCGGCCGTCCTGAACGAGAAACTCGGCGACGTCAAAACCGATGCCGCCAGCACCAATGATCGCCACGCGTTTCCCAACGGGCGCTTGCTTACGCAGCACATCAATGTAGCTCAGTACTTTCGGGTGATCCTGGCCGTCGATCTGCGGATCGCGCGGTACAACACCGGTCGCGATAATAACGCCGTCATACCCCTTGGCCTGCAGGTCGTCAGCAGTGACGTGTGAGTTCAAATGCACGCGCACGCGCTTGAGTTCCAGCTGCCCTTTGAAATAGCGGAGCATCTCGTGAAACTCTTCCTTGCCCGGAATCACCTTGGCCATGTTCAGCTGGCCGCCGATTTCCGCTGCTGCCTCAAAAAGGTCCACTTCGTGCCCGCACTCCGCCAGCACCAGTGCGGCAGAGATGCCGGCCGGTCCGGAACCAACGACTGCAAAGCGGCGAGTGTTGGCACTTGCGACGTAGTTCAGCTCGGTTTCGTGACAGGCGCGCGGGTTGACCAGGCAGCTGCTGATCTTATTGGCGAACGTGTGGTCAAGGCAGGCCTGGTTGCAGGCAATGCAGACATTGATCTCGTCGGCTCTGCCTTCATCCGCTTTCTTGACGAACTCCGGGTCGGCGAGCATCGGTCGCGCCAGCGATACCATGTCGGCAGAACCCTCGGACAAGATTTGCTCGGCAACTGCGGGCAGGTTGATGCGGTTGGACGTGACGAGCGGGATGTTCACCTCGCGTTTCATTTTCTTGGTCACCCATGCGAACGCCCCGCGCGGCACCGAAGTGGCGATCGTCGGAACACGCGCCTCGTGCCAGCCGATACCCGTGTTGATGATTGTGGCACCGGCGCCTTCGATGGCTTTAGCCAAAGTGACCGTCTCGTCCCAGCTGCTGCCCTCGGGGATCAGGTCGATCATCGACAGCCGGTAAATAATAATGAAATCCTCACCGACCGCTTCGCGAGTGCGTGCAACGATCTCCACCGGTAGCTGCATGCGATTCGCATAGCTACCGCCCCATTTATCGCTGCGCTTGTTCGTGTGTGTGACCAGGAATTCGTTGATGAAGTAACCTTCCGATCCCATGATCTCGACGCCGTCGTAGCCGGCATCGCGGGCCAACTGTGCACAGCGAACAAAGTCCTTGATCTGCTTTTCGACGCCGGCCGTCGACAACTCACGAGGCGTGAAGGGCGTGATCGGCGAGCGTATGCGCGACGGCGCGACTGACAGCGGATGATAGCCGTAGCGTCCCGCGTGCAGGATTTGCAGTGCGATTTTTCCGCCTTCTGACTGCACGGCGCCGGATATCTGCTGGTGCTTTTTCGCTTCGCGGCTGGTCGTCAGTTTGCCGGCAAACGGCTTCACCCAACCGGCCCGGTTGGGCGCGTAGCCGCCGGTCACGATAAGGCCTACGTCGCCGCGCGCGCGCTCGGCAAAATACGCGGCCAGGCGGTCATGATTATTGCCGTCCTCGAGTCCGGTGTGCATTGATCCCATTAACACCCGGTTTTTTAAGGTTGTGAAACCGAGGTCGAGTGGGGAGAGGAGGTGCGGGTAGTTCGTGTGAGTCAATGCCGGCCTCATTAATCGGTTACGATGAGCGATGATTCTAAACGATGACGAACTGCATGTGAGACGATTTCTGCTGCTTATTGGCTGTCTCACGCTAGCAGCCTGCAGCATCGCAAATAACGAAGCCTGGCCCTTCGCCGCAACGCCCGTCGCGAAGTTCGAAGAGCCCTGGGCGATGACGTTTCTGCCGGACGGGCGCCTGCTCGTCACCGAAAAGCCCGGGCGCTTATTGGTGGTTGCCCAGGATGGCCAGAAGTCTGAGCCGGTATCCGGTCTGCCCGATGTGGACTACGGCGGGCAGGGAGGCTTGGGCGACATCGTCCTGCACCCCGACTTTGCCGACAACGGCCTTGTCTACTTTAGCTATGCGGAGGCCGGCAATGACGATACGCGTGGCGCCGCCGTGGCGCGCGGCCGATTGCAGCTGGATGATGGCGGCGGCTCGCTGCACGACGTGACTGTGATCTGGCGGCAAAATCCGAAAGTCAAAGGACGTGGCCACTACGGACATCGCATTGCGTTCTCCGGAGACGGTCACCTGTTCATCTCGTCCGGCGAGCGACAGAAATTCGACCCGGCCCAGGACACGCAGGGCAACCTCGGCAAGATCGTGCGACTGAACGATGACGGCACCGTGCCCGAAGACAATCCGTTTTTCGATCAGGGCGGTGTTACCGCAGCGATCTGGACACTCGGGCACCGCAATCCACTCGGCCTTGCTTTCGATGCAAACGGACGCCTGTGGAATAGCGAGATGGGCCCGCGCCATGGCGATGAGCTTAATCTGGTCAAGCCGGCGCTTAATTACGGCTATCCGCTGGTGTCCAATGGCGATCACTACAGTGGCAAGGAAATACCGGATCACGACACACGTCCAGACCTGGAGGCACCCAAGGCCTACTGGGTACCGGCTATTTCTCCGGCCGGACTGATGTTCTATGACGGCGATTTGTTTGCGGACTGGAAGGGCAATGCGTTTCTGGGTGGCCTGTCATCGGAGTCGCTGGTACGCGTCGAGTTCGACGGTGACAATGCCCGCGAGGCAGAGCGGTTCGAGATGCGTGCCAGGATCCGTGAAGTGGAGCAAGGGCCGGATGGCACGATCTGGATACTTGAGGATGACCGCGACAGCAGCAAGGGGCGCCTGCTTAAGCTCACGCCCAAATAGGCGCGCGCCCCGACCTGCGTTCAGTCGCTTTCCTCGCGGGATATCTTCACACGCAGACGACGTATCCCCAGGAACGCAAGGCCGGCAATAATCGGGATGCTCGCCGCCGTTACGACCGTGATATTCATCGGCACGCCCAGCGACGCGACACCTTTCGCCAGCGTGCCGATCAGCCCGACGACGTAGTAGGTTACCGCCGCAACGGACAGTCCCTCGACCGTCGCCTGCAAACGCAGCTGTGTCTTGGCGCGCCGGTTCATTGATTCCAGCAGCGACTGGTTCTGCTGCTGACGCGAGATATCGATACGCGTCGACAACAGTTTGGTCGCGCGCGCCATCTGCTCGAGGACCGATCGCTGTCGCTGCGATACCGCGCGATAGGTTTTCACGGCGGGCGTCAGTCGTCGAGTTGTGAACTCTGCAAAGGTCTGCACGCCGTGGATGCGGGTCTCTCGCAGTTCATCGATACGCTGCAGGACGATCTCGTAATACGCATCCGCTGCGGCGAACCGATAATTACTGCGCTGGTGGCGCACCTGGCTGCTGGCCGACAGCCGCGTCAGTCTGTCCAGCCAGTCCTGCTCATGATGGGATTCGGCGTCGACCAGCGCTTCGCCAACTGCTGCAAGCTCGGCCTCGTCTTCGTCGAGAGTTGGGGCGAGCTCACGCGCCACTGGCAGCGCCAGCAGTGCCATCATGCGGTAGGTCTCGACCTCGAGCAGTCGCTGCATAACGCGGCCGGTTTGCTGTTCGGACATGTCCTCGTTGATGAGCAGCAGGCGGCTGAAGCCATCCTCCTGGATGCGGAAATCGGTCAGCGCGACGGCGTTGTTATCGGCGACGCGCGCACCGATCAACATATTGCCTTCGAAATACTCCGCGCTGAGTTCCTCGATAGACTTGTCGCCTGCCTCGGCGCCGATCACCTTCGCCTTGACACCAACCAGCACCTCGCCCTGCATTTCCTCGAGCCAATCCTCCGGAATGCATTTACCCTCCCAGTCGACGGGGGTGTCGGCGACGAACGTGTAGCGGTTGTACTCGGTGTGTCTTTCCCAGCGCAGCCGCCGTTCGTCAAGAGTCGTCGTAAAATGATTGGTGCCCCGATCAGGGCGTTGCTGGCCGGAGCGTCGCAACAGGTCGCCGAGCAGGTCCTTGCCTTCGCCGCTCAGCGGATCGCGCTTGGGTAACCGTGCTACGTAACAAATGCTGCTCGGCGTCCGCAGACTGTCGGGCGGACGCGCGTGCACCTCGTCATTCAGTTCACGGCGCCACACATGTTCGACAGAGGGATTAATCTGTGGCATTCCTGAAATTCTACACCCGGACGCGACGGCGTGCCGCAAATTCGGGCGACGCCGCCGCCGGCGATGACGGTATCATCCGGTTTTGGAATCGGTAATTCTCCGGGGAGCAGTGCATGCACGAAGAGTGGCACAACCGCTGGCAAATTGGCCGCACTGGCTGGCACGAATCGGGCGGCAACCGAAATCTGCAAAAATACTGGCGCGCGACCGGCAAGCGGGTCCTCGTACCTCTATGCGGGAAGTCGGATGACATCCTGTGGCTGGAGTCCCAGGGCAACGACGTGGTCGGCGTGGAGCTCTCCGAAATTGCGGTACTCGGGTTCTTCGAAGATAACCAGCTGGAGTACGAGCGCAGTGACGGCGCGCTGCCTGAGTACCGCGCGCTGAACCGCCGCATAACGTTGTACTGCGGTGATTATTTCGAGTTCGAATCCGACGCCTTCGATGCGCACTACGATCGCGGTGCGCTGGTGGCGATTAATCCTGAGCTCCGTGCCCGTTACGCCACACACACAAACTCTTTGTTAGCGGACGACGCCGAGCAGTTGGTCATCATGGTCGACTACGATCAGGCGGTCTGCGACGGCCCGCCGTTTTCACTGAGCAAAGAGGAAATCATCAGCTACTGGCCGCGGTTGCGACAAGTCGCATCGGTTGACGATACAAAAAATGCGCCGCCGAAGTTCCTGGATGCGGGCTTGCAGCGCATGCACGAAGTGGTTTGGCGCACGGCATAAAGCGTGCTTACGATTTGACGTCACCTGCGGCAAGCTCTTGGTACGCCGCCAGCACAACCTCCGACCCATGCCGGCGCTCAAGTCGGCGAATGACGAAATGCCCGCGCGCCATATCCTGGAAATGCGATATGAACATGGTGTTTACGAGCCCGCCGCCGACCGCACCGATGACCGGTATGGCCTGTGCCATCGCTTTTTGCGTGACAACAATGCCGAAGCGGCTCGCCAGCACCGCGATCAGTCGTATCAGCGCCGGCGCACTGGTGCTGGCCGCGCCGTGCGCGGCGACGTACTGCAGCGCGTCCGTTACTGCCTTGCTTAGCGCCACGCGCACGCCGTAGTAAGTCGTCTCGGCTGCGTCGTCCTTGTCGGTCGAACTGCTGCCCATGGCGAACACCTGCATACAGTTCACGATGGTTTCGGGATCGTCAGGCGACTCGCCCTCGGCGCGCGCAATGTCCGCAATCGAGCGAAACATGATGCCCGTCGTCAGCGGCAGTTCCACGAGGAGCGCCTCGATGCCGAAAAAGCCGGCAACCGCACCGGTGGTCATCGCGGCGGCCGTGTGCAGCCGCGGCCGGGCCTGCGCGCCCTGGGCGGCGCCTATACTCTTCATCGAGCTCTGCAGTACGAACTCCAGTGCTTTGTGCGTTGAGTTGCTGACCGCTTCGACGAGCGCGTCCGGTGCCCGTCTGCCGATCTCTCGTGTGACGGCCTCAACTGGCATACCGAGCGCCGAACTCATGCGGATCGCCAGCGACGGATTTTCCAGCCGGGCGTAAGCGTCCTTAAGTTCGGCGAGTTCGTTGGCGCCAAGCGCCGCTTGCGTTATCGGGTGCACGCTCTGGTCCTGTTGCATTTACTTACAATTTGAAACGCCGCTGAGACCCAGGGGCCACGCGACTCCAGCAGAATACCTCAACTCAAAAAGGAATCCGGGCCCAATAGCCCGGGGAATCACGATTCTCATGCAATCTATTCTCGTCAATTTGTCGTCAATTTGTCGTCATTCAAGGCCGGATGGCTGGTATCGGTCTTTGCCGCTGCGGCCAGTGTCCCGGCCGCCGTCTACTCACCGTCACGCAGCCTCCTCGCCTGCCCAACCCAGTCCTCACGCTGGATGCGCCCGTGGAATGCCGACAACAGCTTGTCAATCGCCTGGATATCGGCGTCATGCCAATCCGCGATCTGCCGGAAGTGGAAGATGCCGTTGGCATTCAACATTTGTTCCAGCTTTGGGCCGATCCCCGTAATCCGCTTGAGATCATCCCTGACTGGTGCCGACCGTTGTTCCTGTTTCGCCTTTATCGCGGCAAGGCGCCGCATCAGGCCGTCGATATCGGCACCGCTCGGCGTGCCGGTGGCATCCACCCGATGGTCAAGCAAGTCCGGTGATGTTGTGCTCGGTGTTACGTCAACTGGCCGGTGCTTCTCGGGGAAGGGGACGGTCCGGGAATCCGTGCGCCGATGCCCGCTGTTGTCCGCACGTGCCCGCGATCGCCGACGGCCAAACACGAACCAGAGAATGACGGCGGCGACAATCGCCAGGAGAAAGTAGACGGCCAGATGCATCGCCAGGTACCTCGCGTGGAGAGGCCGCGACCGCAGAGTACGGCCGCGGCTTTCCCTATACGGTTGAGGCTAACCCGGTGACTCGCGGGCAGCAACCCGCCAGCTGTGAGCGCTTATTAAACCGTCATGCTCCGCAGCGCTTCGATGCGCTCGGTGAGCGGCGGATGGCTCATAAACAGGCGCGAGAAGCGCTTCTTACCACCGCCGGAGATGCCAAACGCCTGCATGGCCTCCGGCAACTGACTCGGCACGCCACTATCCAGGCGCGTCAGTGCGGCAATCATTGGCTGCCGCCCGTTCAGTTCTGCCGATCCGGCGTCGGCACGAAACTCGCGCTGACGTGAGACCCACATAACGATAGTGCTGGCAAGAACGCCAAGCACCAGCTGGGCGGCAATAACCGAGACAAAATAGCCAATGCCGAAGCCCCGCTCGTTGCGCAGTATGACGCGATCGACGATGTGCCCGACGACGCGCGACAGGAAAATAACAAACGTGTTCA
>CAZTQL010000105.1:0-8075 GCA_964615665.1 uncultured Woeseiaceae bacterium | reverse complement strand
GGCTCCGTGGCTTCACCTGCCGTAATCGCACTAAACTGCTTCTTCCGGAAATCGAGGCGGAAGAAATCGGGCGCGTCGATGCTTTCGTTTGTTACGGCGTGACATTCGGCACCGTAGTCACACTCGATGATCTGTCCCAGGGAGCACATCAACGGCTCGGAACCGTCAAATTCGGCCGACGCTGCTGTGGCGCAAACAAGACCTGCCGTGGCTGCGAGCATTTTTCGTGTTATTGAATTCATAGTGATGTTTCTCCGGTACTGTTAGCGAACCGTGTAGTTCTTGCCTTCCATGCAAGCTGCATAGGCGCGGTTGTAGCGATTGCGGTTCTCCTGGTAAATCTGCTGCTGCTCCTGCTCCCACTGCTTGCTCGCGGTGTCTTCCTTGCGCTTCTGGTCCTTGCGGCGCATACCACCGACCGCGGCACCAGCAGCCGCACCTTTCCAGGTATCGTCGGAATCGTTGCCAACGATCGCTCCAAGGGCCGCTCCGCGAACCGCGCCGCGCGCAACGCCGCCCTTCGCTTCTTCTTTCTTCGGTGGCGGCGCGGTCGCCGTCGGGACGGCCATCGGGTCGAAGCTCGTCTCGCCCTTGGCCCAGTTATAGCAGGTGTATTCGTCCTGCTGCTGCTGTTCCTTGTCCTGACCGTCATTGGGGAACACCATCAGGTCCTGAGCCGAGGCTGTGGCCGCCAGGCCCGCTGCAGCGACAAAGACCAGTAATTTAGTACGCGTTGTAATCATCTTGACTCTCCAGGTAGCGTTGGAATTTCAACATAGTTTAATAGTATTCAGTGCGTTTGGGCGCTTATATCCGATTTCCGTCAATTTCACCGGTCACCAGTCTGCGAGGAAATTACTCCAGGCTCATTTATCTAGCGTATTGGTATGATTCGATTTTGCAGGGACTCAAACGATGCATCGAGTGCGTCAAGTACTCGCTGATCTCGTTCGTAAACGTCATTGTAAAAGAAATGCTCACCATTGGGCCCGATGTCAGCGGTCCAATACAGCAACAGCACCGGCAACGGCTCGGCCAGGTGCACCGTTCTGGTCTCTTTGCTTTCGATTTGCGCATCGATACGCGCCCGGTCCCAGCCGACGGGCGCGAGCAATCGCTCGGCCAGGTCGAACGGGTTCTGCGTGCGTATGCAGCCATGGCTGAACGCCCGCTCGGCACGGCCGAACAGACTCTTGCTGGGCGTGTCGTGCAGATAGACCGCGTACTCATTCGGGAAGATGAACTTGATGCGTCCCAGTGCGTTCGCCGGTCCCGGCCGCTGCACGAAGGTGTACGGGAAATTGCCGCGTGATAGCTGCGACCAGTCGATCGAATCAGGATTGACGTTCTCTCCTGCCCGGTTCCGAATATCGAACGTGCGCGTCTTGAAGTAATCCGGGTCACCCTGGATCCGCGGCAGCATTTCTTTCGTCGCGATGCTGTACGGCACGGTCCAGGTCGGATTCATCACGACATAGGTCATCTCGTCGCGAAACACGGGCGACTGATGATAGGACTTGCCGACCTGCACCTTCGTGTCCCAGACGATTGCACCGTCGTTCACGAGATAGGCCCGGTAACCTGCGATGTTGACGATAACAAAGTCTTTGCCGAGGCCATCCATCACCCAGCGGGCGCGCTCAAGGTTCGCCCGCAGCTGGTCGATTCGGTCCTCGACCGGCACATTGAGCGCCGCGAGCGTAGCCGGCCCCATAACGCCGTCGGCTTCGAGGCCATGCCGCGCCTGGAATGCCTTCACTCCGGCGGCCAGGGTATCGGAGTAAACATCGCCGGCAACGCTGACCGTGCTATCGAGGTCGCCTGTCACCATCAGACGCCTCGAAATCACCGCCACGCGGTCGTCGGTCATCCCTGCTTTGAGGGTCGGGCCGGCGGGACTGGCCGGCCAGCCACCTTTGGCCTCGATCTGCCGGTGCTGCTGCAACGCGTCACGCAGCTGCCGGTACAGCGGTCCGCGGGCGTATACCTTCTCGGTAAAATCAGCCAATGACGGCGAATCGATCGCATCCTGCATGCTCTGCAGCGGATCTGCGCCCAGGGGCCGTTTGTCGAAATTCCAGCTCGGATCCAGACTCTCGGGATCCACCCTGCCGTAAAGCTGATGATAGGCAAGCCGTAACAGGCTGTCCGAGAACAAAAGTTCGATGGCTGCAAGCTGGCGTGCCGTCGGCGTTTGGCCGCGACGAATCGCGGCGTAGACCGTTTCAATCTCGTCCACGTGGTAATCAGCGGGGTCGAGTCCGTCGGCATGGCTGCCCCGTACCATTTTCAGGAGATCGCCGACCTGATCCGGATTTGTCCAGGTCGGGGCAAAGTTGCGCCGCTCGTAGAACTCAGCGAGCGCGTTGCCGGCGGCGATGTCGATGCCGCCAATAGAGAGCTCGCCGGTCTCGCGCAGGTACTCGATCTCCACCCGGATGGCGTCACTGTTCGCGGCGTCATCTGCCTGCAATACGAGCGGCGAAATGACCAGAAAGATAAGCAGTGAGGCTTGTATAATTCGCTTCATATGATTTTACACACCAAAGGTTTTCGCCGCGGTCCCATCATGGTACTGATGGGAATCGCGATAGCGATTGTTGCGCTTCCACTCGACGGTGCCTACACGGCAATCGCCGATGAACGAGCGTTGGACTTCTTGCATACCCACACGGGTAAACGGTTGAACATTGTCTACAAGCGCGGCGACGAATACGTCCCGGAGGCGCTCGAAGAAATCGATGTTTTCCTGTCGGATTTTCGCACTGGAGACGTTACGAAAATAGATCCGGAACTCCTTGACCTGATCTACGACATTCGCGAATCGTTGGGCAGTAACGGCACCTACGAAGTCATCTCGGCGTACCGCTCGCCAGCAACCAACGAAATGCTGCGACAGCGTACCGGCAGTGTTGCAAAGAACAGTCAGCACTTGTTGGGCAAAGCCATCGACGTTCGCCTAACCGATATCGACCTGCGTGAACTCCACGCCACCGCTATCGCAATTCAACGTGGCGGTGTCGGCTACTACGCCAAATCCGACTTCGTTCATATCGATACCGGGCGCGTCCGGCGCTGGTAGGCGCACTCAATCAAAGCGCCATTCGTATGTGATGGTTCCACCATTATTTTCCGCATCTTGTTCCGTTGGCAGCGTATCAACATCTACGCTATCCGTCGTAAACCATAAGTTGAAGCGCAGCGCCCACTTGGGTCGTTCGTAATGGAACCCGGCATACACCTGGCCGGCAAAACCCTCGGGGTCGAGTACATTGTTTTCGGTCCACTCATCGTCGTCCACGAAGGTATTGCCCTCTCTCGGCATGTCGACGACAAAGCCGCGAGCACGGATGCTCAGCGTGCCGTAGATTGCGGTCTGACCCTTAAGGGGAATCGTAGGATGGTAATTGAGCCCGGCTCCTATCGGATCGGGAATGTAGGCGAAGCCCTCTGGCATGCGGCCGAAGCGCATCTCCAACCCGAGCCCGGCGCCGGCCACAAAGTTCGAAACCGCGCCACCAAATGCAATGGCACCATCGAAATTCTGCTTGCGCCAGATTTTCTTCTTCTTGGTATAGAAGAAGCCCAGGATCGGCTCGTCATCGAGCTGATTATCCCACCCCTCCGGATCATCCGCGCCGGTGGCGCTATGAACCGCCTCTTGTGCTTCTTGCGCAAAAGAATTCTCACCGACCGTTCCGATCATCCAGCCGAAACCCGTCAGGCTGTCATCGTTGAAGGCAATGAACGAATTGCTCCATGCCAGCATGCCCAGGTACGGCAGATCGTTCAGAATGATGTCGGGGTCTGTGATTTCGTCCGGGGTCTGCATGTTCTGGCCGATAATCCAGCCCTCGCGGTAGTACAGTCCTTCCCTGTCGGGCAGGAAGAACTTGGCGAGCCCTTTACCGAACGCCGCCGTGCCGCCCATCTCTTCGAAACTTGACGCGAGCGGCCCGTGCCTCTGGACGCTGAAGCCGTTCGTGAACTGATTATCCGAGTCGGTAACGACGTCGTTGGCCAGTTCCAAGCGCCAGGTCGACGTTTGCGAGTAATCCTTGCTCTCCTGCGCGGCGGCAGAGCCACACGCCAGCGCAAAAACCAGAGTAATCAAACTCATGAGAAATCCTTGCCGATTCATTACTGTTCTCCCTAATTAGTCTGATTGCGCCCTTAACCTAATGGTTATGGTACTTGCCGGCAACAAATGCTCATATCCAGATTCCGTCATAATTGACGATTAGCCTGTTACAATTAGGCCACAAGCAAAGTTGGTTACACCTGAAACCGATAGAAGTATCGATCCAATGCCAAGCTTGATAATAAGAAATGAGATTGAGAGTGCTGACTAAGACAAACAAAAAGAGTGCGCATACGCTGGTAGCCGACGACGGCTTGTTCGTCGAGAGATTCGACGCCCCCGAGGCGCTGAACGCATTCTATGCCGCCAACGGCTGGCAAGCCGACTACCGCCAAATCGAACCCGGCGAGGTCGAAATCACCGTGATGGGTCGGCGCGTTGGCGATGTTGAGTTCTTTCGCGAAGAGATTAGCCGACGGATTGCAAGCTCGACCAAATCGCCGTGCGAAATCTTCAGCATGATCCTCAGCGCCGGCGGGTCGGCAGGTCGAATTCATGGGCGGGAGCTTGGCATAAATGACCTGCTACTCGCACCTCCCTGCTCGAAGCTGGACATCGTCCCTTCCACCGAGTGCGACGTGTTGACGATCCATATTCCCGCCGCGAGGTTTGACGATTACGCCGCAGTACTGGGAGCCGAGGAATCATTCAATCGAAAGTCCCAACCCACATGGTATTCGGGCCCGGCGACGAACGTCGATGCGATTCGGCAACTGGCCCTTGCGACGTTAACATCGTCCGCGGTCCTGCCGGCGCCAGAGAGCATTGACTGGACACTGATATCGACCCTTGTCGGTACGTCGAATAACCAGGATATGGCGAAGCAAAACCGAGATCCGTACGGGCGCGCCCAAAAACACAGCATCGTTCGGCGTGCTCGAAACTACATTCATAACAATCTTGGGAATGATATTCGCGTTGATCAACTTTGCGAGCACTGTGGCGTGAGCCTCAGCACGCTGGAGCGCTTGTTCCATCGCGAGTTAAGCATCGGTCCCAAGGATTACCTCTTGGCCGCACGACTGACCGACGTGCGCCGCAGATTGTGGGACGATAGTTCCTGCTCCCAGACGATTGCCGTTGTCGCAATGGATAGCGGCTTCACCCACATGGGGAGATTCTCCGAGCAGTACCGGAACCACTTCGGCCGCCTGCCGAGTGAGGATCGTGACCTTTGCGTACAGTTGATCGAGAAGCACAGGGCGAAGTGAGCACGACGCGGCGCATCCTGATACTGGCCGGACTGATTAATGTGCTCAGTCAGCAAGCCGGCATGGCTGCCGAGGGCGGCTACAGCAACTACATTCCCGGCACCTACGGCGATTTCGGTATGGCTCTTGCGCCGACGCAAAAGTGGACGCTGCGCAACGACCTTTACTACTACGATGCCAGCACCGAGCTGTCACTTCGTTCCGGGAACCTCGAGGTCGGCGCGGATCTCACGTTTCTGATGAACTTCACGACCTTGCTGTACAAACCCGACGTCGAAATTTTCGGTGCACAATACGCGGCCGGCGTGTTCGTGCCGCTCGTGAACCTGGATATTGACGCGGACCTGTCTGTTGGCGGTATGACGGTCAGAGGCAGCGACAGCGCATCAGGCCTTGGCGACGTTGCACTGGTGCCGATTGCGCTCTATTGGACCAAAGACAACCTGCACATGTCTTTCGCCGAATTCATCATTACGCCCGTTGGCGATTACAGTACGAGCAATGGCATCAACAACGGTCTCAACTACTGGAGCTTCGACACGAATTTCGCGTTGACGTACCTCAATCCGGAAACGGGACGGGACCTCTCCTTCAATATTGGCTATATCTACAACACCGAGAACAGCGACACGGACTATCAAACCGGTCAGGAGCTGCATCTCGATTTCGTTTTTAACCAGTTTCTTTCCGAAACGTTCGCCGTCGGTGTCCAGGGTTTTTACCTGAAGCAAATCACGGGCGACAGCGGCAACGGTGCCCTGCTCGGCAATTTCAAAGCCAAGGCGGCCGGAATCGGGCCTGCGCTGCTCTGGAGCACGAAGATCGGCGATCAGGACGTATCATTCATTGCCAAGTGGCTGCACGAGTTCGACGCGGAAAACAGGCTCGAGGGCGATCATGTCTTTCTGAGTTTCGCGCTGGACTGGTAGGCGCCCTTTCGTCTCAAATAGCCACCACCGAGGCGATACCAATCTCGCCGGCGAACGCGATGCCGGGTTATCGCCCCCGGACTAATCCGTGACGAGCGGAATTCCCTGTGCCATCGTCACGTTCGCCACAGCATCGAGCTTGTTCTCGATCTGATTGAAGCGTGCGAGTGTCTTTGGCGGTAGCACTTTCTTGAGTTTTTTGAGGTATTTCTTGCGAACCTTGAGCAAGTCGCCCTGCACGTCCAAGGAATCTTTGACAAGTGACGTTGCCAACTCGTCGGATAGATTTTCGAAATTGGCCGCGTAGTCTGTGATTACTTTAACCAGTCTGTCGTTGACGCGCTTTTTCTCGGCCGCGTAGTCATCGTAAATCGGCCAAAATGCCGTGCTTTCTTCGCTGGTTAGTCCGAGATTCCTGGTGATAACGGCTTTTCGCTCGAGTGCCGTCACGTCGCGAACCATTTCGATCGTATCGTTCATGTCGGCGAACTGCTCGTTAGTCTGCGCAGTCACAACAGCCGGCAACGCGAGCAGTGCCAGCGTCAGGATTCCGTATCTCATGGGGTCGACTCCATAATAAGTGAGTATGAAGGGCAACTAATGTAGCGGCAGCATGATGGGATATCAAACTCTGCGACTGCCTGACGCTGACGACACCAGTTCGAGAGAACAAGTCCAAACGGAGAACACTCCATGAGTAACTTCAAGTTCCTGACCACGGGGCTGGTTTTTCGTTTCTAGTTATCGGCCCTCAATGGTGGCTTTGAGATCGTGTCCAATTCGGTTTTCCGGGTGGGCGGCGATCATCCGTTCCGCAAGCCCGAGTGCCTCGTTCAGGCGACCGCGCCTGTAATAAAAATCGATCAGAGCGTACAGATAATCAACGCTTTCTGGCTCAAGATTCAGCGCCTTCAGTAACGCTGCTTCGGCCTCCGCATCCTGGCCGAGCTGTGCCAGCAATAAACCGTAGTTGTAGTGGACTCTTGGACGTTGCGGCATGCCTGTCGAGGCTTGTCCCAGAAACGGCAGCGCTTCGTCGCTGCGGCCAACGCCAACCAGTAGCAGCGCAAGTGAGTACGATGCCTCGTGCTGATCGGGATAGGCTGCCAGTATCTCTCGCAGCAATTGCTCGGTTTCTTCGTTCTTCCCTTGCTGGCTTAGCAGCATGGCAAGATTCATCTTGGCCGGGAAGAACAGGTTGTCAACATCGAGAGCCATGCGATAGTAGCGTTCGGCCGCAGCCGTATCGCCCTGCTCAGTGTAGAGATTGCCCAGGTTCATCCCCGCGGCAGCGAAGTCCAGCGACGCTTTCATCGCTGCGATATATTCCGCCAGCTCTTTGTCGAGGGCTTCTCGCTGATAGGTTTTGAAATATTCCCGGCCTACGCCGGCCAGGCGTGAGGCGGTCCTGATCCGAACCGCTCGAACAGAGTCAAACAGCAGCGGCGCGAGCAATTCGACTAACGCTTCCGGAGTCTCAGCCGTGGCGGCTTCGACCGCAGCGTGGCGCAGCAGCGCCTCTTCATCATTCAACGCTCGTTGCGTGACGTTGGCTGTCTGCTCACTTGGGTAGGCTTGTAACGCGTTTAAGGCTGTCGCGCGCACTATCGCCGGATAAAGCGCGTTATCCACTAACGAGTGGAGACCGGCTTCTGCGTTCGGCTCACCGGCGCGGGCAGCGGCAAGGACCGTCCCGAAGTGGGGCTTGCGCGCCTTACCGTACCATTCGGTGAACGCGTCCACGGACCACTGCAGCGTTTGGTCATCGTGGCAACCACTCTGGCTGCAGGAGTT
>CAZTQL010000104.1:0-8288 GCA_964615665.1 uncultured Woeseiaceae bacterium | reverse complement strand
ACGTTGGACGACAGTTCAGTTGCCGGCGTGGCGCCCACTATTCGCAGCCCCCAAAACCCTCGGAGTCCATCTTTGCTTCATAAGCCGCGGTGACATCGCTGCCAATAACCAGCGAGCCCTTGACCGAGTCCCAGTCATCCGGCTTCAGAATCAGTAACCAGCCCTTTTCGTAGGGATCGTCGTTCGCAATGCTGGGCTCATTGACGAGATCGTCGTTGACTGAAATAACCTCTCCAGCGGCCAGCGACTTGGCGGGCCCGACCCATTTGCCGGACTCGAGCGTGCCACAGGACTTGCCTGCCCTGACCGAGCGGCCAACGCGTTTCGGGGTAAAAGAGACCAGCTTGCCAGCCATGGCCGTAGCCACCGTGGTCATGCCGATTTTGACGGTGCCGTCACCCATCTCGGTAAACCAGATGTGGTTGTCAACATCGTAGAGCAGGTCGTCGGGGAGGTTACATCCGCGTACAGATGGCATAGATCGGCTTCCTATAGTGTTTAAAGCGCAGCGTCAGCTGAGCGTATCGGTTTGGCAGAACAGCAGAACTCACCGAGCTCCGCGACCTGCATCTTGCCGCTGACAAACAAATACAGATGTCTAGATATCATCGCCAGCATGCATAAGCGATCCGTAATATCCGAATCTACGTCTCGCATTGCTACGAGGTTGTAGTGGTAGACGATTTCCCGGCAGGTCTCGCGACAGGCATTGAAACTCGGATCACCCTTTGCCCCCTGCCGGTGCAGCGCGAGCAGGCGGAACCCCTCGCGCTCGTCGCTGGTTGGGACGTCCCCGCGGGCCGTGATCCAGTGCTCGAGAACCTCCTCGCTTGCCTGCAGCAGCGCAGACGCCGCAGAATCCGCATCAGTTGTCGCTTGTGGCAGCTCGAACGCGGCCTCAAGCTCGACGAGCGACCTCATCCGAGGCCTTTTTCCTTGAGAAACTTGATCGAATCCGAGATGTTCTCGTGGACACCGACCTTCTTCGCTTTGAGCCCCAGCGCCATGCCAAGCAGTTGCGTGAAATACAGGATCTTGATATCGACTTTTTCACCGAGCGTCTTCTCTGCGCGGATCTGGTGCATCTCGAGCCCGGAGTGGCAGGTCGGGCATTCGGTAGCAATCACGTCGGCGCCAGCCATTTTGGCGGTCTTCAAGATATTCAGAACCAGCTTGGTCGACAGGTCACTGTCCGACAACGTATGTGCGCCGCCACAACAGGCCGTCTTCAGCGGGAAGTCGACGTTCTCGGCACCGGCCGCCGCCAGCAGGTCATCCATGAAATGTGGCTTCGACGTCGATTCACTGCCGGGTCCCTGGTCCTTCTCCGGAAAGATGTGTCGCGGACGGGTGTACATACAACCGTAATAGTTGGCGATCTTGAGCCCGCTGAGCGAATTCTTGACGCGCGCTTTCAAGCCCTCTTCGCCGATCGTGTCTCTGATCCAGTCAAGCGCGTGAATAGTCTCGACCTGACCGGATTCATAGGTCTTGTGTCCAGCCTTCTTTGACAGGCGATCGACAACTTCCGCCGACTCGCTATCGTTCTTGAGGTCGTATTCGGCTTTCTTGAGGTTGTGATAGCAGCCGTTGCAGGGCGCCATGACGACGTCCATATTCATCTCGTTGGCCGCCACCGACATCACCCGCGAAGACAGGTAGGTCTGGAGCTTCGGGTCGACGTTCTTGACTTCCATCGCCCCGCAGCAGTTCCAGTTCTTGACCTCGACCAGGTCGAGTCCGAGCGCCTTGCCGACAGCCTTGGTCGAACGGTTGTAGGAATGGCCGCTGCCTTCGAGCGCGCAGCCCGGGTAGTAGGCAACCTTCTGGTATTTTTCTTTTTTCGTCATCGGTCAGGAATCCTTGTCAGGCAGCGACATCGTTTTTCGCAGTTTCAACCAGCTCGGCCAGACTCAGCGCCTGCTCCTGTTTTTCATGCTGTTCGTCAATGTACTCCTGCATCGCTGCCGACGCGTTGGACCAGTCGCTGGTGCGCGGCGCGACGAGTGTTGCGAGACCCATGCGCGATAACATGGTGACTGGCAAGCCGCCGATCATGCGTTTGACCATCTCTATCATCCAGGGCTGCAACAGCTTTTGTTTCGTACGTGCAAAGAAGCGACGCATGGTTCGGCTTTCCTCGATTTTGCCGGTCTTGAGGACCTGTTCCGTGAACACGTCGTCGAAGTGCGTCGATGGCGACTTCGGTGTATGACCTTTTCTCTCCAGCCAGTGCGCCGTGGCTTTCATGACGCCTTCGGGAAATACATCCCGCGGACACGCGTAAGTGCATTTATTGCACGACACGCATTGCCAGATGATGTCCTTGTCGCGCAGCAGTTCCGACTCCATGCCCATGCGAATCAGGTAGATCCAGTAGCGCGGATTGAAATCGGGGTTGACCTCGTTGACGGTGCAGGCGTTCGTGCACGAACCGCATTGCCAGCAGCGGTGAATATATTCGCCACCGGGCAGCGCCGCGATCTCCTCTTCGATCGCCTCGTTATAGTCACTGACGACGCGCGTCTTGATGAACGTGCTCCAGTGGCCGGAGACGTCCACGCCATCAATAACCAAGTTCTCGTGTGTCTCGAGGTTTTCCTCGCGAATCAACGATTTTTCATGAATTGGCATGGATTGTTTCCTAGTTCAGCATCTGCTGGTCGTCGATGACAAACGCGACACCGTCGATGGATTTCAGGCGGGTTCGGCCGTTGCCCGGCTGTACGCCATCGAGGCCCAGCAGGCGACGCGTATGTTGCATCGGATCCTCGGGCGCGGAAAAGTCGACCCTCAGGTAACTGCCGCCCTGCTCGCAAATGTACTGCGCGTAGATTTGTGCACACAACACATCGACATAGAACAGCACGTCGCGGAAAAAACCGTTCTCGCCCAGAAACTGGCTCAGCTCCTCGCGCAGCATGACGTAGGTGCCGTAGTTATCGGGCACTTTCAGGGTCATGTGATCCACGTCGTCACCGTGCCAGATCTCGCGAATCACGCCGGTGTTGGCTTTGATGTCCCAGATCCAGCGATTCATCATCGGCACACGTTCCGGATCCGCGTTGTGCAGCAACTCAACCGCCAGGTCTCGTACCCAGCGATGCTTCTTGTCATTCGGGAAGCGCTCGCAAAACCGCGCGATGCGCACATCGATGTGCTCGTCATCAGTGAACAGTTCAACGACAGCTGCACGCATTTCGGCAAACTGATCCTCGTTCAACCACGGACCAATTCTGCGCCTCACGGTTGCCATGAACGTACACAGCCCCTTGAAAGTCTCCAGATCGAGTTCGGCGACATCGTTCTCCACGAGCGCCTGCCGGAACATTGTGCTCTTGAGTTTGACGGCGTCGATGTAACGTTCGATGCCACCATGCTCTTCGCTGCCGTGGATCATGATTTGCAATCCCGCACGCAGCGCGTCTCCTGAGAGGTCGAGCACGGGACGCTCGAACTCATTCGGCAACATTGCGGACGTCGATGCCATCTGCGATCTGCCTCAGGCTGACTTGCTGAATTCTTTGAGGCCGGAAAGTACAGCCATCGCCGTACCGTGTCCCTGCGCGATCGAATCGTCAATCGTCTCTGGCCCCGTCGCGGCGCCGGCTACGAACACACCCGGGCGCGAGGTCTCCCCCATCGCTCCGTAACGATGGGCAACGTCAACGAACCCGTTCACCTCGAGGTCGACGCCGAATATCTCGGACAGCTTCGGGTTGTCAACATTCGGGTCCATGCCGATCGCGTGCACGACCATGTCGAACGGAATCGTAATCGGTCGTTTGACGAGCGTGTCTTCGCCCTTGACGATCAGTTTCTCGCCGTCCGACGTAACCTCGGCAATTCGCGCCTTGATGTACTTGACCTTGTATTCTTCCTGGCTCTTCCAGTAGTACTTGGTCTCGTACAGGCCGAAGGTCCGTATGTCCATGTAATAGATGTACACATGGCAGTTCGGCAACTCCTCGCGAATTTCCATGGCGATATTTGACGATACGGTGCAGCATATCTTGGAGCACCACTCACGGCCGATCTGGCGGTCGCGTGAACCGACGCACAACAGAATCGCGACCCGTTCCGGCTTGCGGTCATCGGAGGGGCAACGCACGCCCTTGCCGGACGAGATCATCTGTTCTACCTGAGTTGTCGTTACTACGTCCTCGAATGTGCCGAAGCCCCACTCGGGCTTGTTGACCGAATCGAAATGCGTAAATCCGCTACACAGAATTGCGGCCTCTGCTTCTATCTTGCTGCCATCCGACAATTCGGCGCTGAAGTCACCGGGGCTGCCGTCGAATGACGTAACCGTCACGCCAGTCCTGATATCAACATGCGCATTGTTTTCGACGCGCGCGACCATGCCGCCAATCGCATCTTTCGCCCATTCGCCGGTTGGCACGAGCTTGGCATAGCCGGATAAAATCGGCGCCCCGCCGAGCTTGTCTTCTTTCTCGACGATAACGCAGTGCTTGTCCACCGTCGCGAGACTGTGGGCGGCGGCCAGACCGGCAGGTCCGCCACCTACTATCAGGATTGGTTTAGTCATTGTCGTTGCTCAATTGTGCTTCGTTCGATTGTTTGCGGATCATCGGCTGGAAACCCGGGCCTGATGTAATCATCAAACGCGGGTCGTAAAGAGTCTCGCCCCTGCCGGCTTCCACCTCTTTCAAATAGGCCTCAAACTCGGCCTTCTTCTTCTCCCAGTCGATGCCAAGTTTCTCCATCAGCGTCTCTGTTGGCGAAGCATGCCAGTGTGACTGGACGATTTTGTAGGGATGCGCGCCGCAGACCAGCGCTGCAAACTGGCAGTCGGCCAGCACCGGCATTTCCACCGGCTTGCCAGCCGCGGCACCGATCCACTGATTCTTGTCCAGCGTCGTGATGCAGCCCGTGTCGTGCCCGACCATCATATCGGCGTTCGCCTCTTCCTGTGCGACGCGCAGCTTGCGATCGATGGCGAAGGAGCGCGTAAACTCGCGCTCGGAAATAATGTGGCGGAAACCAAAGCCGCAGCAGTCGTACCAGGTCGAGTAGTCAATGACCTGAGTGCCGAGCGTTTCCAGAAGTCCGGTTGTTACCGCGACACGGTTGCCATCGAGAACGTCGTCGTCATAAATCGCGTCCTCGGGAACCATCTTGTAAACGTGACACGCCGGGTGCACGGTCGCGCGAATGTGATCGCAATCGATGACCTGATGTTTTTTGATCTCGTTTCGCATCACGTGCAGCCATTCGGAGTAGTGCACGACTTCTTCGGGGATCAGCAGCTTGCCGTCCACGAGACGACCCAGCTTGCCGAGGATTTTCTTCACGCGCTCGCGCAACTTCGCAGATTGCAGCAGGTAACCGCGAACTTCCTTGTAATTGCCGAAGGATGTACCGCAATGCACCAGCGGGTAGAAAAATCCGTCCGGCAACCCTTGAGCTTTCGCAGAAACGTACGCCTGGTGGAAATTTCTTAAAAATACGGCGGCGAGACTTTCGAGATTACCGATGCCCGATCCGTGATAGTTCCACGCGGTGCAGGACGTCTGATCGGTCTCATCGAGGTAATCGATACCCATTTCATTCATGAGCCACAGCAGCGATGCCGGATAGCCCGGGATGTTGCCGCACTGCCCACACGACTTGTGATGCCAGAGACGTGTCGTCGGAATCTTTTTGTCCCAACCGTACAACGTCTTGGCCATGACCGGTTTGTGATCATCGGTCACGCGATGGACGACAATCTCACCTTCTTTTTCGAGCTGCCACATGATGTCGCGCACGTCTTCAACGCGGTCCTTGTTGGTCAGCATTGATCGCTTGTTGATGACCTGCTCGACCCACACGGTCGCAACATGGGCGTCCTTCTTCGAAAGATCTGCGTCGGTCCACTCGGCGCCATGGCCAGTAAATCGCCCTTCGCCGTTACCATTACCTTCGTTCATAGTCGTTTTCTCCGTAGGAGCGCGCCGTGCGCGCGGCCGGTGGCACCCGCTTCGCGGGTGTCGCCGGCATCGCCGGCTCCTGCATCACTTTTGTTCATCCAGCCAATCCTCATAGTCATCACGTTTTTCATCCATGATGTCCTGGATTACATCGAACAGGTTCTCGTCAATAGTCTCAAGGCTATCGAGTACGCCGGTCTCTTCCCAGATGGTATAGAGCTCGACGGAGGTCTTGAGATTGACTTCCCACGCAGTTTTCGTTGTGTGCAGCGTGGGCATGGGAATGGCTTTGCGCAAAAGATCGAGCGGTGCGTCCACTTTGGCGACGTTCGGCCCCCAGTCGGCGAAGCCGTCGGGCGTAATCATATCGGGGGATAACTGGTTGCCCGTTGAAATGAGCTTGAGCATCACCCGGCTAAACGGGCGCAGCACGTTCTTGGCAGATTCCATGCCGTGCTTGATGGCGGTCTCCCGCATGAGCATGATCAGTCCGCCCGGCGAATTACTGAAGGGGCAACGTGCTGCACAGGTGTAACACTGCGCACACGACCAGATCTTCTCCTGCATGGCATCGTAGATGCCTTCAAGATTTTCGGTCCAGAGCAGTTGAACAATCTCTCGGGGACTAAAGTCGTAGTAATGGGCGGCCGGACAGGTCGCCGTGCAAATGCCGCAGTTCAGGCAGCCGTTAAGCTCGTGGTCATAACGCATGTCCGCCTGAATGTCCTGGAATATTTCCTCGAGCTTCTCGCGTCCGACCGGCGGCGCGTCCGATACCGGGTCGCCGATGTGTTCCTGAATTCTGGACGTCGCTGCATGGGACATGTAATGCGCCTTGCCCTTACTAATAAGTGAGGCTAATAAGTGAGAACCCTGACGTCTTCTTCCATGACCTCTTCGATCAGGTGCGCCCCCCCGACAATGCCTTCGCACTCGGGGATCAGGTCATCCTTTGTCATGTCGAACAGATCGAGATTGGGCGAACAGCAATAGAACTTCGCACCGGCCTCATGCGCGTCCTGAATAAAGCTGTACACCGACTTCGGCGAGCCTTCCTTGACGAACAATTTCTCGGCAACGCCCTTCTTCATGAGACGTCCCGAGGTTGCCGTGCAGATCACGTCGACTTTGTAGTCCATCGCCGCGGCGACAGTCGCCTGGAAGATCGGGGCACCGAGTTCCTCGCCATTACGGGGGTCGGTGTTCGCCATTACGATGATGAGTTTCTCAGCCATTTTCTTGATTCCCCTGCTGTTAGACTTAGTCCAACAGCGAATTAGCATATACTAAATTACGGTTGCGTCCAATTCCCCGCCAGCCTCGCTGGCCGCCTTCGGCGAAGACATCAGAGACGTGCACTGCACGAGTCCGGTCATAATCGGCACCAGCTCGTCTTCGAGTAGCGGTTGCAGCGCACGCAACTGCTCGAGTTGCACGGCGGCATCCGCGGCCACTTCTTCGAATTCCATGATCAGGTCTTCGACCATGCCGAGCTTAATCCCCGGGTTGCCACAAAAACCATAAGCATTATCACCGACCTGCCAGACCACGGGCCGACCCGCGTCGTCTGCAGCCAGGATTCGCGCGGACGGTGGCGGCAGCGGCCAGTCACGCATGTATATAACCTGGTGAAAGGACTCCGGCAGAAATCCATTGAGTGCGTCGTCATGAGTCCGCGTTGCAGTGAGCATTTCAAACGTCAGATCACGACGTTCGGAGCCGCCACCCGCGGCCATGGCAAGTACCTGGGCGCCGACGCCTATGCCAATGACAGGCGTGCCCTCCTCCAGCTTGGCTCGAGTGAGTTCGATTTCCCCCTGCAGCGTCGGCAGGTCGCGGCTGCCCGCCGATCCCCAGGGGCCACCGCCGAGCAGAAGCAACGCGTCGGCGGGCACGTCCCGGGCAGGCAATTTGCCGCCGCCGGCGAACGGCCGAAAATACTGGAAGCGAATTCGACGACCCTCGAAGTGATCCTCCATAAGACCGAGGTATTCGCCCGACGTGTGCTGCACGACGGCAACGACATTCATGGGCATGTGACCGCTAGCGGCCAACACGAACGCATCGTCGGTGCTTTTGCAGTCACCCATTAGGGGCGACCTTTTTCGACTGGATCGCGTTATCGATCGACGTCGCAAAGTCATCGGCGGTAACGCTCAACATGCCGATGTCCGTCTCGTCAAAAAACTGTTTAATTCTCGGCTCAACGTCGACCAGCCGCGTTCCCTGCAGATGGGCCTCAAGATCAAAAACCACGCGCGGCGGCGTCACAAAAAAATCGCCACTCAAAAGAACCCGCTGCAGAATCTTCTCCGTTGGGCCTTCCAGCTTCACGAACGCGTTGATCGTGCCGCC
>CAZTQL010000103.1:0-8467 GCA_964615665.1 uncultured Woeseiaceae bacterium | reverse complement strand
AGATCAACTTGCAAGCCAGTTGCGATGCCTCACGCTATTCGGCGAAAGGGGGGCACTGGAACAGTTCGACTACGATGTACACGAATGGATCGACCAGATGCGTGGCGACGGAGAAACCGATGCCGTGTTCCTCATCAATCGCTATTCGGCATTACAAGCAAGCGAAAATTTGCGCGAGAGTCTTTTCGATGCGCTCGATCCCGCTTTTCGCTTATCGCCATCGACAACCACGCCGTCACGGACCCGCGAGTATCAGCGGCCGAAGACAATTCAGTATCAAAAACAAAGAATCAGCCGCAATGGCATCGATCTGCGGCAAGCGGCAAACATGCGGCTCCGTTTCGAAGCAGTTCACGCCAATCAGGCGAAACGTCTTGTGGATCTCGCCAAAAGTGCAATGGTCTCGCGGCTACGTGACCTTGACGCAATCGCCTACGCCAATGTGGATGACGTGGTGCGGGTGCATTGCAGGCAAGGCATACAGATCGTGCTTCTGGGCATGCTGCCTGAGAGGCGCTATTTGCTGGAAAGCGAATACGGCTATTTGATGCTTAGAAACGGTGCGGTGGTCGGTTATGGAACAGGAACAGGATTGTTTGGTACCTGCCAGATCGCCTTTAACCTGTTTCCCACCTATCGTGGTGTGGCGACCACCGAGCTTTATGCGTGCGCGCTGGCTGTATTCCGGCAACTTTTCAATGCCGACACGTTTTCGGTCGATAGTTATCAGATCGGCGCTGACAATGAAGAGGCGATTGACTCCGGTGCGTGGTGGTTCTATGCGCGTATGGGCTTTCGTCCGCGTGATGCCGACGCCATGAAGCTGGCAAGAAAGGAACTTCAAGAAGTGCAAACGAGGGGCTATCGTACCGGCAAAGAAGCGTTGCGGCGGCTGGCCCAAACCCCCCTGTTCTTTTCGTTGGCCGGAAAAAGAACGGACGTGTTGGGACAGGTATGCACAGACACCGTTAGCCTCGGTGTTATCGATTATGTCTCCCAACGCTTCGGCTCTCGGCGTGAGGCAGGCGAAAAGCAATGCTCGCAGGAATTAGCGAAAGCGCTCGGCGTTGATTCAGTCGCAAGCTGGTCCGCAGACGAACAACTGATGTGGCATCGTCTAAGCCCGCTTATCGCTGCAATGGGTGGCGTTACGAATTGGTCGAAGGCAGATCGAGACGGCTTGATTGCAGTAATACTGGCAAAGGGCGGAGCGCATGAAGCGGAATACGTGCATCTTTTTGATGCGCACAAGCGATTGCGACAGGCCGTCGCCAGATTCGCAAGAAAAGTCGCCAGCGAATAGTCGCTTATTACTTTTTGAATTACTGCTCCTGAGCAAAGCGGCCATTAAGGACATCCCAGAATTGACTGCTTCCTACGTCGTGAGAAGATCCTTCCAACGAAAAAGGCAAACCTGATCTGCCAATCCCAACATCATAGAAGTAAGCCTGATTTTGTCTGACCATAGTATGCAACCTGATCGGCTGGTTTCCGCGGTCCCGATGTTCTGGATCGGGCTCTTGGTGGTGTGGTTTGTCAGCCTGTGCGTTGTTCCCGATCCACGCCCACTCGGCGCGCCCGAGTGGGCCATCGGTCTAGCTCGCCTTCTGGGCCTGGGCGAGCCGGCAGCGCGGGCAGCAGCGACACTGGTTCTTCGTGTCGGCGGGCTCGCGCTCCTCGGTGCGTTACTGATGCTCGCCGTGGGAGCCAGGCGCCTGGGTTGGCTTAGCGTAATCGCAATCCTTCTCGCACCGGTGCTGGCCGTCGCGACCCTATGGGTCAATTACGGTTACTTTCCGATTACCCCGCAGATCCAAATAGCCGCTCCGAGTGCCGCCCTGGGCGCCCTCGCCGGACTCGCCTTAAGGCGCAATCTTCTTGCGGCCGTTAGCATGGTGGTTATCACGGGTAGTCTTTTCATTTGGGGCACCGATACCGGAATTGATGCCGACCTCGATGCGGCGGCTCGAGCCACCGCCGAACACCTCATGGCGGCAGCCGACGAGATCCCCGACGGCGACGCAGGCTTCGCCGAGCTGCTGGAACTCGCGTTTGCGTTTGCCGAGGATAACTCACATGGCACCAATCCCATACCGCCCAACCGAGCGGCAATTCTTGCCCTTGGCATCCTTCTAGGAGACGAGCATCTTACCGTTGTTGCTCGGCGGCAGTTCGACGAGAAGCGCCTGCCGGAAATCGAGGCACTGCGCGAACGGATTTCAGTCCACGGGCGGGCGGATTGGTCACGACACTTTTGGGTCAGCGCAACCCTCACGCTACTATCTGATGTTGATCGGTCGATCACGGTTGGAATCACCAAGGAACTCATGGATGCCGTACCGGGTGGCAGCGGCTTTTCTTTTTCCGATCTCGCCGCGGATGCCGCAGGCAACATGTTCACGCTGGCAGCGACACGTGATGCTGCGTCAGCACGCGCGACACAGCTACGAATCATGAAAGGAGTTCGAATCGAGGACTTCTTGCCCGATTTTCACGACCTGCCCGAAGGACTTACGCACCAGCAGCTGCAAACGGAGTATGGCGGCTTGGGCGGTGCTGGGACGCGACGGATCGCGGCCGGAATCCTGCGCCGCCTTGAGGACAGTGCCGGACTCCAGCAGGCCCCACCACCGCGTTAAGTCGTTGATAGCGGGTCCCCGAAACGTCCGTGCCAATCGTCCGCTTGCCTCGCAAAAGCTGCGGTTAAGCTAGAATGAGTGAATAGGGCCGCCAGTGAACTCAAAGCGGATGATTCGGTCTCCAAGAGATTTCGGAAAAAATAATTCATTGCATATGAGAACGAGCCTTCCTCTACTGCTGGGCACCTTAGCACTATTCTTCCTGACCGCTGCTCTTGCGGGCCCGCGCGATTATCTGTTCCGCGACGAACGTCTATGTGATACCGATCAAGTTTTCTGCTTTCGCGGGACGTTGTCCTATCACTCCAATCCGCGTCTACTACTTTTGCGTGCACGGGTTCAAAAGGCGCCCGGTCCGGGTTTGCTGCGGATTAGGCTGGCGGGCACCAATCAGCAGGGCCATCACCGTTTTGCTCCTTTCGAGGTCCGGGTGCGCGGACACCACAGCGAGATCATAAATCACAAGATGATTCCCGATTATCCGGACGTGCGGGGTTGGGTGGTCGAGCAAGTGGAGTTCATTGCCGATGAGGATCATTGACCGCTATCGGTTAAAGCGGACGTTGGACTAGAATGAGTGAAAAGGGCTGCTTGTGAGCCCGAAGCGGACATTATCAGAAGAACGGAATGAGCCTGAGTCCCGCGAAATCGGGAGTATTGCCATGGATACTGATCGCTTCAACAAGTGGCTAACATTGGCAGCAAGCGAAACCAGTAGCTACGGAATGAAAGTAGCCATGTGCTTATGGCTGGAAGCGGCCCTGGACTATTCGATCAAACCGCCGTGCCTCGGGCACTGCGAATACAAGGAGGTTCCTATGTTGTACCGACTACTGCTGGTCGTATCGGTTATCGCGGGTTTAGTTGGCTGCGGAACTGGCGGCCAGGAAACCGCTACGACGCCAGATGTTGCCGACAATGTGAATCCGGCGGTTGAAAATGTCGCGCGGATAGAAACGGAGCGATTGTCGGCAACCGTCAAGGTGCTGGCATCCGACGAGTTTGAGGGTCGGGCGCCCGGAACGCCCGGCGGCAGAAAGACCGTCAAATTCCTGAATGAACAATTCGCAGCCCTAGGCCTCGAGCCGGGCGGCGACAACGGCTCCTGGTTTCACGCCGTGCCGATGATCCGGACTCAGGTGCAGACACCCGCGATGATGCAATTCAGTGTCGGCGGCACGATACAGACGCTGCAGCAGCAGACCGATATCGCAGCCGATACTGTGCGCCCGGTCCAGTCGATCGCGATCGATGCGCCCGTTGTGTTCGTCGGTTTCGGTGCCTCCGCGCCGGAGCGCGACTGGGATGACTATGGCGATATTGACCTGAGCGGCAAGGTCGCACTTTATCTTGTCAACGATCCTGACTTTGCTGCTGCGCCCGACGAACCTGCTGCCGGTCGCTTTGGCGACCGCCGCATGACCTATTACGGACGCTGGGCGTACAAATATGCCGAAGCGGCTCGTCGCGGCGCCACTGCCGCGCTCGTCATTCACGAGACTGAAGCCGCCGGTTACGGCTGGAATGTTGCTTCGTCTTCACCGGGTGAAAATTACGCGGTGGTGGGAGTCGAGTCCGAAGCGAATCCGGTTACCTTACAGGGATGGCTGCACGGCGATGCGGCTGCAAATCTCTTCAGTGCGGCCGGTTATGATCTCGACGAATTGCGCGTTCGCGCACGTAGTCCGGACTTCGAGGCATTCGAGCTTGACGACGTCACTTTTGGCGCCGATCTGTCTGTGAAGGTCGAGACCATCGAGAGCAACAACGTACTCGCCAGACTGCCCGGCACGAGCCGTCCCGACGAGATTCTCATGGTATCCGCGCACTGGGATGCTTATGGCCTCGGCGAGCCCGATGCGCAGCGTCGTACCGTGCGATCGGGCGCAAACGACGACGCTCTCGGTACAGCCGGCGTTCTCGAAATCGCCCGCGTCCTCGCGGTAGGCCCGCCACTGGAGCGAAGTGTCGTCTTCGCGGTGTGGACTGCAGAGGAGAGCGGCCTGCTCGGGTCGGAAGCTTACGCTAACGATCCGATCTATCCGCTGGAGAAAACCGTCGCAAACCTGACGCTGGATATCCTGCAAACCGCCGGCCTGTCCCGCGACGTGATCCTCGTAGGCGAAGGCCAGAGCGACCTCGAGGACGATCTTATAAGCGCGGCCGCCAGCCAGGGGCGCGTTGTGACGCCTGAGAACCTGCCGGAAAACGGTTTGTTCTTTCGTGCCGACCACTTTTCATTGGCAAGGCGCGGTGTGCCGGTGCTGCTAATCATGGGTATTGCAGGCGGCGCGGATTTGGTCGAAGGTGGGCGCGAAGCGGGCGATCAGTGGATCGCGGATTACATCGGCAACTGCTATCACCAGACCTGTGACAGGTGGACCGCGGACTGGGATCTGACTGGTGCTGCCGAGGACGTTGAGCTTTTCAGATACATACTCGAAGACTTGGGCAACTCAACACGATGGCCGCAGTGGAAGGCGGGCTCGGAGTTTAAGGCAATACGAGAGCAAAGCGCGGACGCGCGCCCGTAACTTCGGGGAACATGGCGGCGATTTCAAGTCGCCAGGTAAGTAGTGAATAAATTGACATTCCAATTGCAGACGTAGGATCTCTGAAGGTCGGTCAAACCGTCCGCATAGACAGCTTTGACGGCGTAGAGCCAAGGATTGTTGCGTCGACCGGTTGAAACCGCAGGCACGAGCGGCCGGTCATTTAGTGCGTCTATCTATCGGCCACTTACTGATCGTCTAAGTAACTGCGCCTTTATTTGCTGTTTGAAAAGCTCTGGCATCTCAATCAGTTCGAGCTGGCGGATTAGTTCCTCGGGGTCGTCACGCGAATTCGCCATTCCACGTATAAACATTGCCTGTTGACGCTTGTCCGCATCATCGATGCTCTCGATAATCTCCAATTGCGTATCACTCTGCCGGTACATAGACGCGGCCGCATTGGCAAGCACATTGTCTCGTTCCGCCCCACGTGGCATTGCGTCTACCCATTGGCGTGCAGCGGCCGGGTCGGACCGAAACCAGGCTTGGGCAACTGAGCCGGCGGAGTCTTGCCGCAGATCTGCATCATCTATCTTTCGAAGCCATTTGACGGCGTCGGCAGGATCTGCCCGTAACATTGTCAGAACTATGGTTGAGAGAGCGCCGTCACGCGGGTGTCCAGTGGGAAGTTGATCAATCCACTGCCCGGCCAGTTCGCTATCGTCCTTCGCGATCGTCGAAACAACGTGGGCCAGTTGCATGTCGTAATCAGGCTGCCCGGTAAACTGGCTGACGAATCGAATAGCGTCTTCAGCGGTCTTCTCCGCGACCAGTCGATCGGCAATTTTTCTCGCCCAAGTACCGCGGTACTCTGCAGGCAGTGATCCAACCAGTGCTTGGGCGTCGTAGAGGTCCACGCGATCAAGTGCACGTCGATCGCCGAACACGGCCGCCTGCATAGCAGTATCCGTGTTCAGCACCCAATCAATTGCAACTAAAGGATCTTCTGAAAACCATTTTCGAGCCACCGTTTGCGCCGCTCGATTGCGTCTGACCTCGTCCTCGATGTGGCCGATGTGTTCTGCCGCCATCTTCGGCGAGCGACTAACCAGCTCATTGACAACTAGTAGAGTCACACGGTTCCGTTCAGCCTCGTCTACGAGGCTTCCGGCCTCTTGCAAGGCGAGCACCGGGTCCACATCGGCCATTTGAACAACTACGAGGTTTACGAGCTTCTTTCTGACGCTTTCCGACGCACTACGAGCCCACTGTAGTGCCTGCTGTGTATCGTCCTTCACGTACTGGGAGGCAATGATTAGACCGAGGGCCTCTCGATTGCCATCATCGGTCAGCTGCTCGAACAGTACCAACGCACTATCAAGATCAACTTTGGCGATTTGCTCGAATGCCTTCTTTTCATCATCCGTCACCTTGCCGCCGCGCCTAAGTGCGAATCGCTTCTTGGCCGCATAAACAGGCTGTTCTCTCCCGATCCGGTCATACACGACCCCGAGGTACCTGCGACGAAGAGCGCCGTTTTCGATCCTTTCGCCCAAGAGCTCTGCTTGAACAATGTCCTCGAAGGCAAGCAATTTGGCGATTGTCTGTATTTGCTCGTGTTGGTGCGCATTCGAGTCAAGTGCCATCACATGGTCCAGCGCGGCGTCGGGAGATATATCGAAAATGTCGCGAACAAAGCGATCCCGATTGGAACGTGAGGGGCCGATACCGAGGGCTTGCTCGACAGTCAATGCATCAGAGGTATAGGCGCCGCCGATGCCGCTATAGATCATCTGCGCTGCCAAAGACCGTGTATTGTCGTCGATTTGGGATACCGCTGTGACAGCAGCCATCAAATCAAAGCGTGCCCAGGTCTGTAGAACGGTCGCTTGAGCGCTTCGTGTATTAAAAAACAGATCGGATCGGGACAAATCTAGTGCCATCGCGGGCTCCATCTCGGCCAATCGTTGAAAAATTACGTCGAACGCCATCTCACGCCAGTGCGGATCCATAATTCGAGCGGCATCAACTGCCAAGTCCACTAACTCTTCAGTGCTACTTCTGCTACAAAGCGCGTAAAGCGCTTCGCTTCGGACGAAGTCCCCAGGAAGAGACTGTAGCGATTCGATCGTACGCAATTCGGAAAACTGGTTGTTGCGGTGTTCGACGACTTCAGCACTTTTCATCGGTTTGGTGGCGGCTATGTCGCGAACGATTCGACTAACTGTGCTCGCGGAATTGCCGCTGAAATAAGACACCGCGTAAGTCCCACTGAGGCCTGCGACAAGACCTATTAACACACCGACAGTTAGTGACTTCATCCGTTTCCTCCCGTCACTCGATTCTACCAGAGTCGGTAAGAGCGAATCGGTATACGGCGGTGCCGAAGTCCACTTTGTTTTCTGTGCAACGTATAGTGGCCGTCCAAGTGGCAGAAAAGTGAACGTCCGCTTTTGGCTGCGACTTCAACCGGTCGAGTGTTAAAATGACGAATGAGTGCTACTGACCCAAAACAGCCGTTCGTGACTTTTCTTTTGTCTAGGTTCTCTCCGTGACTTCGAACTGCATTCGCCCCTTTCTACTTCTTCTTGCTGGCGCAGCAATTGCTACAGCTTGCGGTAGACAGCACAATCAAAGCGAGGCCTTTGACGCAATAGAGCTAGGTGACTCGTCGGCAACTGTTGTGGCATCACGTGTAATAATATTTTTTGCTAAAATCCAGACAGCCTAAGTGTTTACTAACTTAAATCCAGCATTGTTCTCCGCCGTAATTATTACGTTGATTTTGATGCTCGTTGTGTCAGGTGCGAGCATTATTTTTGAACGTCGCAATATCGTCGCGTATCAGAATACATTTTTCTGGTCGAAACTGATTCTTAGTGTACCGGTGCTTATACTGGGTTTGCTGTTGGCGCACTTTGCCACAATAGGATTTGGTACTGCGCTGCTAATCGGTAGTGGTGACATAAATCCAAAACTTCTGGTGTTGACGCTGGCGCCGACAGCAATATATACGGCCGCAGTGTGGTTATTTTTTCGTTGGATCAAGCGCAAATGGCTTGCTGATGGTGTTGTCATTATCCTGATACTAGTAATGGCAAGCTTTGTTCTTGCATTCCAGCGTGAGTGGTTACTCTCAATATATTCTTGAACGGATGGGGCGAGCGGGAATAAGAAAGGATGCAGCCAAAGGCAGTTAACGATCGAAGTATCGGAATGCAGCGTGATTGCGGTCATCGATACTCGATCAGAGATACATCGAAAGACCGTATATGGACTCATCCTCTTTGCAAGCACTCTGATGATGACAAGCATGGCACGACTGCATACGTATAT
>CAZTQL010000102.1:0-8571 GCA_964615665.1 uncultured Woeseiaceae bacterium | reverse complement strand
GGAATCCGAACAAAAAACCTGGGGAAACTACGGTCCGAACTACCCGCGACTCGTGAAGCTAAAAAACAAATACGATCCGGACAATTTGTTCAGGCTTAACGCAAATATTAAGCCGAGTTAGTCGATTCAACTGGTTGACCAGTTGGCGCGACGCTTACATATGATTTTTAGCTGTGCTGAGTAACCTCTAATCGGCCACGGGGTTTTCCGCCAGAAACTCGCGAATGCGTTTGGCGTAGTCGCGCGCCTCCTGTCGGATGATGTCCTCATCAACGGTAAGCAGCTCACGATCTTGCATGAGAATGTCACCGCCGACGATTGTGTGACGAACGTTCATGGCGTAGGTGGAATACACCAGGACCGAATAGGGGTCGTGGACCGGAATCATGTTTGGCGAACGCGTTTCCACAACGATGACGTCCGCCAGCTTTCCCGCTTCCAACGAACCGATCTTATCTTCCATGTGCAGTGCTCGCGCGCCGCCGATGGTCGCTAATTCGACTACCTGAATGGAGGGCATGGCCGTTCGGTCTTGAAGCGTCAGCTTATGCACCTTCGCGACCAGTCCCAGCTCGTCGAAGGTACTGATTGAATTGCCAGACATGGGACCGTCGGTTCCCAGGCCGACCCGAACTCCCGCTTCCAGCATGGCAGACAATGGCGCCACGCCTTTTGCAGATTTGATATTGGCGCTGATATTGTGAGATACGCCGACATCAAATTCACGAAGCAGTGCAATATCGGTGTCATTCGCGCGAATGACGTGTGCCCCGGTGAGTTTGTTCGAAAGCGCTCCAATCGACGCGAGGTACTGAATCGGTGATAGACCCGATCGCTCCATAATGGTTTCTTTCTCGCGAAGGGTTTCGGCGAGGTGCATGAAAATTGGCGCATCCAGTGACTCTGCCAACTCAGTAACACGGATCAATGTTTCCGAGCTGTTGGTGTGAGGACCGTGTGGTGCGAACGCCGCCGTGATTCGTGGATGCCCCCGGTACCCTTCGATGAACCTGATAGCTCGGTCAATGGCGGCTTCTGGTGTGTCCGAATCCGGGGACTTGAAATTCAGTATGGTTTGTCCAAGGATCGCACGAAGCCCAATCTCGTCCACCGTCTTTGCGGTCTCTTCCTCAAAGTAGTACATGTCGGCGTACGTCGTCACACCGCCACGCACCAGTTCTGTATTAGCAAGTCGGGCGCCAACGCGCACCATTTCCGGGGAAACGAACTCGGCTTCGAGCGGAAAGATGTACTTGAACAGTCGGTCGGCGATGTCATCACCTAACGACCGAAACAAGATCATGGAAGCGTGCGTGTGACCGTTTATCAGTCCAGGCAGGACAATATCGTGCTCGACATCAAGCGTTTTCTCCGCACGGTACTTGCCGGCTGTCTCCGCCGGACCAACCTCCACGATCACCCCGTCATCGATAACAACCACACCACTCTCAAACAGGTCGTAGTCGGCATTCATGGTCAGTACGGTGCCGTTCTCAATGACCAGGTCGACCATTGGGAGCGATGTTCGATCGCAGCTAGCATTGGCGGCAACAATAAGAACAACAGCGAAAAGCGTACGTTTCATAGCGAATCCTTAGTCAGCAAAGTGTGCGTGAATAACCCCCTATGTACAACAGGTGTATGCGCAACTAGAATGCACATCCGCTGATGGATGCCAAACAAACCCAGTCGTTCCAAGGGGGAACAAACCATGAATTGTCGAAGAAATATTATCGTGAAGAGCGTCGTGAGTGTGATGATACTCGGCTTGTCTTGCCAACAAGCGATAGCGCAGAGCCAAGACGGGGTAGCCGCTATTGAAGAAATCATTGTTACAGCTCAGAAGCGAGAACAGAATATCAATGATGTTCCGATCGCGATTACCTCTGTTAGCGGCGATGAATTGGAAAGGCTGGAATATACAGATGCGCGCGATTTGGTGGCGCACGTTCCCGGGCTGAGCTGGGTCGGTGCAATCTCAAAGCCAAGCGTTGCCATTCGCGGCGTCGGCAACAATGATTTCCAGTCGAGCTCGTTCAATCCGGTGAACATGTACGTTGACGGCGTTCTTCAGGGTAGTTCGTTCGGTATCTCCAATGTGGTGCATGATCTGGAACGTGTGGAAGTCCTCAAGGGCCCACAAGGCACGCTCTGGGGCAGAAATTCAACAGCAGGGCTTATCAATTTTGTGCCAAAAAAGGCGGTCATTGGCGAGGAGGTCAACGGCTATGCTTCGGCGACAATTGGCAGGTTCGAGCAGTTTGAAGTGGATGGGGCTGTTTCGGTGCCGCTGTCAGAAAATACCGCAGCGCGTATCTCCGTTAAACATGCCGAGCGCGACGGGCCGTTTGATAGCATCAACCCAGCCTATGAGCCACCAAGTGGCGGCTGGGATTTTGACTCGGCGCGAATTAATATTGTCTCGGACCTGACTGATAAGCTTGGCGTGGATGTCACCGTATCGAATGCCAATCTGGAAAGCTCACCACAGCCAAACAAGAACCTGGGTGTGGCGGGGGGTTGCGCCAATCCCGGTGTTCTGGGAACAACCTGTGCCGATGGAGGTGGATTCGTTAACACTGCCGGGTTCTTTGACATTGGGACAGGCTTTGAAACTTTTGAGCGCGTTGATCGCAAGGCGATCGCGCTCAAGCTGAACTATGATCTTGGCTTTGCTGATCTCATTTCAATCACGGCCTACAACGACACGACGCGCGAAGCTCTTCAGGATAATGACGCCAGTCCCTCGCAACTCTCAGAAGGGAACTTCCAGGATGATTATGAGGGCTTCAGCCAGGAAATACGCCTTCAGGGTGAGCTCGATAGTGGTCTCAACTGGGTTCTGGGCGCGTTCTATTACTCCGATCAGCTAACTTGGTATCGTAGCTCCGTACGCGCCACAGCGAGTGGTGAGGCGGGCGCCCGTATGCAAGATTTATCGAATGAAACGCTTGCGGCGTTCGGCGAAGTAGATTTCGATGTGACCGACAGGCTGCACCTTACTTTCGGTGTACGTATCACGGACGAAGAAATTACTGCGGATAGCGTGCGGTCGTTTAATTACACGTCACAACTGGGTGTATTTAACTCGCAGACCCAGGTTTTCCTTAACCGGGTTACGCCTTTTGCGGTCAACATTGACGATTTTAGTCGCGATGACACGGAATGGAGTGGCCGCGTAGCGGCGCTTTACAGTGTGACTGATAATACGAATCTCTGGGGAACCGTCGCGCGCGGCTTTAAAGGTGGCAACGCCAATGGTGGCGCGACAGCTAAAAATGAGGACTTCAATATCAGCGCGCCGGAATTCTTGACTAGCTATGAGGCTGGTATTAAGACCACGGCCTTAGACAATCGCCTTCGGTTGGCAGCGTCCGGGTATTTCTACGACTATGAGGACAAGCAGATCTTTGTGATCGAGCCGTCAGGTGGCATTTTCGGGAATGTTTCTGTTCTGGGTAACGCGGGCGCGCTGGACATTTTCGGGGTCGATATTGAAGCCGATATGCAATT
Source organism: uncultured Woeseiaceae bacterium (assembly GCA_964615665.1). GTDB lineage: Bacteria > Pseudomonadota > Gammaproteobacteria > Steroidobacterales > Woeseiaceae > UBA1847. Next base: position 5,058 of record CAZTQL010000102.1, on the reverse strand, counting down.
TACGGAAGAGTTTGGACTGAGCTTCGGCGCGAGCTATATCGACTCGGAATTCAAGGAGTTCGAGACGCTGAGTCGTGGCGGTGCGGTTATCGACTTCGCTGGCAACACCACAGCTAACACACCCGAATTCTCATTCGACGCGATCGCGAGTTTTGACAAGACTTTGGCCAGTGGGGGAATGTTGGGCGTGCAAGTCGATGTCGTATTCAGAGACGATGTGTTCTTTGGCGACGACAATCGCTTCTTCGATCCAAGTGGGGCGAATGTCAAAATTGGTCAGGACGCTTACACCACCGTTGGGGCGAATGTGACCTATACGAGCCCAGACGATCAATACTACGTCCGCTTATGGGGCAAGAATCTCACCGAAGAAGAATACTACACGGGAGGTTTTGACTTCTCGTTCCGCGGTGCACTGCTGTTCAATATTGGCGAACCACGGAGCTACGGCATCACAGCGGGAGTCAACTTCTAAAGACGGTTCGACACCCTTTATACTGAATAGTCGCCCCCTTTTGATTTCAATGCGTTGAGGTCATAAGGGGGCGGGCTTTAAGAAGCCGAGGCTGATAACCGTGCCCACACCAGGCCGTCCTTCAATGCGATAACCTCGCCTTCGTCGATCGGCTCCCAGGGCTCGTCTGTCAACGGCACGCTCGCAACCAGCGCCAGTTCCTGCGCTGTTGGTGCCATCATGATTCCCGACTCGCTGAGGTCGACGGCTTGTTCATTACTTGAACGGGCAAGCAGGTGCAGGCCTGGTGGTCGGGTATCGCCGTCGTCCTGCTTACGGCGATGTGCATGCACAAACAGTGCATCGCCATCGGAATAGATAAAATTAAGAGCGCCGAACGGCCGTAATAAGGCAGCAAATTGAGCCACGGTCTGCAGGCGCGATTCGACCGACGGCAGTTTCCCGGGTGCCCCGTCCCACAGTTTTTTTAATTGCTCAAGCAAACAGCAGAAAGCGAACTCCGAATCGGTATCGCCCACCGGCGTGTACCGGCCAGATTCGAGGGTACATTTTGCTTTTGCGTCAGTAAGATCGCCGTTGTGGGCGAAGACATGTGCGTGACCGCCGAGCTCGCGCTGGAATGGCTGGGTGTTGCGTAGCGCGAGTTCGCCCTGTGTCGCCTGGCGAATATGCGACAGCACGAGGTTGCTGGGAGGGCCGTTCTTCTCCATGAATCTGACAAGACCACTTTCGGCTGCCGGGCTTGACTCACGCAGCAGGAATACGTCGTGACCCTCGAAGTAGGCGACGCCCCAGCCATCCTTGTGCGGTCCATCGAGCCCGCCCCGCCGGGCAAGCGTTTCCAATGAGAACCCCACGGACGCCGGGTAGCGGCTGGACATTGCAAATAGTTCGCACACGTCGTTAACGACTCGCGGCTAAGAAAAGCAGCCGAAGTATACGCAACCGAGGCGGTCCCCGAACAGACCATCTCCCGCGAGATAACTCTTTATCCATCTATAATCGCCATGCCGCGTTCGTCGTAGCGATCACCTCTAACCAGCTCGGCGAGACGACCCAGCGTCGCTTCTTCTCCGTCGTTCAAGGTGATGTCGTAGGCGCCGAGGTTCGATTTCAGGTTGTCGAGTTTCGTGGTGCCCGGAATCGTCATGACATGCTCACCGCGGCTGAGAACCCAAGCGAGCGCGACTTGCGCAGGACTGCACGACTTTGCGGCCGCCACTGTCTCGATTTCAGACACGAGTGCCACGTTCGCTTTATAAGCATCGCCCTGGTAACGCGGCGTCAGACCGCGGTAATCATCTTTGGCGAGCTTGACCATTTCCTTGAACGCGCCGGAGAGCATGCCGCGCCCGAGGGGAGAGTAGGCTACCAGCGTTGCCCCGACTTCGAGGCAGGCCGGAATGACTTCGGCCTCAATGTCACGGCTGAAAATGGAGTACTCGGATTGCACCGCCGAAATCGGGTGGATCTTGGCGGCACGCCGGATCGTCGCTCCAGAGGCCTCCGATAAGCCGATCGCGCGCACTTTGCCCTCGTCCACCAGCTCCGCCATCGCGGCGACCGTTTCCTCGATGGGCGTCGCCGGGTCGACGCGATGCAGGTAATAGAGGTCGATGACATCGGTCTGCAGCCGGCTCAATGAGCCTTCGACCGCGCGCCGACAATTGGCGCGGGAGCCGTCGATGCCCGTCGGAACGCCGGTCTCCGGGTCACGGATGGGTCCGAACTTGGTGGCAATAAGCACTTTGTCACGACGGTCACTGAGGGCCCCGCCCAGTAACCTCTCGTTGGCGCCCATCCCGTACATCTCGGCCGTATCAAAATGGTCGACGCCGAGTTCAATCGCCTCATGAAGCAGTTTGATCGCCGTGCCTTTTTCCGTCGGCGGGCCGTAAAATTCCGAGAGGCCCATGCAGCCAAGCCCGATAGCCGCAAGCTGCCGATCGGTTTTTCCGAGGGCTCTTTTGTGGGTCAAAGGTCTTCCTCCAATAGGTGCCTGACAAAAGACTGTCGGCGGCAGGCCAATCAATAACCAATATGGCGGCAGCATGCAACCGGCGGTGATAGCTGGTTACGTATATCTGAGTATGTCCCTGCACCGTGAACGAGTGTAAACACGAACGGAATAACGCCTTTATCAATAGAGGGGAACTCCGGATGTCCTGTTTTCTGCACTCAGGTCGCGCGCCTTCTGCGGCGCTCGCCGTGTCCGTTGTCAGCTTGATGTTGTGTTCCGGCGCCGCGTGCTCCGAGGATCAGGTGCTCCAGGGCATTGTATTACGCAACCACAACCCGTTTCTGCAGATATTCGGGTTGCCACCGCTGCAATCCGCGACGCTGGCATCGAAAGGCTCGATGACAATGGCAGTCAGTCTCGACCTCGCCAACAACGCGGATTTTGGTGAGACGGAGACAGAGAATTTCTTAATTGATGGCGAGAGTTACTTCCTAACTATTTCGTTGCGGCGTCGCGTCAACAGCTGGCTGGAGCTCGGCGCGGACGTGCCGCTTGTCGCACACGATGGTGGTTTCATGGATAGCGTGATCATCAACTGGCATGACACGTTCGGCATGTCGAACACGAAGCGACGTGGTCCTGATGATCAGCTGCAGTTTTTGTATGAGAGGGACGGTTCAACGCTCTACGAGCTGAGCTCCAACGCATCGGGTATCGGTGACGTGCAGCTGAGCGCCGCCATTCCGCTCAAGGAAGCCAGCAAGGACGGCTACGCAATGGCCGTGCGCACAAGCCTGAAGCTGCCAACCGGCGATGACAAAGATTTGCTCGGTAGTGGTGCCGTGGATTTCGCGACGGGCCTGTATGTTTCCGATACGAAGTCGCTGTTCAATAAGCCTCTCGGGCTTTCTGGATTCGCGGGTGTCTTGCTGCTCGGCGACGGCGATGTGTTGCCGGACCAGCAGAAAAGCGCGGTGCCGTTCGGCGGCATAGTGGCGAGCTGGCAGGTGATGGAACGCTTCGCGATTACTACACAGCTACAGGCACAGGGCGCCTATTTCGACAGCGACATCGAAGAGCTGGGAGGCAACACGATCCAACTCGGCGTAGGTTTCAGCTATCGCCTGAAACACAGCGATCGCTGCCTGAAGTTCGCCGTCGCCGAAGATCCAGCCGCCGATGCAACGACGGACGTCGCTTTCCACTTTGCTATCGCAAATCGTTGTTCCGTAAACTCTCCTCAATGACCGAATTCCCAAACGTATTACGCTTGCGCAAGAAACACGGTAGCGGGACGCCTCGGGCCGCGACCATTGCCGATGGCGAGCGTCTTCTTGGCGCCCAATCGCTGCCCAACGCCATTGCCGCAGGCCTCGGCGCCGTCGTTATTTTCTGTGTTTTGTGGGTCGTGCTAACGGCCCTGATCGATCGAGTATTTCCGTGGATCACCGTCATGCTCGGCGCGATGGTCGGCTTTGCCGTGCAACGAGCCGGTCGCGGCATCGACTGGCGCTATCCGCTGCTGGCCGCGACACTGGCGCTCTTTGGCGCGGTGCTCGCGAATATCGTGCTGGCGGCATCGACCACCGCCGACATCTTTGACACGAGCACGTTACACATTCTGAAAGCCGTCACCAGCATGACCTGGCCGGTCTTCTTTGATGAGGTGATGACTGCAGCGGATGGTTTCTACGCCGTAGTCGCGGCGGCGCTAGCGGCGTTCCTCGCCAATCGGCGACTGTCACGGTCCCAGTATTACGCGTTGCGCCTTATGCGCGCCGAATCAGATCGGCATCACTAGCGAGTTGTCAGCCTTGGGGGTGGTCGACCCAGCGAAGGCGCTTAGCTGCCGTTTGACCAGTTGCTCGATGTCTTTTACGGCGCTGGCGATGCCGAGGAAAAACGCGGGTTCCCGTCGTAGCAGTGACCAGTTGCCGGTCTCCAGAATACGCACGAGGTGCGACATGTTGGCGCTTATTGCATCGAGGTACGGGTTATCCCCGTCGTACAGAACCTCGATGTACCGGTAGGCGCGGTTGAATTTCTCGTTCAGGCGTTCGCGCATCACCTGCTGATAGAAGGCCGGAGTCTTGGACAGCAAATCATTGCCGGATTTGTAACGCACGACAAACTCGCCCGGGCTGGCGTTTTCCACGGCGACGCCACCAACAACAAACTCGTTGTACAGCCGGTCGCGGCACTTTTCGAGATAACAGCGATCCGCCATTTGCGCAATCATGTCGGCGGTACCAATCAGGTGACCGCAAATAATGTCGCGCGGATCGTCGAGCTCTATATCGTCGAGGTCAAGCTCATAGCCCGTGAAATGCACAATCACGCTGCTGACGCCAACGTCTCTCGCAAGCCCGATTTCCGGCAGGTAACGGCGCAGAAAATCAGCGCTGCGTGATACGTGACAGAGAGTAAATTGCGCGCCGTTGGAAAAATCGGCGTCGCGGTCTTCATGACGAATGTAACCGGAGTCATGAAACAAAGATGTAACGACCGCCATTTGTGCACGCTCGGCGCCAAGGCGATCGGTCGGCTCCACGCTGGCCTCATAGCCGGCAACCAACCGTGCCAGCGCGAGCGTCATATCGAGCGTGTGCTGCATGTCGTGATA
>CAZTQL010000101.1:0-8608 GCA_964615665.1 uncultured Woeseiaceae bacterium | reverse complement strand
GGAAAGTCACCACGCGACGTGCGCTAATGGGAATTTCCTGTCCCGTTTTCGGGTTTCTACCAGGACGTTCTTTTTTATCCCGAAGATCAAAATTTCCGAAACCGGAAAGCTTGACCTGTTCACCAACTGCGAGTGATGCACGCAGCTCCTCAAAATACATGTCGACCAGTTCGCGCGCTTCTCTTTTGTTGAGACCCAGTTCATTAAACAACGACTCGGCCATCTCTGCTTTTGTCAGTGCCATTGAATTTAGTCTCTTAGTTCGGCGGCGAATTTTTTCTTTAATTTGCTGATCGCCGCGGCCATCGCGACGTCCGCATCTTCGTCAGTAAGCGTGCGTGAAGTTGCCTGTAAAATCAACCCAATTGCGACGCTTTTTCGTCCTGCTTCTATGCCAGGACCGGTGTAAACGTCAAAAATCTGAACATTCTGAATCAACTCGGCGGCGCTCTCCCTGATCGCCTCGATTAGCTCATCAACGGAGATCGCTGCATCCACAACGACGGCGATGTCCCGCCTGATTGCCGGGAAACGGGAAATCGGCGCAGCGCTCGGCGCGCTTGATGCGAAAGCCAAATCGGCGTCAAGTTCAAACACGTACGCCGCCCGCTTGAGGTTGTAACGCTTGGCGACGCTGGGATGCAGCTTGCCGAGTAATCCGATCACGCGGTCGCCGCGACGTATCTCGGCGGCCTGTCCATCCTGCAAGGCGGGATGACTGACGGCCGCGAAGCTAATTTCATCGTGCGACGCGGCAAGTAGCAGCAACGCCTCAATGTCAGACTTTATGTCAAAGAAATCGGCATTTCTAGCCTCACTGCCCCATTGTTCCGGTACGACAGAACCACTGACCAGCGCACCCACTCGCATCGTTTCAATAGTTTGTTCGAGCGTGCCATGAAACGACTTGCCGGCTTCAAACAAGCGGACGCGATCCTGCTGCCGCGCAAGATTCGACGCCGCGGCCGCCACCAGACCCGGCCAAAGCGACGTGCGCATGACGGACATTTCCGACGAAATCGGGTTACTCAGAACCAGTTCGGAATCAACACCGGAGAATGCCTTGTTCGCTTCGGCATCCACAAAACTGTACGTCACCACTTCCTGGTAATCACGCGCGACCATTGTTGACGCAACGCGCTCCAGATCGATGTGCGACTCAGTGACCGTCTCCAAAGGTTCGGCCGCAAACGCCGTGGTTTCCGGAATGGAATCGTAACCGTGAATACGTGCGACCTCTTCAATCAGGTCTGCTTCGATTTCGATATCAAAACGATGGCTTGGCGGTGTGACTTTCCAACCGGTCGCGACGGACTCTGTGTCGAGCTCAAGACCACGCAATATTTGTTCGACCTCGACATCCGCAATCGCAATACCCAGCAAACCGGCAAGACGCTCGCGGCGCAAAAGAATTTCTTCGCGTGCAGGCAAATGTTCTGCGTTCGATTCAACGACCAAAGGCCCGGCTTCGCCGCCGGCGATTTCGATGAGCAGCTCGGTGGCGCGCTCCACGGCGCGGCCCTGACCTTCAGGATCGACACCACGCTCGAAGCGCAATGAAGCATCGGTGTGCATGCCGTAAGCACGCGCGCGACCCGCCATGAAAGCAGGTGGCCAGAAAGCGCCTTCGAGGAATACATCGGCGGTACTGTCCGTCACCGCCGTACTGAGTCCGCCCATAATCCCGGCGATGCCGATCGCGCCACTATCGTCGGTGATAATGAGCGTATCCGGGTTCAGCTCGACCGTTTTTTCGTCCAGCAACGTAATTTCTTCGCCGGCTTTCGCGAGTCGCGGCCGAATCGGGCCCTGCAACAAACCGCAGTCGTAGGCATGGAGCGGCTGGCCATATTCGAGCATGACGTAGTTGGTGACATCCACTACCGGCGAAATGGCTCGCAAGCCCGCACGCCGCAGGCGCTCGGTCATCCAGACCGGTGATTTGGCCGACGGGTCGATGCCTCGAATAATGCGCCCGGCAAATCTCGGGCAGCCCGCGGGTTCGATCAGTTCAACCGCGTGCGTGTCTTTGATCGTGGCTTTGACCGTCTCGACGGCAGGTTTTTTCAAGCTCGCACCCGTCAGTGTGGCAACGTCACGCGCGATTCCAAGCACACTGAAGCAGTCGCCGCGATTCGGCGTCAAGTCAAGATCGATGACCGCGTCCGGCAACTGTAAATAATCAACCAACGGCTGACCGACCGGCGCGTCTTTGGGCAAAGCAATAATGCCATCGGACTCGTCGCCCAATCCGAGCTCAACGGCCGAACAGAGCATGCCATTGGAGACGATGCCGCGGATCTTTGATTTTCGCAACTTGAGCCCGTCTGGCAACTTTACGCCCGGCTTGGCCAAGGGACTTTTCATGCCCTGCACAACATTGGGAGCACCACACACGACGTCGACGAGGTCGCCCGTGCCATCATCGACCTGGCAAACACTCAATCGATCGGCATCCGGATGCCTGGCCACTGCCACGACTTCAGCAATAACGATCGCCTCAATACCGCGGCCTTCGTACTCGATGCTATCGACTTCGTGACCGAGCATTGTCAGCTGATGACCAAGCGCCTCGGTATCGAAGTCCGGATCAACCCATTCGCGCAACCACGACTCTGCAATCTTCATCGCCGCTACCTGAACTGTCGCAGAAAGCGGACGTCGTTTTCGAAAAACGTTCGCACATCGCCAACGCCGTAGCGCAGCATCGCAAGGCGATCTATGCCCATACCGAACGCATAGCCCGTGTATTTTTCCGAGTCGACTCCAGCGCTTTCCAGTACGTTCGGATGCACCATGCCGCAGCCCAGGATTTCGAGCCATTTGCCCTCACCCCAGGAAACGTCAACTTCGGCCGACGGTTCCGTGAATGGAAAGTAGGATGGCCTGAAACGCAACTCGGCCTTACGCTCAAAGAAAGCTTCGACGAACTGATGGAGCACCGCCTTGAGATGGGCAAAGCTGATGTTCTCATCGATAACCAGGCCCTCGACCTGGTGGAACATCGGCGTGTGCGTCTGATCCGAGTCACAGCGATAAACGCGGCCCGGCGCAATGATACGAATCGGCACGCCCTCTTTCGCCATCGAGCGAATCTGCACCGGGGAGGTGTGTGTCCTCAGTAGTTTGCCGCCCGGAAAATAGAACGTGTCGTGCATGGCACGCGCCGGATGGTTCTCCGGAATGTTCAGTGCCGTGAAATTGTGAAAGTCATCCTCGATTTCAGGCCCGGAACGAACGCCGAACCCTGCATGGCGAAAAATCTTCTCGATTCGCAACATGGCGCGCGAGACAGGATGGTGTCCACCGATCGACTGGCCACGTCCCGGCAATGACACATCGACAGCATCCGCCGCAAGCTTGCTCGCGAGCGCCGCAGACTCAAGGTCTTCCCGACGCGCGTTCAGGTGCGCCTGGACGTCCTGCTTGGCCCGGTTGATTGCTTGTCCTGCCTCGGGACGCTCCTCGACCGGTAACTGGCTCAAGGATTTAAGCCGCGTGGTCAGCTCGCCTTTTTTACCCAGGTACGCGACCCGGACCGCGTCCAGCGCGGCGAGATCGGTTGCCGCGTCAATAGCGGACGCGGCTTGATCGAGAAGCTCGCTCAGTGACTGCATGACAGGATGTCCGAACCCTTCGCGTCTATCAGCGTCGGGCTCAGCAACATTCAGCTGGCGGCTTGCTCGAGCCCGGCCTTGGCGGCCTCGGCAATCGCACCAAATGCATCCGGATCATGCACAGCGATATCCGCCAGCACTTTGCGGTCAACGGCGATTTCCGCACGATTCAGACCATTGATCAGACGGCTGTAGGACAAACCGTGCAAACGTGCAGCCGCGTTGATGCGAGCGATCCACAGTGCGCGAAACTGGCGCTTGCGCTGCCGACGGTCGCGATACGCGTACTGGCCAGCCTTGATGACGGCCTGTTTGGCGGTCTTGAATAATTTGCTGCGTGCGCCGTAGTAGCCCTTCGCTTTACCGAGGACTTTCTTATGGCGCGCTTTGGCGGTAACGCCACTTTTAACTCTAGCCATTTCTCAATCTCCTCTTAGCTGTAAGGGAGCATGCGACGCACGCTCTTTACGTCGGCATCGGCGACTTGCTCGGTGGAACCGAGATGACGCTTACGCTTCGACTTCTTTTTGGTAAGGATGTGATTGAGATGGGACTGAGAGCGCTTGTAGCCGCCCTTGCCCGTCTTGCTGAAGCGCTTGGCCGCGCCCCGGTTGGTTTTCATCTTCGACATGTCATTTTCCTTTTAGCCTTGCCACGTACCGTCAAAATGCGGCCGCTGCAGGCGGGTAGCGCCGTCTTGGTTGTCAAACCGTTGGGCTGTTACACACTTTTTCTTATACTCGTTTTCTAATGCTCGTTGGTTGGTGCGCTAGTGCTTCTTTGGCGCAATCACCATGATCATCTGCCGTCCTTCCATCTGCGGCATCTGCTCAACCGAGCCGTACTCTTCCAGATCATCCCTGACCCGAGCCAGCAGCTTGGCACCCAACTCCTTGTGCGCCATCTCCCGGCCTCTGAATCTCAATGTGACTTTGGTTTTGTCGCCATATTCAAGAAACTCCACCAACTTGCGGAGCTTGATCTTGTAGTCACCTTCGTCCGTTCCCGGACGAAATTTTATTTCTTTTACGTGAACCTGTTTCTGTTTACGTTTTGCCGTCTGGTTTTTCTTGTTTTGCTCAAACAAGTACTTGCCAAAATCCATGATGCGGCAAACCGGTGGATCCGCCATCGGTGAAACTTCTACGAGGTCGAGGCTTTCACTGGCAGCCAGCTCGATGGCTGCTGCAAGCCCCATTACTCCGGCTTGTTCGCCGTCGGAACCGATGACTCGTACCTCGGTTGCCTCTATTTCGTCGTTTCGCCTGACTCGCTTTGTAACTGCGATACCAAAATCCTCCAGAATTTCATAAGGTTTCCCCACGTCCGACCACGCCAAATGATCGCGGCCGGTGCGGGAACGCGATTCTATATAGCCAGATGCGAATAAACAACAGGGAAAAGCCTGATTTCTTCAAAAAAATCAGGCTCCTTCAAAAATTTGGTGGGCGATAGTGGTTTCGAACCACCGACCTCCACGATGTCAACGTGGCGCTCTACCCCTGAGCTAATCGCCCTACTGTTTCTGGGTGCCTTCGTTCGTATGCCCCTGAGCTAATCGCCCGGCGTCGGGGACGCGTAAGATACTGAAGCGTCTGGGTGACTGCAAGCAGTATCAGCCCGCTTTCTGATGGGCCAGGCCAAGCCCCTCCTCGCGGATGAAGCGGATCTCGTCGCGCAGGCGCGCTGCCTCCTCGAATTCGAGGTCGCGGGCGGCCTTCAGCATGCGTTTTTCCAGCTTGGCGGCTCGTTTCATCAGTTGCTCGGTGGTCATCGCGGCATACGCAGCCCCCTCCTCCGTCACCTTATGCCCGGACCTGCCTGGCACCGGGTAGGCAGCTTCCATGATATCCGCCACCTGCTTGATGATGGATGCAGGGGTAATGTCGTGCAGCTCGTTATGTTCGAGCTGTTTTTCCCTTCGACGATCTGTCTCATCCATCGCGCGTCGCATCGAGCCCGTTATCGAATCGGCATACAAAATGGCCTTGCCGTGGATGTGTCTGGCAGCCCGGCCCATGGTCTGAATCAATGATCGATCGGAGCGCAGGAAACCCTCTTTGTCGGCATCCAGGATGGCCACGAGAGATACCTCGGGCATATCGAGCCCTTCACGTAAAAGGTTAATGCCGACCAGCACATCAAAAGCGCCGAGCCGCAGATCGCGAATGATCTCGGTCCTTTCCACGGTAGCGATATCAGAATGCAGGTAGCGAACCCGCACGCCGTGCTCGCTCAGGTAGTCCGTCAGGTCCTCCGACATGCGCTTGGTGAGCGTCGTAATGAGGACCCGCTCATTACTGGCCACACGAGCGTGGATTTCCGACAGAACATCGTCGACCTGGGTCTTGGCCGGGCGTACTTCGACTTCCGGATCAATCAGTCCCGTTGGTCTGACGACCAGCTCCACGACGCTGTCGGAATGCTCTTTCTCGTAGTTCCCTGGCGTTGCCGACACGTAAATCGTCTGCGGCGAATGCCGCTCGAATTCGTCGAAGCGCAGCGGCCGGTTATCAAGTGCCGAGGGCAGCCGAAACCCGTATTCCACGAGCGTCTCCTTACGTGAGCGATCGCCCTTGTACATACCGCCCAACTGCGGGATGGTCACATGACTTTCATCAACCACCAAAATGGCGTTGTCCGGCACATAGTCGAACAAACACGGCGGCGGCTCGCCCTCACCTCTGCCCGACAGATACCGCGAGTAATTCTCGATGCCCGAGCAATAACCGAGCTCTCTGATCATCTCTAAATCAAATAAAGTACGTTGCTCAAGCCTTTGAGCTTCCAGCAGTTTATTGTGCTTTCGAAGGTAAGCGAGGCGCTCTTTGAGCTCGACCTTGATGTGCTCGCAAGCCTCGAGCAGACGCTCTCTTGGCGTCACGTAATGAGTCTTCGGGAAGATGGTGAGCCTGGGTACCCGTCGCAGCACCTCACCGGTCAGCGGATCGAAATACGACAGTGATTCGACCTCGTCGTCAAACAACTCAATACGGACCGCATCCCGCTCCGATTCGGCCGGAAAGACGTCGATGACATCGCCACGGACCCGGTAACAGCCCTGCGACAAATCGAGCTCGTTGCGCTGATATTGCAGCTCGGCCAGGCGCCGCAAAATCTGCCGCTGATCGATACGGTCGCCACGCACGAGGTGCAGGACCATGCTGAAGTAAGCTTCCGGATCGCCGAGGCCGTAAATGGCCGACACTGTCGCGACAATGATGGCGTCGGGACGTTCGATCAAAGCTTTGGTTGCCGACAGCCGCATCTGCTCAATGTGCTGATTGACCGATGCATCCTTCTCGATGAAAGTATCCGAACTCGGCACATAGGCTTCGGGCTGGTAGTAATCGTAATAGGAGACAAAGTACTCAACGGCATTGCGTGGAAAAAACTCGCGCATTTCACCGTACAGCTGCGCAGCCAGCGTCTTGTTGGGTGCCAATATGATTGCCGGGCGCTGCAGATCCGCGATCACGCTCGCCACGGTGAAGGTCTTGCCGGAGCCGGTCACTCCCAGTAACGTCTGCCGTGCCAATCCATCGTTGAGTCCTTCAGAAAGACCCGCAATGGCGGCGACCTGGTCGCCGGCCGGCTGAAAATCCGATACCAGCGTCAGCTGATCACGCGCATCGACGGTCTTGTTGGGAAGGTGGGTGGATTCACGTACCATGAGTTTCTGTAAGTCCGAGGCAATCGAGTGAGTTTATCAGTTTCGAAAAGAATGGCAGCCGTGCGGCCGTCGCCGACCGGGGCCGTCCTGGCACTCGCGACCGAACTCCGCGCGGCGGGTCGCGACATTGTCAGCCTCGGTGCTGGCGAACCGGACTTTGACACGCCGCAGCACATCAAAGAAGCCGCGATTGCCGCAATTCATGCCGGCGAGACCCGCTACACGCCGGTCGACGGCACAGCGAGTCTGAAAGCCGCAATACAGCGGAAATTCGCTCGCGAAAACGACCTGGAGTATTCGCCGCAACAGATCCTGGTCACCAGCGGTGCGAAACAAGCGTTGTTTAACCTCTGTCTTGGCCTCTTGGGACCCGGCGACGAGGCAATAATTCCGGCCCCGTACTGGGTTTCGTATCCGGACATGGTGCGCCTCGCCGGTGCCGATCCCGTGCTGATAGAGACCGGTATCGAGCAGCATTTCAAGATCACGCCGGCCCAACTGACCGACGCGATTACGCCCGCCACACGACTATTCGTTTTAAACAGCCCCTCCAATCCCACGGGGGCGAGCTATACGTGCGATGAACTGAAAGCACTCGGTGCCGTACTGGATGAATATCCCAACGTAGTGATTGTCGCCGATGATATTTATGAACACATCTATTGGGGTGATGAGCCCTTCGTCAGCTTTGCCGCAGCCTGTCCAAAGCTGAAAGACCGCACTGTCACGACCAACGGCGTGTCAAAAGCCTACGCAATGACGGGCTGGCGCATCGGCTACGCCGCCGGGCCCGAGACGCTCATCACGGCGATGAAAACCGTGCAAAGCCAAAGTACGTCGAATGCCTGCAGCGTGTCGCAGGCCGCCGCTCAAGCGGCCCTGGATGGTGACCAATCGCCGGTGGCCGTAATGGCGGAGGCTTACCGACAACGGCACGACTACTTCATCGCTGCACTCAACGAGATCGATGGCTTCCAGTGCCGCCGCGGTGAAGGTGCGTTCTACGCTTTCCCCCAGGTCAGCGGCGCTCTTGAAGCGCTCGGTCTGGAGAATGACATCAGCCTGGTTGAACGACTTCTGAATGAGGCCGATGTCGCCTGTGTACCGGGTTCTGCGTTCGGCGCACCGCAATATCTGCGCCTCTCGTTTGCCTGTTCCATGCAGACACTCGAGGAAGCCGTGAAACGCATAAAACGTGTCGTGGCGGCTTGACACAAGCCCGGCGCTGGACCAAAATCCCGGCCCGCACCTCATGGTGTTGATCTATTCCCCGATAGCTCAGTTGGTAGAGCGTCTGACTGTTAATCAGAATGTCCGT
>CAZTQL010000100.1:0-8627 GCA_964615665.1 uncultured Woeseiaceae bacterium | reverse complement strand
TGTCCTGAGCTATCTGGACGACGATTTGCCTGCTGCGCAGCGATCTGTTTTCGAGTTGCATATGCGCTTGTGCCGCGAATGCCGCGACTACCTGGCAGCCTATCAGCGTGCACAGGAGCTGGGTGTTGCGACACTCGGCCCTTGCGAAGAAGCCGTGCCCGACGACGTGCCCGAGGACCTGGTCAAGGCGATCCTCGATGCGCGTGACCATTAGGCGATCACGCGCATCGTCATTGCCAACTCTTTACGCTAACAGGTTAAGTACATCGCGTACGCGCCGTTCGTAGTCAGGGTCAGCCTTACTCAGAAAGGCAAGTACCCGGTCCTGAGCCGACTTCGACGCCTGCGACAATCCACCAGCAATCGTAATCGCGAGACGCGATTTTTCTTCGTCTGAGAATATTCGATACAGACTGCCAGCCTGCTCGAAGTAGTCCTCTTTGTCCTGGCTATGCGCTTTGACCCAGGCATCCTCGAGCAGCGGTAATGGCGGTGCTGCGTACGAATCGTCGGCCGCCGGTTCATCGCTGCGGTCGTTCGGGAAAAAGTTAACTCCTGCGCCCTGATTTTCCGCCATGCCTGCCATCGCACCATCACGTTGATAGTGATGTACCGGGCAACGTGGAGCATTCACTGGCAGCTGGTTGTGATTCACACCCAAGCGGTAGCGTTGCGCGTCCTGATAGGCGAGCAGGCGTGCCTGCAGCATCTTGTCAGGCGATGCACAGATACCAGGCACCAGATTGCTCGGTGCGAATGCCGCCTGCTCAGTTTCGGCAAAAAAGTTGGCGACGTTACGATTCAGCGTGAGCGTCCCAACGTCTATCAATGGCGCCAACTCATGTGGCCACACTTTGGTGAGGTCGAAAGGATTGACCGCGAAGTTCTTCGCCTGCTCCTCGGTGATGATTTGCAGTTTCACAGACCAGCTTGGGAATTCCCCTCGCTCGATAGCCTCGACCAGGTCCTGCTGTGCACCGTGAGGTGCGAGTGTTCCGGCCTCCCCGTTGGTAACGAACTCGATGCCTTGATCGGTTTTGAGGTGCCACTTAACCCAGTAACGCTCACCTTTGTCATTCCAGAATCCGAGTGTGTGCGAGCCGTAACCATTCATGTGGCGCCAGGAGCGCGGGATGCCGCGATCCGACATCAGGATGGTCATCTGGTGCAACGACTGCGGATGGTTCGCCCAAAACTCCCACATGCGGGCGGCATCAGGAAGATTGGTCTTGGGATTCTTCTTCTGCGAGTGAACGAAATCAGGAAAGTTGCTTGGATCGTTGAGGAAGAAGACGGGTGTGTTGTTACCCACGAGATCGAAATTGCCCTCGGGTGTATAGAACTTGACGGCAAACCCGCGCGGATCGCGCGCGTAGTCACTCGAGTCCTGGCCCCCGCCGACCGTCGAGAAGCGCACAAACACGTCCGTTTCCTGACTGACGGACTGCAGAAAACTTGCCCGCGTGTATTTGGATAGTGATGTCGACAGCTTGAACGTGCCATAAGCACCCGTGCCGCGGGCGTGTACGACGCGTTCGGGAATACGCTCGCGATTGAAGTGCGCCAGTTTCTCGAACAATTGCACATTGTCGAATGTCAGCGGGCCACGCTCTCCTGCGCTTACGCTGTTGTTGTCGTCGGCAATAGGAGCGCCGGCTGTGGTCGTTAGTAATTTTCCAGTCATGTCTGTGGTCCTGATGTGGGTTCAGCCTTGACGATAGGTAGTTCTTCCCATAGGGTCCAATCGATATTTCTCGCTATTTACATCGGACTTCCCTATGACTGTGCAAAACCTCGGTTTTCGTGACCTGAAGTACATCATTGCCGTAGCGGAGTGCGGCTCGATCAGTCGTGCCGCCGACGCTTGTGCGATCACGCAGCCCGCTCTTAGCGAGCGCATTAAGCGTATCGAGTCGACCTTGGGCGTGGGGCTTTTCGAGCGCAACAAGCAGGGAATAAAAGTGACACCCGTTTGTGAGCAGCTGGTTCGAAAGGCGCGGGAGCTACTCGATGATGCGGTCGACATTGACGAGATCGTGTCCTCGTCACAGGCGCCGCTGGCGGGACCATTGCGCGTTGGGATTATCGCGACACTCGGGCCCTACCTGATGCCGCTCGTGCTGCCGACGCTACGGCGCAAGTACCCGCGTCTTGAGCTCATATTGCATGAGGGACTGACCGACTCGCTTGTTGACACGCTGCAGGCCGGCACGCTCGATATTCTCATCGCTGCCGCACCACTGAACGCCGCCGGTCTGGATGAGCTGCAACTCTTCGAAGAACCACTCGTTCTCGCAGTTCCCGTTGGACACGAATTGGCGCAACGGGACATTATCAACACTCGCGACCTCAGGGGCGACGAGATGGTGTTGCTGCAGGATGGGCATTGCCTGTCCGGACAGGCACTCGATGTGTGTCCGGCCAGGCAACGGCAGAACCGGCATCGCCTGCACGCGATGAGCCTCGAAACCCTGCGGCACATGGTGGCCAGCGGTGCAGGCTATACGTTGTTGCCATCGCTGGCGGTTGGCAGTAACCCCGTGCTTTCCAAACTCATTCGCTATACCCGGCTCGGCGGCAAGCGCCAATACAGCAGAAAGATCGTTATGGCATGGCGACACTCGTTTAGCCGTAACAAGGACATTGAGCTCCTGGCCGATCTCATACGCGAGTGCTTGCCGCGGAACCTCCAGACGACTGCCTGATCACAGCGCGGCAGCGGCGATGCACAGCTCAATCACGCAGATCTCACGCATCGCGTATGACGCAAGTAATTCACGATATTCTCATCGATGTCGTCCTGCATCGGTTTCGCAGCCGTATTCCAAATGAGCTTGTAATAAACCGCGGGGACAGCTGGTCTTCTGGTTCATGCGACTCATACTCCTGCTCACGGCATTCGGCTTGTTCCTTAGCGGCAATATTGCTGCCGATGAGGCACGTATAGCTCCCGACTGGACGCTGCAATCCGAGAGCGGGGAAACGGTCAGACTGAGTGAAGTCGCGGCTGAGCAGCCGGTCATCGTTCTGTTCTGGGCAACCTGGTGTCCTTACTGCAAAGCGCTGATGCCGCATATTCAGAGTATTCGCCTCGAGCACGGTGATGAGATCAGAGTCCTCGCCATCCACTTTCGCGACGACAAGGGCGATCCTGTCGCTTTCATCGAAAGTGCTGGATACGATTTCACACTTCTGCCAGACGGTGACGAGGTTGCCAAACTCAATGAAGTCTGGGGGACACCGGGTCTCATGATCATCGATCGCGACAGGAACATTCGCTACGACCTGTATGCGCTGCCGAAACTCGATCTATCTGCTGCCGGAGAGTCTCCGGCTCATCGCAAAAAGGCAGCGTACCTGGCGCCGTACTGGGCGGCCGAACTACGGAAGTCTCTGGACCTCGTACTGAGCGAAAGGGCGGAGTAAGAAATATCAGCGTTCGGCTTGGTGCCCGACCTGTTGAATTTCACTGCGCCTCGTAGATCTCCGTCTCGGGATGGAATGCATACCACGCGAACCAGAACGCCGTTGTCGTCGGAATTTCTGATCCGTCGGTTTTGATAACTCGGGCCGTCTGATGTTTTGCGTCGAATTCGACACTGACTTTCTCGCCCGCGAATTCATCGTCAAACCTGCTTGCGCCCTTTTTCAATTCCTTGAAGGGATACGCCTTGAACCGGCTGTCGATCTCAAGTCCCATTACGATTTCCTTGCGTCGGTACTTATCGCTCGAGTGCGTAACGGGAAAATACAGTCTGCCGTTCCTGCCGTAGTTAGGGTACGGGTCCAATCTGTAGTTTCGCGAGTATCCAGTCTTGTTCGAGAGCACGCGGGTCTCGGGATACCGTTCGACCCATTCCTTCCAACTGGTGTGTGACAACGGCAGTTGCTGCAGGCGCGTCCCCTTCATCGGGCCGCTGACGGCCTTAACCATCAGCTGTGACCACAGGGAGTTGGTTTGCCGGTCGTACATCAGTACATCGCTGTTGTACAGCAGTCCTGAAACTCCGAATTCATAGCTGCGGCCATTTATGGCCGCTTCGAATGCGGTACCGCTGCCACACAGGGGGCAATAGGTAACGACGACTGAGGTGCCACCGATGACATTGTTTACGATTTCGTGGTAATTGAGTATTCGTATTGGATACGCATGGGCGACGCCATTTATCGATATCCCTAAAACACGGTCACGGCCCTTCAAGTAAGTCGCGTCGTCAGCGACGACGAATTTGGGATCATCCAGTGACGGAATTCCGTCGCGCGGTGGCCCGCCCTTCTTTATGTCGTTGACAGGAATCAGCGCATTGTCGAGACGGAATCCGTTTTTGGATTCTGCGCTCGCCGTGGATAGCATCAAGAACAGAAAGACCGTGAGCCATAGTTGTATCAAAAGATAATCGGACGTTTTCATTCTACCTTGCCTTCTGTAGCCAGGAAATAGCCGGCGCCGATCAACCTAATATCAATCAAGGAGCCCTTCTTCATTTTGATTTCAGCACGTCAAACACGCGTCCCTGAATCGCTTGTAAGACAACCACGACATGACGAAGAAAACGGCAGCCATTGCGAACGAAAGGTAGTCAAAATCGCTGCGCTCAAAGGACAGATGCGTCCCCACGGCTAACAGAATCACGCCAAAGAGCGCGTACATCGACACTGACGCCGGCATCGGCGGCATCGATCCAATACCGAAACTCCGCTTGAGTCTTGTTGTCAGCCGATATTTGTCCAGAATCTCTGCCGCACAATTTGTACTACAAGCGATTCCTTGCCCCGTATCGTCACTACAAACGGGGCACGCGGCCTTACCGCAGTGGCAGCACACGGCAATCGCCGCGCGCTCTTGATGTCGAAAACATTGCATTGCTCAATTATCTTCAGTTCCCGTCTCTGGATGCGTGGAGTTAGTTAAAAGGACCATTCAATTCCGCCCCTTATTACAGCCTGCTTTAATTATCTGTGAGATGGACCGAGTGGGCCGTTGACTTCCATTCACGAATCAGGTCCCGTAGCTGTTCGATCTCGGCGCTCGACGTAGCCGTTTCTCGGTGATATCAACCTGTACTATGCAAAATAAGATCGCCGCGTATCACTCTAAAGTACATGCTGCATCCAAACCACTTGTAGGCGATAATCGCACCCATGACCTCATTCCTATCAGAACTCAAGCGCCGCAACGTTTTGCGCGTTGCGGCCGCCTATGCCGTGATCGCCTGGATCATTATCGAGGCGGGCTCGGTGCTGTTGCCGACCTTTGGCGCATCGGAATCGGCGTTCCAGATTTACGTCGTTGTCGTCGTCGCTGGTTTTCTCGTGTCGCTGGTATTGGCCTGGGTAGTGGAGGTCACGCCCGAAGGGGTCAAGCTCGAGAAGAACGTCGATCGTTCGGATTCGATTAGCCCAAAGACCGGTCGAAGACTGAACCTCATCACCATCGCACTGCTCGTTGTTGCGCTCGGCATATCCGTCACCTTGAATGTCACCGGCATGCGGGATGCTCCTGACGTGCCGCTGGCGGCCGTCGACCGCTTGTCGATTGCCGTCCTGCCGTTCACGAGTCGCAGCACGGACCCGGAAAACCAATTGTTTGCCGATGGCATCCATGACGACTTGCTGACCCGCCTTGCCAACGTTGCAGCGCTGAAGGTGATCTCCCGCACATCGATGATGGAATATAGGGACACGACCAAGAGCCTGCCGGAAATCGCAGAAGAGCTTGGCGTCGGGACAGTCCTCGAAGGCGCCGTGCAACGGGTCGGCGACAGCGTACGAATCAATGCGCAGCTCATTGATGCATCGACCGACGAACATATCTGGGCAAAGTCCTATGACCGGCAACTCAGTACGGTCAATCTGTTTGCGATACAGAGCGAGATTTCGGAAGAGATTACGCGGGCGCTGCAAGCGACACTCACCGACGAAGAACAGGTGCGTCTGGCGAATATACCCACCAACAGCCTGGCCGCCTACAACCTTTACACGCAGGGTCGTGACAACCTCTACAAGCGGCGCCTCGATACCCTGTTAAAGGCGCGCGAACAGTTCGAAGCGGCCATCGCACTGGACCCGGATTATGCTGACGCCTACGCAGGTCTCGCCGACAGCGCGCTGCTTCTGTTGAACAATCATCAGGCGATCTCGCCGGATGAAGCCTTCGATGTCGCCGAGACATCGCTCGACAAAGCGCTCTCGCTGAATCCCGATCTGGCGGACGCACACGCCTCTCTCGGCCTGTTGAAACACAAGAAGTGGGAAGAAGCGCGCGGCGGCCCAGGGCTCGAGGAAGCCGAGGCCCACTTCGTCTCAGCGCTGGAGCTCAACCCGAACAATGCGAGCGCCTACATGTGGTTTGGCTCCACCCGGGCAACACAGGGGCGAATGGAGGAGGCAATTGAGCTCTTTCATGAATCGCTTCGCGTAGACCCGCTTGGCAAGATTCCTTATGCCAATCTTCCGGGTCTGTACGCACAGCGTGGCCAGAATGGCGAAGCGCTCGACCTGTATGTCAAGGCGGTCGAGATTCATCCCGAATGGCCAACGGCGTACCAGAATCTGGCGCTCCATTTGCAGGGCCTCGGTCGCATGGACGAGGCGGTCGCCTGGGGAATGAAGGGTCAGGAACTGAGTACCGATCCGATTGGCGGTGCATCGATGGTTGGTGCGTATATCGAGTTCGGCGAATACGACAAGGTCGCCGAAGTCTTTGCTGGTGTAACGGCCGGCCATCCGATGTACGAGTTAGGCCTCGGCATGGAGAAGGCATTTCAAGGAGATTTCGCGGGCGCGGTCAAAATCATTGAGAACACGATCGAGGGCGTCGAGCACCCCAGGCAGTTTCAGCTCAGTCTGATTGCCGCTTTTGCGATGTTTGCCGGCGACTTCGACAAAGCACGCAAGTACGCCGAGCTTCACGATCCTGAGTTTGCGGCGGATGCGGACCCGGAGGTCGATGCGCTCAACGTGGGCAATCTGATTCGCTACGCGTTTATTCTGCAAACCCTCGGCGAGAATAAGCGCGCGGACACACTGCTCGCAACGGCGTTGAATGTCGTTCGAACATTGCCCCGGATCGGGCTCGCCGGGCACGGCATACGCGATGTGCAAATCCTGGCCTTGCAGGGCAAGACTCTTGCGGCACTTGCCGCGTTCCGTGACGCGATTGATGAGGGCTTCCGGGGGACCGTCATCTCGAACGGCTGGCCTCTGGCGATCGATCCCTACCTGAATTCGCTACGCGGTCAACCCGGGTTCCAGGCGATGGTCAGCGAGCTCGACGATGCGGTCACGGCAATGCAACAGCGCCTTGCCCGGGCCGAGCAAAGCGGCAACTGGGATGAGCTCAGGGCACTCGGCGAAAGCACCTGATCGAAGGGGGTGCGAAGCACGTCTATCGAACCGAGTTCGTCGATACTGCACGCTCAACATTGAGGCGCCGCTCGCAGTTGCCCTCAGCAAAGCGAGCGGCACAATCCAGCGTGTTAACCGGCAACAGCGACCTACTGACAAGATTCGGCTTCCAGGCTCCGGGATTATTCTCTCGGTTTTTGACTCCACACAATAAGCGCCAGTAGCAATGATGCGACGTCAGAATGCATATGTCATACCAACGAGTGCGGTCCACGAATAGATCTCGTCTGCGAGTAGCCGGCTCGATACAGCCTGATATTCCTTACGAGACTCATCATTAATGTTCTGCACCTCACCGAAGACCGACAGGCTATCGGACGCATCGAAAGTCAGCTTTATGTCGACTTGCGTGTGATCATCCGAATAGACATCCTCCGTCACGTCGCCGCCGATTCCCGCCAGATACGCATCCCGGTAGTTCGCCGCCAACCGACCTTCGAATCGCCCTATGGAATAGAACAGAGTCACGTTCGCTAACGTGTCAGCCTGACCGAAAAACGTAAGGTCGTCGGACTCACGCCCGAATACCTCAACTTCGGAATCGACAATCGTGAGGTTCACCGAGGCGCCGAGGCCATTCGCGAACTGCTGCTCCCAGCTCAGTTCCAGGCCCAGTAAACTACCGCTGTCCGCGTTTTCGGGCTGGGAAAGCGCAAGAAGAGGGACTCCACGGAACGTGGTGTTGGGGGTGCGGCGCGTATAGATCGGATTATCGATGTCCTTATAAAAGGCACCGACCGACACGATCCCGGCTGGTTCGATGTAGTATTCATACGAGAAATCGAATCCCATCGACGCGAACGGCTCCAGCTTGACGTTTCCTGCCGAGCCTGCCATATCTTCGACTTCGAACACTGGAACTACATCTTCGAAATCGGGTCTGCCGATTGTATTGGTCCAGGCAGCACGAACGATGACGTTGTCTCTCGGTCGGAAAGTTACGTGAAGACTGGGTAAATAATCTAAGTAATTGGTTCGATCCTGAACCCCTACACCGGGATTCAAATCATCAAAATCAGGATCGTCCGATGCCGAGAAGAAAATTATTGAAGCCAGTAAAAAATACATGATCTTTTACCAATACCTGACTCCCATTGTGTATACTTCGGTGGAAGAAAGCGGAATCCTGCTCACCATGAGGTATGTTTGTGATCCGCGCCAGCGTAGGGTCACAGAAAACAAGATCTGGGAAGACGTGCTGACATCATTTGCCACATTCG
>CAZTQL010000099.1:0-8654 GCA_964615665.1 uncultured Woeseiaceae bacterium | reverse complement strand
GGAGCTTACGAACTTTCAAAACAACACCGAGATCGCGCTTGGAATCGCGGCTCAAAAACGCGAACGGGTTCTCCCCCTGCGTGAGAATGCGGCGCTCATAATCCTTGCCAAAGATACTGATCAAGATCAGCTCGAGCGCGAAGTCGCAGGTCTCTGATGTGATGTTCAGCGGTTCGTTGCGAGCCGCCAGGTCGGCCCAGCGCACAGCGCGTCTGTCGCAACATTCGACCATTACCGTCATCAGGCGGTGCACATTCTGCCGACTGAATGCGGGTTGTATCATCGTTCGTGAACGCCGCCATACATCGCCATCACTGACAATCAGACCATTGCCCAGCAACATCTTGACCCGCTCGAAACCCGGACCTTTGTGATAGCGGCTGTGACGGCGTACCAGGATGCGGCGCACCTCGCTTGCATCGTTCACAAAATACGCCAGCCGGCCGTTCGGTTTTTGCAGGCTCACCATGTCACCGTATTCGCGCTGCAGGCTCTGCAGCGTCGCCAGCGTCTCGGGATCGATGCCCAACGTCACGGGTTCATCAGGACCCGGTGGCCGCCGGTATGCGAGCTGCGCTTGTGTCATGGCTGATCGCTGATTCGAAAATGGCTGGAGAAAGGCAGGCGAATATTACATTGACCGGCGCTGAGACGATACTGCAAACTCTGGTGCTCAGTTTTTACACTACCAGCGTCACAACCGCCCGACGCCAACTGAAGCGAGCCCTGAAATGAACGAGCAGCGTCCCACCGATTTTGATGCCGTGGAATCTCGGCGTAGCCGAGCGTCAAAACGCAGCATGACTCGTGCTCGGCGGCTCTACTATTTCCTTGTACTGCCGGTTCTACGTGGGCTTATTCGGCTGCTCGATGCGACCTATCGGGTTGAAAAGGTCATTGGCGCCGAGCACATCGAGCCTTTCATCAAGGGCGGCACGGTCTGCGCGCCCTGCTACTGGCATCAGCATCACGTCATCGGCTCCTCGCTGATTCGCTCGTGGGTGCAGCGCGGATTCAAGGCCTGCTTCCTGGTTTCCGGGTCTGTCGATGGCGAAGTGCCCGAGCGCATCGCGCACGCGTGGGGCGCCGAGGTGATCCGCGGTTCGGCGAACCAGAGCGGCGCGCTGGCACTGCGGGACATGCAGCGGATGATGAAAGACGGCTTTTCAATTGTGACCACGGCCGATGGTCCGCGAGGCCCGAAGTATGAGTTCAAGCTCGGTGCCGTGCTCATGGCTCGAATTGCCGGCGTGCCGATTATTCCGTTCGGCTGCGCGGCCGAGCGGGCCTGGTATCTCGATCGCTGGGATGACTTCATGATTCCGAAGCCCTTCTCGCGGATTGTGCTGGCCATTGGCGAGCCCTACACGATCCCGGCCAAGACGCCCCTGGACGGCCTGGAGCCGCATCGCGAAGCCGTTCAGCAAGCAGTCATGTCACTTATGCAAGAATCCGAGAACATCCTGAAGTCGTCCGGGGAGGCGCCAGCTTGAAGCAAGCATCAATCAAAACGGCGCGTCGACGGTGGTTCGCGGCCGTCCTGCTGGTCAGCGCCGCCTGTGCCGCATCGCCTGTACTCTCCGAGGTGCAGCTGACTCCGCACGCGGCTGAGTACAAGGTCCGAATCAATGTGGTCAGCGGGAAGCTGAATACGACCCTGAAATCGACAGATGATGGCTATGTCGCAACGCATTCGATCGCGCCGACCGGCCTGGCCCGAATCTTCACGCGCGGCAGCATTGAAGAATCCTCGACG
This sequence comes from uncultured Woeseiaceae bacterium, assembly GCA_964615665.1. Lineage (GTDB taxonomy): Bacteria > Pseudomonadota > Gammaproteobacteria > Steroidobacterales > Woeseiaceae > UBA1847. Next base: position 6,898 of record CAZTQL010000099.1, on the reverse strand, counting down.
TTCAGTAGCAGCGATGCGGGCGTGATCCCGACGGCCTATCAATCCAACGACTCGCTGTCACGCGACAAGGTACGCGCGGACATCCGCTTTGACTGGAACGACAACGTGGCACGCGGCACGGTTAACGGCGAGGAGCTGGAGGCGACGCTGCAGGGACTGTCGCACGACCGGATTTCGATTCAATACCAACTGATGCACGACCTGCTGAATGACTCAATGGCCAAACAGTATCGGCTGTTCGAGATCGACAAACTGAAAGTTCTGAATATTCGCACGCTCGGTAGCCGCGAGGTGTCAGTTGGAGCAGGCACTTATACCGCCGTCGGCATCCAGCATCAGGCCGAGAACTCCTCGCGCGTCACCACGCTGTGGTGCGTCGAAGCACTGGACTATTTGCCGGTCATCATCGAACAGCATCGCAAAGGTAAGCTACGCGTTCGGGCTACGCTGCAAAGCTACTCACCCCATGCCGAAAAAACGCGTAACGGCGATTAACAAAAGCCCGGCGTGATATTCACTCAGGATTGGCACGATCGAAGCGTTGTCGGGAGAACGAATTTTGATTACTGCCTCTGACCACCGTAATGTCACGCATCAACGTGTTGCCGTCGTCTTCGAGACGCCACGATTCAGTCATGACGCTCCCATGGTCATCCAGCGTCTCCACGACAAATGCTCGTCCCTCCCAACCCGAAACTCGCTGCGCCTCGATTGGGCCAATCGCAACGACTCGATTTTCGCCAAACGTGTATTCCTCGACGATCGAGCGGTCGAAACTGATGAAGAGCCCCGCACCCGTCTGCGTGATTTTCAGCGATGTGCCGCTCTCGAGGAACAGTTGCACGGACTGCCCGGAAGAACGCCGCGCCGAACGCGACGGCTTTGGTCGCTCGACGGCATTTCCCCGCGGTATGCCGATCTCCGGCTCGCGGTCACGCTCGGCTTTGACATCCGAAGCCGGGCTCGCGCGCAGAGTCCAATATCCCGACAGGTCAATACCCGCAGGAATACCTGAGTCCTTGGACATCAGTACGGGTTTGGAGCTACAACCGGCCAAAATAACGGCTGCCAGCAGACACACGGCGGTCACACGCAGGGTCACGATTGTTTGCATCTCACCTCTATAATTGTCAACCAAAGCTGGCGCGCCTCGTTACATAAGGCAACACCCGCCAGAATATCGGGTCATCGCCATTTTGATCAGGAGAATACCAGATGAAGAAGTTTCGCTTATTGATAATGATGTCCGGATTAGCGTTGCTGCTGCCGGTTACCGGCATCGCACAGTCGGTATCCGATATTAGTGAGCTTAGCCCCGAGGATCGCCGCGCCTACATGCAGAGCATGTCGGAAGACGAACGTCGCGCCAAGCGCGAAGAATGGCGGGCGCAAATGCAGGCCATGCCGGAAGCGGACCGCAATGCGATGCGTGAAAAGATGGCCGCCAGCCGGCCGCAACGCGGCAACCGCGATCGCGAAGCCATGCGCGAGCGCTGGGAGTCCATGTCGGACGAAGAACGTGCGGCTGCGAAAGCCCAACGTCAGGAGCGAAAACAACAGCATCGCGAGGCATGGGAATCCATGACCGACGAAGAGCGTGCAGCTGCGCGTGACAAGTTCGGCAAACAAAAAGGACACGGAAAGTCCGGTGGCGGCCAGCACAAGCGCGAGCACCAAAGCGACGCATCGCAAAGCAACCCAGCCGAATAATTCGACTGACAGCAGCGAGGCGCGGCTACCCTCCCCCGACAGGCCGCGCCTGGCGTCAGCGATAGGCCGTGCCTGGCGTCAGCGGATCCTCGTAGAAGACCCGTCGGAGAAGACCGTGCGTTCGGATGTATGCAGTTTCAGATCCAGGACAATTTTCGCTGCGATCAGCACAATCAGCATTGTGACAGGGCTGCCCAGCCACTGAATCAGAGCAGCGCCGAAAAGCACGGTGACATGCAACACGACAATGCGGCCATAGGGCCGCGACATCAGTTCCTTCGCACTCGTTCGCCGATATTCTTCGGCGCCGATAAAATTGCCGAAGAACGAAAATAGATGGCTGATGGCGATGGCGACAATACCGATCCAGAGGGGCGATTTCAGGGCTTCTCCCGGCGTCATGCCGAAAAACAGGTGCCAGGTCGTCTCAGAGCCGCCGGACGGGTCGAAGATGCCCATAATGGCCATGAGGTGCCCAAAACAGAAAAGGCCGTAATGGACCGCAAAGAACGGCAGCATGAACCACTTCTCACGCCCGCCGGACACGCCCATCCGCAGGACGTTGATGGCGCCGATCACGACATTCTCGGCCCAGTACAGCAACAGGACGTCGAATACGCGCCAGTCGAGAAACAACACGCCACCCAACGGCACCAGGTTGGCCAGAACCAGGACGACCGATGACAGGTTGAAGCGTCGGAGCCCAGTCATCTCAACTGACCTCCACGTGGTTTTTTGGCCTCGAATAAATGGCGAACACCCATAACGAAGAGGTCGTCGCGTACAGGACCAGTAACAGCCAGGCACCGCCGGTTCGCGCGAAGGCATACGGTGTCTGCTGCATCAGCAGGAGCAACAGCGGCATTGCCAGCAACAATCGCAGCAACTCGGCCCGCAGCGCATGCTTGCGCCCCTCGTTCAGCAGTCCGAGCGTGTAAAGCTGCAGCCACAGCATGGCGCATGGCACGAGGACCGCCGCTGCACCACGCTGTGCAAACAACTCGGCGATGCCCAATCCCATGACAATAGCGACCGCAAACTGCGCCAGCACGTAACGACGCAACGCGCCTGGCACTGGCGGGTCAAATTTCTCAAAATGTTCGACGTCGGGTTTGGATCGCGGGAAACGTGCCTTGACGTCCGCCGGGCGCCAGCCGGTACGCCGGAACCAGACACCGATTTTGTCGCGCCAACTGGTCGCATTCCGAGCGTCAAAGAGCAGGTAATCGTAAACCTGCAGGTTGGCCCAGATTGGATTCCAGTTCGCCAGCGGCTTGCGGACGCCGAAGACGACAGGCTCTTCCGCCGCCTCGTCCTCGAACGTACCGAACATCCGATCCCACAGTATCAGCATGCCGCCGTAGTTCTTGTCGATGTAGCGTTCGTTCTGCGCATGGTGCACGCGGTGATTCGACGGTGTCACCAGGATCCGATCCAGAACTCCCATGCGCCGAACCACCTGGGTATGTACCCAGAACTGGTAGATCAGGTTGACCGCGTTAACTATAATCAGCACGTCCAGCGGGAAACCGATCAGAAATAACGGCAGGTAAAATATCCAGCCAAACAGGAAGCCGGTGCTGGTCTGACGCAACGCGGTCGACAGGTTGTAGTCCTCACTCTGATGATGCACCGCATGTGCAGCCCAGAGCACCGATATCTCGTGGCTGAAGCGATGAAACCAGTAGTAGCAAAAGTCCCATGCCAGTGCTGCAATCACCCACAACGTAATGCCGGCGGCAGAAAAATCGAACCACTCGCGCTGCATATCAATGAGCGCGAAATTTTGTAGCACAAATCCCCAGGCGATCAGTGGCAGGATCTTGGTGAAATAGCCGGTCGTGGTGCTGAGAATGCCGGCGCTCAGACTGTTGATTGCATCGTTGCTGCGGTAGAGACCGCTGCCGCGACGCCAGTCGATAAACAGCTCAAGCAACAGGGCCATCAGGAAGAACGGCACGGCAAGGGCAATAAGGTCCATCTGCGCAGTTTACGGTAAGCTGCGCGGCGAAGGTAACAGGAAAAAATGATGACCAACGCGACTGAAATTGAGTTGCTAAAAGCAGCCCTGGAGACGCTCGAGAAAGGCTTCACCAGCCTGCCCGGCTTTACGCAGGACTTCGACGCCGATGCCGCCGGGGATGTACTGCAGGAAGTGGCACATCGGATGCAGGACAATTACCCGTATTTTCACCCCCAATACGCCGGGCAAATGCTGAAACCACCGCATCCGATCGCTCGCCTGGCCTACGCGTTGTCACTATGGATCAATCCGAATAATCACGCGATCGACGGCGGGCGCGCGAGTTCAGCAATGGAGAAAGAGTGCGTCGCCGAGCTTGGCACCATGTTCGGTTGGGCAGCACCGCTGGGACATTTGACCGGCGGCGGTACGATGGCCAATCTCGAAGCTCTGTGGGTTGCCGGTCGCCTGCACCCGGGCAAGCGCATCATCGCGTCAGAGCAGTCACATTACACGCACAGTCGCATCAGCGACGTTCTCGGCCTGCCCTTCGCCGCGGTACCCGCGGACGCCCGCGCACAGCTGGATCTGGCTGCATTAGAAGCAGTGTGTCAGGAAGGTGACGTAGGTACCGTGGTTGCGACTATCGGTAACACCGGTTTCGGCGCGGTTGACCAACTGGCTGACCTCATCGAGCTGCAATCGAAATACGGTTTTCGCATTCACGCAGACGCCGCGTACGGTGGTTATTTCGTTTTAACGAAGACGCTGAACGAGCAAACGCGAGCACATTACGCGCACCTTGCCGAAGTGGACTCAATCGTGATTGATCCGCATAAGCACGGCCTGCAGCCTTACGGTTGCGGCTGCGTGCTGTTCAAGGATCCGGCTGTTGGCCAGCTGTACGATCACAGCTCGCCCTACACCTACTTCAGCTCCGGTGACATGCATCTCGGTGAAATCAGTCTCGAGTGCTCGCGTCCCGGCGCCGCCGCCGTCGCTCTGTGGGCTACACAGCAGCTGCTACCGCTGGTCGCGGGCGGCAAATTTGCGAGCGGCCTCGACGACTGTCTGCTTGCTGCGCGTGACCTCTGGAACCGCTTGCACCGCAGTGATTACTTCTTGCCGTTGATGCAACCCGAACTGGATATCGTCGTTTACGCCGTTGCAGCACCGGACACAACAACGGCGAGCGAGCGAGCCCGGGCGGTGTTCGAACGGGCCGCCGAACATGAGCTCCATCTCGCGCTGGTTGAATTACCCGTCAGCCTGGCGCGGCAGTACGTGCCCGAGGTGGTCGAGAATTCAGAGACGATCACGTGTCTGCGCTCGGTGCTGATGAAGCCCGAACACCGCGAATGGTGCCAGCGCATCGTGACGTTGCTGGAAGCCAGCGCTCAAGAAGTTGTCGCGGATTAGCTGTTCGCTACCTGCATCACGGCTCGCATGATGACGACGCCGAGGTAAAAGCACGCGAAGCCGCCGACCAGCGTGCTCACAAGGTACGAAAATGAATAGAACAGTTCGTTCTTCTGAATCATCGTGTTCAGCTCCAGCACCAATGACGACAACGTCGTGAAACTGCCGCAGAACCCCACAGCGAACAGGAGTCGGTACTGGTCGGGAATAATTCCTGTTTCATTGAACCAGGCACTGCTCGCAAGCAGCTGCGCCAGCACTCCCATGACCAGGCAACCGAGCAGGTTCGCGCTTAATGTTCCCCACGGAAATTCAACGTCGCGTTGCAGGAGCACATTAAGCCCGAATCGCGCCATGGCGCCCAGCGCACCGCCGAGTGCTACGAAGAGATACGAATAGAGAACGACATGCATGGTCAGGCGGAAGCAAGGCGCGCTTGCGCCTCGCGAAACTCACGCTCCATGCCCAAAACGACGTCGCGCGCAGACAGTATTTCATCGATGCTGCCAACACCCTGACCAGCACCCCAAATGTCCTTCCAGGCCTTGGCATCGATCGCGGTGCCTGCTGCGAAGTCCATCTTGCTCTTGTCACCCTCGGGCAAGTTCTCCGGATCGAGACCCGTCTGCCGGATGCTGCCTTTCAGGTAGTTGCCGTGCACGCCGGTGAACAGCGACGAATAAACAACATCGTCCGCACGACTGTCGACCACCATTTGTTTGTAATCCTGCACCGCCCTCGCCTCATTCGTTGCGATAAAACGCGTGCCACTGTAGGCAAGATCAGCGCCGAGGGCCAGCGCCGCGAGCACGTCATTGCCGTTAGTGATGCACCCCGACAGGATGAGCGTGCCATCGAATTCGCGCCGAATTTCCTTGACCAGCGCAAACGGATTCAGCGGGCCGGCATGGCCACCGGCACCGGAACAAACGGCAATAATGCCGTCAACACCTTGTGCAATTGCTTTGCGCGCATGCCGCAGGCTGATGATGTCGTGAAAGACAAGTCCACCATACGAATGTACCGCGGTCACGATCTCTTCGGGCGGACGCAGGCTGGTAATAATGATCGGCACCTCGTGTTCGACACAGGTTTCCATGTCTTCGCCCAACCGAACATTACTGGCATGTGCAATCTGGTTAACCGCAAACGGGGCAACCGGTTCGTCAGGGTTTTCCTCCTGGTACGCGCCCAACTCCTCCTTGATGCGCTGGATCCACTCGCCCAAAACGTGCTGCGGCCGTGCGTTGAGGGCAGGAAACGAACCAACGATACCCGCCTGACATTGCGCAATGACCAGGTCCGGCCCGGACACGATGAACATCGGGGCACCGATTAGCGGAATTCGAAGCTTGCCCTCGAGGGCTCCGGGCATCGACATGAAATCTCCAATGCGGGCGTGGCCGCACTTACAGTGACAAGCTCGCCGAATTCCGGCGAGCGATCAGGGTACTTGCTGGTCGATCGACAGATAAACCGAATTAGCGTCCGCGGGCCTCACGATCAAGGTACCAAACCAGTCACCGGAGGCAGCGGCCGGGCCGCCGGACAGCGATACGCGTGCCAGCAATTCGAATTCTTCGAAACCGGATAAGGCACGACCTGCGACCATCGACTGCGCGTCACCCAAAGAAATGACAGTTGGCAGCTCCGAGACTCGCAGTCGCGAGACCGCAATCGGTGGAGACGGCTGTTGCGGGTCACGCGCGATCAGGAAAACACTAGCATCAGCCGTGATTGAACTCAGGGCGCCATCCGACAACGCAACCCGTGCCGTTACCACGGCGTCCGGATCGGCCTCAGGCG
>CAZTQL010000098.1:0-8747 GCA_964615665.1 uncultured Woeseiaceae bacterium | reverse complement strand
TTCCACTTTGGTCTTGGCCTCATAGTCGCCCAGCTTGGCAGCCAGCGCGAACCACGTGTAGGCCTTGACCGGATCGTAGCTGTCTGCAAAATCCATCGCGTAAAAACGACCCAGGGCCATCTGTGCACCGTTGATGCCCTGCTCGGCAGCAAGCCGGAACCACTTCATGCCCTCTTCTTCGTTGGGCGGAACACCCCAACCGTTCTGGTGCATAACGCCCAGGTTGTACTGCGCTTCGGCATGACCTTCGGCTGCGGCAAGTCCGTAATATTTCAATGCGAGTTCGTCGTTCATATCGACGCCGAACCCGTTGCCGTATAGCAAACCCATGCCGTAGCAGGCATTTGCGTCACCGGTTTCGGCAAGATCCTGCCACTCCGCTAACGCCGTTGCATAATCACTTGAGCTGTAGGCTGACCAGCCCTTCTGAAAATCGCCTGCCCAGGAAACGGTGGCGAACAGGACGAGAATAGTCGCAATTAAAACGCGTGAAAAAGTGCGCATGACTCCTCCTGATTTTCCATCGACGCATGGTGGTATGCGCCACCAATATGATCGCAAAGCCCCTGTAAATCAAGCCATTCGGAGATGTACCTACCAGAATTGACCTACCAGAGTTGACCTACCAGCAATCCTGCCATGTAACGCCCGTAGAAGCGCTGGCAACGCCCTTTAGCCCGGTGTTGGTGAGGGTCAGCGTGCCGCACTTATCGTACGTCTGCACACCGGTGGGTGCCGCCTGCAAGGTATACGTCGATGCGGTTGCCGCCGAGATCGTCAGGTTATAGGTCGCCACGTCGCCATCGACCGGGCAAGTCGTCACATAAATTGCCGGCGCCCCGGTATTACTACCGCTATCTGCAGCGCCCAGGTACGTATTATTGACCGTGAAATACTGTTCCATTGTGCTGCTGAGGCTGGTCACGGCCCCTGAACACTCGGCACGCCGCGACTTCCTGATCTGTTCTTGATAGGAGGGATAAGCGATCGCCGCAATGATGCCGACGATAGCGACGACGATCATCAATTCAATCAGGTTAAAGCCGTTTTGTTTTTTCATAGCATAATGTCTCGAAGAAATCGGTAGTCATGTGCTGGTCAACGCCGCCGCGACTAATCTTTTTTGCGCAACAGCCAGAACTCGGTGATCACGCCACCGCGCAGTTTGAAACCGACTTTCGCGCCCACTCGCAAGCGAGCCACGGAATCTTCGCTGGACGACAGCGAATGTACCACTGCCTCTGGTGAAATCTGATAGGCGCTGTCATCGATCAGGATTTTTCCCTTGCCAATATTCACGGCATCGATGATGCCGATTTCCGAAAATTCCGCCGGATAATAGCTCGGGTACTTTTGTGCCATGGCCGACATGCTTATGAAACTGCAGGCCATGACAACGATTAACAATACTGTCTTCTTCATTTAATGACTCCGTCGCTCTGAGCGAAATTAGGGTGTGAGCTCTTCCCAAGACAGGCGGCCGGTCCGTGCACCACCAACATTAAGGATGTCAGTCACTTCAATCGAGTCGCCACCCGTGGTTTCGGTTGTTGACGTGTAACGCTTGTTACCCAGATTCACAGGCGATGTTGCAATACCCGTTGTCTCCTCACCGGCGGCTGCATGGCCATCGATCTCGTCGAGGTCCGTAAGCAAGCCATCGCGGTTGAGATCAAAGGAGACCTCACTGGGTCGCCCGCCATTGAGCCACTTGGCGACCATCAGCCAACCGCTGCCACCGAAGTTGCAAGGATCAGTGTCCGGCTTCATCGTGTTGAAGAACACGAGCTCGCCGCGAATGACCGGATCGGTCACCATTCGTTCGCCGAGATCCGGCAGATCCATGTACCAGCCGTATTTGCTAGCGTAGTCGACCATATTATCGGTCAGTGTCCGGCCAGGTTCGCCTTCGGTGGTCAACCCGGTGCCGATAACCTGCTCGACGAGGTGCTTCTTCTTGCGTCGTTTTTTGCCAGCATCCAGCACGCCGTACATCGTTTGGGTCGCCGTGCTGTTGGTGTCGTTTGCAGTCAAGTACTGCCCGGTGCCGAATACAACGATGAGGTTGGGCTCGTTCGACGGCGATGCCGGGAAGCTGCTGTTGCGCACGATAACCGGTGTTGTCGTAACGGCCTGATCACTCGGTGCGATAAATAACGGTGCAGGATCGCCATCTTTTTTGTAGGCAACGCCCCAGTTGGCGAAGTTCTTATTCGACAGGCGGAATGCCCACATATTCCCTTTGAGATCGCCCGCATAGGCCCGATCTGCCAGACCGTCGCCGTCAGTATCGACAACTGCCGGTGTTGACAGTCCGTTCCGATCGCTGGTGTCGCCAACGCCGGTCGAGATCTTGACGTAATCGGTGCCCAGCGTCCAGACGCCGTCCAGACCACCTTCAAGAAAAACGACGTACAGCTGCGCTTCGCCACTGCCTGCATCGTTGTAACCATTGCCGAAGACTGCGGCCCAGCGAATTGTACCGCCGGGACCTTTGAGCGGCACGATCGACGGTTTGCTGAACGTGTACCCGAGATCGTTATCATCGGCATCGGTGAATTCCCACAGGACGGTATTTGACGGGCCGCTGGCGGCCTCAGAAAAACTGCCCGGGTTCGTGATTTCAAGGGCGAACAGGCCCCTGCCGCCGGCACGCAAGCCACCCACCAATACCGTTCGCCAGCTGGTCGAACCCAGCGGGCTGGCCTTGATGTAAACATCGCTCACCGACGGTGTGAGGTCCACCGTGTAGCGATGCGTATAAGACGGATCGGACAGGTAATGGAGTCCGTCGAGCGCCTCATCTGAAAACAGTGCATTGGGGACGTAGCCCAGAAGTTCATTGCCATTGGACTGTGCAAAGCCATGCAGCATGCCGTCATTGGCGCCGATATAGATCATACCCGACCGGTTTGCCTGAGCGTCACGATACTCGCCGTAAGTCGTGCCAACGGCTCCGGGGAACGGCGCTACGTCCGGCCAGTTGGACTCGGGCGCACCAACGAATATTGCTCCCGAGTGGATAATGTCACCGAGAATGTTGCCGCGCTCACGAAAGCTCTTCGTGTCAAACGTGTCAGTACCATCGCTGTAGCTGCAGGCCGCGCCTGACGATAGCTCGCAACCACGCGCGCCTCGCAGGTAGGCGTGCCTTGCCATGCCGCTCGCTTCGGTGTCGACGTCACCTGAGGAATCTGTGCGTAAATCGTCTTTCTGTGTATCCGTCAGCGACGCCCACTGGAATGGAATACCATCTGTGCCGTTATAGGTCAGCAGCGTACGGGGGCTTGCCGACAGATCACGAAGAGTGAGGCTCTTTCCCGCATTCCAGGCAGGTGTCGAACTGATAGAGCCATCGTCAGGGTTCAGGTCATAAGCCAGCAGGTTGCCATCCCAGCGTTCGCTATTGAACAAGGACAGATACACTTGTGAATTCGTGCTCAATGAGCCGGTATTGAACGCGACCGAAGCAGCGGAACCGACGCGCCCCTGGATGGACTCCAGTGCACTGCGCAATCCGTCAATGAGATCACCCGGATTTTGCGCGCTCAAGAACTCGCCGCGCCCGTTAAATGCCGCATGCCGCAGGTCATCGATCTTTTTCGGATCCGTATTGGGTATCGGCCAGGCAAACGGATCGGTCCTGTTGGCCGGCATCGCCGTCAGCGTGCCGTTTACACCAAACGCAACCGAATAGGTAACAACGTGTTGCGCCGTATTGTCGTCGATGCCGCCCGGTGGTGGGCTGACGTTATTGTCAGCGCCACTGATATCGGTCTCGTAATACTCCATCGCGATATCGCCCAGCGTATCGACCTCCCCGTCGCCGTAAGGACCGGCAGTTCCGCTGTCCCACGACGAGTTGTTGTCGCCGTCGACATTGCCAAGAACAGGAGTGTCGTCACCATAATCAGAATCGCCGTTATAAAATCCGTCGGTCATGACAACCGCGAAATTCTGCTGGCACTCGCCGCCGTCATCTTCATCGAGTGCCGGGCAATCGTTGAAATAGTCGTTGTCTTCGCAACTGAGGTACTTGCCCGCCTCATTAAAACTCGAACGCAGAGGGGTGCCGCCATTCCCGTAGCCGCCGTAGAGCGCCTCCAGCAGGTCTCCCTTCGCCCCGGAGGCCGGATCCGCGTTCATCTTTTCAATAGCGGTGTCGGTATCGCCATTATCATGTAGCGTCGCCAGACCCATGCGGGCATTGGCAGCGCTTGCAATCACCTGACCGTAGGCTCCTTTCGCAACAAACGCACGGTTGCGGTAATAGGTGTACCAGTTGGCGAAGTTCTGTATCTCTTCGGCATAGGTACAAGTCGGTGCCGCCGCACAATCTTTGCGATTCTCGCTGCCCGTATAGCTTGTGCCGGAACGGATTTCGATCAATTCATGATCATCATCGGCGTCGACGACGCCGTCCAGGTCGGTATCTTTCCATTGGTAATAGCGAGCGGGATAGAAATTGCTCACTGTGAAGTCGGCGCCATCGCTGTACGGGCAATAATCCGCGGTGTATGGCTTGTTCAGGGTCAAATTCGTTGAGCCATCATCAGGATCGTTCGGGTCATGCAGCGCAGCCGTATAAATGGCGCGGGTATAAACGTCACCGTCGCTGTTCTCGCCCGACCACGACGTATAGGTCACGCTGGGATCGTAATAAACCTTGTTGTAGTCCTTACTCCAGGCTCGCCAGACACCGCCATAGGGTGCAGCGACGCCCAAAGCTTTAAGCTTCTCTTCAGTTGGCGGTACGTCGGTGTCGTTAGCATCCGGGCCGGGCTGTGCGTCACGGTAGATACATTCGCCGCCGTCGTTTTTCACACTGTACATCCTGCCCTCGCGTTCCGGCGCCATGATTCCCCAGCTCATGCTGCCCGAATCATCGAGTACGAACAGGATATTCGAGTCCACCGAGTTGGTCAGGAACAATGGCGTTTGTGCAATCTCGGGTAGGCTCCCTCCCGCTTGCGCCGTTATCGGGCTCAACACAGACAGCGTCAGCAATGCTGCGGAAGCTGTAACCTTGACTAAGTTCAATTTGGAATTCATAAGATTCTTCGCCACCTTGGTTAGCTAGAAAGTTCGCCCGTAATGACTACGTAAAATAACTTCGGCCGAATCGGCACCCGCTCCCGTGCCGCGCGCGGTCACATTAAATATCGTTACATCCCCGGTACCTTTGTTGTCGCCGTAGCCGGACATGTTCAGCGCTCCCTCGGTCCCCTTGACGACCGTATAGCTCTTGATGAAGTAGCGCGGTGCGTCGTAGGAGCCGTAACTGGCGCCGGCAACAACGTGATTGGTCGCGTCGCTCCAGGTCGTTGTTGAGGCGTAATACGGTTCGGTATCTGTGATGCCATACAGCCCCCCCGAGCCCGTGAAAGCGCCCAAACTCGAGATGCCCTCGACATACCCTTCGGCCTCTCGAAGAGAAGACTCAGCGGTCTGAAACGCCAGGTTGCGATCCCGCGAATTGCCAGCCATTTTTTCTTCCATGACCGTGCCCTGCATACTGCTCACAGCAATCAAGGTGACGACCAGTAACATGATCAGGCTCACGATAAGCACGGCGCCCTGCTGGCGATGCGGGAGTCTGGTCTTGGCAAAGCGCCGGACTGTAGAATTCATTGTTTGCACCTTGTAATTTCTTAAAGTCGGTTACGGACGGCGATCGTGCTCGTGTAAACCTGTCGCAGCCGATTGTCGGCGGCGACCATACTGGTCCCGAGTACGTTGTAGTTCTGTGCAGCGCCGCCCGTCAGATTGTCATCGTTAGAGCGTGCGACAACCGCGATACGAATGCTGACGACAGCCTGCATGTCGACGACCTCGTCGGCGGGCACGAAATAATTGGCGGTAAGTGAGCCATCGGTATCTTCGCCGTACAAAATCTGCAGAGTCTCGATGCCGTCGAGAAACTCAGCGCCGTTTCTGAACAGTGCCGGTTGCGCTTCAGAACCCGCCTCGATCGTGTACGCGACTGATTGGGACAGCAAGACCTTGGCGTCGCCTCCGTAGACCTTGGACAGACAGTGCGCGTTGGCACCGGGGCAACCTGGATTAGTTACGTTGTCATTGCCCGGCGAGCTGTTTCCAGTGTTGTGGATGAGCACTCCCGCGGTCGGGGTTGCATTGGTGACCTGAAAAATATCGCCGGACGTGCAGTCGGAAACCATGACGATATCGCCCTGCGACAGAAGGCTGCCGTTGTTCACTTTGATATCTGCCGATGTCTGCGGCCCATAGGGCGGCTCCACGACGATCCCGGCATCAAATCCACCACGTATTGTCAGTGAGTCCGGTGCGCCCGAATCACCCTCGTCACCCGTCACACCGGCATTCAGATAATCGACGAAACCGGTACCCGTAATGTCCAGGTTGTTCACCAGCTTGGCGCGGTTGCTGACGCAGCCCCAGAAATCCGCCATGCGAATGTCGCGGGAGAGAACTTCTAACGCCATCCGACCGCTCTCCTGCATGCGCGAGGTCGCATCGTGAACACGATAGGTTTGCCGCGCTGACGAGAAGACCTGCAATACTCCGCCGACGAGGAAAATGCCGATCACCATGGCGATCATCAGTTCAATCAGCGTAACGCCAAGTTGCGTAGAGGGCCCTTTCCTTTGCATTTGTTTATTCATGATCACAGCTCGACCATGATCGCGAGGCGTTCGGTATTGGTGGCCGTCATATTGAGGACACCGTCACGGTCGTCATCCCACCAGATCTTGACAGCGTGCTGCGTACCGGTACCGTCGCAGGCCGGGCTTGCCGCGGACGCGCCATCATTCGGCGTGCTGTCGATGCAAACGAAGCCCTGACCCATGGGCAAATACGTCGTGATCGCAGCGTTCCACTCGGCCAGGTCGTTATTGGCGAGATCCTGCGGCGTACAGCCGGTTGTCGAACGGCAGCCAGTGACGAGCGCTGCCGAACCCGGTACATACAGATTGCTCTTGGCGCTGGTGAGGTTGGCGCGCATACGATCCGCCAGGTCGTAAGCCAGTGCCGAAGCCTGTGAGCGCATGAATGCGCTTTGCGTACTCTTCAGCGACACGCCCTGCAATGCCGCGACTCCGACCAGTCCGATTGACAGGACCAGCATCGACACCAGAACCTCTATTAGTGTGAAGCCGGACTGCTGCTGGCGTGAAATACGCCGTGTTGACGGATTACTAAACGAGCGCTTCATTACGTGCATCCTTGTCGAGAGACGTTGGTTCTGCCGGTCGCGTTCACTTTTATCACCCGGCCCATTTCACCCGAACGGCCGTCGCAGAGCGTCAGATCGCCCAAAGCAGTGGTTGCAAATCCGCGGCCGTCGTAGGTAAAGCGATTAGCCGTGCCGCTTTTTAGCTCGGCGGACGTGTGTACCGGGCCAAAGACGGAAATAATTTCGTTAGCATCGGTGCCCGCATCGCGGTCCTTGTCGACCCAGACGATCCAGCCAGCCGACCAATCTTTATTCGATGAGCAGGTCGGTACGGCCGCGTCAAAGTTCGCGCTGGAACAGACGGTAGCGTTACGCTGGAATTTCACGGCGTTGCTACGCGCCAGCTTGATCGATGTGGCAAACAGATTCGCCTGTGTCGCCATTCGGTTATCCATGACGATGCCGCGATAGCTGGGTACACCAACAGACAGCACGATGGCCACGATGCCGATCGTTACCATCAGTTCGATCAGCGTGAAGCCGCCTTCCCGTCTCATTCCAGTTTTACTGTTAGGTTTCATCATTCACCGTCCAAAAGTCGTGAAGCGTAGTTGCCATGGAAATTCACCATGAGAAAGTCACCACGGGCAATTCATCAGAGATTATGTTTGATACGTCCAGTTTCCAGCTGCGACCTGTGCCCGTTTAACAGGCATTTCTGCTCCAGGAAACGCAGAACTGTGACGTCCGTCACATTGAAATCCCTCTCAAACAAAGCCCGAATTACGATCACGTTTGGTCTCTCTGCATTTGCAACGAGAGCGATTGTCCGAGAATGGCGGTCGGATTGATGTGACTGCCATCAAGCAAAAGTCGATGGCCCGTCAACAATCCGATGAGCGGTCATTCAGCGGCGACCGGCGGTGTTCATGACGTACTGGTGAGCGTCGCAGCGATTACCGCAACGGTATTTTGTTAAATCGGAGAGTGGCGCCAGCCCGCGCCCTGCGGGGCTTGAGGCCCAAAACTACAGCTGCAGCTGCTCGCTCTGTGATCGGAAATTCATCGCGCAGCGGCGGACAAAATCGTCGATCTCGGTCATGTCGACCTTGCCGGCGTATTTTTCGTCGCCCGGCACTTGCCGTAGATCCGGATAGTAGCCATATCCTGCAAGCAGGCAGTACCAGGACATTTCTGTATAGGAGCTCTGAATCTGACGACGCTTGATTTCCTTGCGCTCCAGATCGCCGTTCGACCCTTCTCCCCCAATCTCCGGCACCTGGTTTTTCTAATTGGTGTGTTTCATCGGCGTTTTATCGTTGCAACGAAGGCGGTAGACGCGGTCGCCCATCGGTTGCACGTACATTTCGGAGCAACCCCAGCCAAAATAATCGTCATTTAGATAGTACTGCAAACTCGTGTCCCACAGCGGGCCGAACTCATCCAATGATTCCTCTTCGGGTGCGGCAGCTTGAGCCGAGGCGTCCGTGGATTCGCTCACACTGGAAATCATATCGTCGCTCGACGCGCTTTCGTAAGGCCGAAACTGATCGAGCTCATAGCCCTTTTGAACGCGGACGTAGATCATTGT
>CAZTQL010000097.1:0-8853 GCA_964615665.1 uncultured Woeseiaceae bacterium | reverse complement strand
GCACACGCGCAATTTAATGCGCCAGTTGCACCTTCAAATACGTCACGTCGAATGTCTGAGGGTGTCGCGGAAAAGGAGCTTCTCGTGATACAAATGTCAATCGATGGGAGGTTTCGAGAATCGTTGTCGATAAGATCGCCAAGAAACTTGACGCTATCTTGTATAAGCATTCCTTTAGTAAATCTTATTCCTAGTTTATTACTAAAATAGTCCTTTATTTGCTCCGGGATCGGGATCTCGATAAGAGCTTCTTCCGTCGGTGCTGTATCAAGTATGTTCTTTATAGCTTGCTGGACTGATGGTTCGTCTACACCGGCACAACGGATATCATAGTCATGTATTTTTTTGTACTTTGTAACAGAGTCCCTGATAGAGCCACCATATATTACTGGCGAAATCATCCCTCCGTTTTCCAGACGAATGAGTAACTCTTGAATTGCTTGAGGCAATCCTAAATGATCGAAGCACTTAAAGTCAGAGGACATAAAAATATTGGCGAGGCATTGTCATAAATCGAAGGGTCAATATATCCAATCCCAGATCTAAATTGCAGTTGAATTTGTCATATTATTCAACCATGGGTTGAATTGGTCCGAAGTTAGGGCTGTTGGAAACGAGGACCTTGCGAGCATCTACACCTCCATTCTGTGGCGCGACTTCGTCGACATAGCGGGGCAGCCCAATGCATTGCGTGCAGCGGATTGAAACTCCGCTGTCCGAATGAACTATTGTTTTTGGCACAAATTTGGCACATTGCCCGCACGAACGCAGGAAAACAGGAACAAAGCGAAAGGAATAAGTCTCTGTTTTTCTTGACTATGATTGCGCGAGTTTGCGCAGATTTGAGGCTAGGAAGGACTTAAAATCCGCTGATCGAAAGATCGTGCCGGTTCGAGTCCGGCTCTGGGCACCATCGGTACGCAGCGAGCATCGATGAGCGAACGCAATTCCACATTGAGATTATGGCAGCGACTGTCGTCGAAGCCCGCTGGAAAATGGCTGTTTTCCCGGCTGGTCTGCTTTAAAGCGCCGTACTTCGCCAGCATTCGTCCTCGGTTCCAAACGCTGGGAGCGGGCCGCAGCGTCGTGACCATCAAGAAGCGTCGGTCAGTCACCAACCACATTGGCACCGTTCACGCGATTGCGATGTGCAACCTGGCCGAAATCGCCGCCGGCACGATGACCGAGGTGACCGTACCAGTCGGCTATCGATGGATTCCGAAAGGCATGACTGTCGAATATCTGCGCAAAGCCGAAACGGATCTGACGGCCGTAGCCGAAATCAGCCCGCTGCCGAACTTCGATGGGACGTTCGAGCTGCCCGTTAAGGTCGACGTTACCGACGCGGGTAATCAAACCGTGTTTCGTGCCGTCATCAACATGTGGGTGTCGCCACGCAAGTAAGATTGGGCGGCCCTGAGCCGGCCGGCGGCGCCAAAAGTGCGATCCAGTCGAAGGATTGCTCAGCGCTGGTCCGGTAAAGTGTTGAGGCCGAATCGAGGAGTTTCCATGGCGCTGTTTTCATTGTTTTCCCGAGCCGACACGGACAAACCGGTCAACCAGTCCGCAATTCTGCCCAAACCCGATTTCGAGTTTCGTGGCGTCGAGGTTATTCCGGACGCCAATGTTTGCTGTAAAGCAGTAGAAGCCCTTGCAGGCCGTCGCCTGCTGGCTGACGAAGCGCCCCAACTTCCGATGCCGGATTGCGATCGGGCAAGCTGCGAGTGCCATTTTCAGCAGTACACCGACCGGAGAACAGACCTCCGTCGTGACGCCGACGCAGGCATCGGCACGATGGCCGACATGTTCGTCGCCGAAAACGCTCGGGATGAACGGCCGGGCCGTCGATCCGCCGATCAGGACCCCGACTAGCCACGCAATCTGCGAAAAATGCTGATTTCGCGCCCTGCGAAATTCATCAGCCTTTCATCATCCAACACGCAGGAGTATTGCGCACACAGTTCATAGTATTTAGCCTCAGACCAACGGGAGGCAGCTATGAACGACCGCAATCGCCGATTCGCGCTACGTGTCCTGCCAGCCGCGCTGGCCCTGCTGCAGATCAGTGCCTGTGCGACCAATGATGCAGCCAGGGACACCTCGGATGTACGAGTCCTTACTGGCAAATTTGCCGAAGAACCCGTAACCCAGCCGCTGGTTGCCGTCGAGGCCTTTATCGGTCCCACTGAGTTTTACCTGAGCTTCGAGACCGAAGACGGGGTCGTTTACTCCGGCGGTAACTGGTCTAACCGGGTCGATCTGACGGCGCTGGGGCAGGCCGACGATGAGTCCTATGCCGGTCCTTACATCCTGCCACTCGAGTACCAACAGGCGGCGAGGTGGGTTGAGACGCCGGACGCGCCAATGGTGCCACGCATATTGAGCAGCAAATACTGGAACCGATTTATCGATCAGGTCTTTGCGTCAGTACTGCCGAAAGTGGACATGGCCGGCATCGCAATGCACTTTGGCGAAGACGATTACTTTCTCTATTACAACGACATCAATAATTTCGAATCGCGGCTGCTGATTGATAAGCCCGCGGCATACATCGTTGCCGAGAGCATCAATTTCGCAGAATTTGTGGCGCGCGCACAGCCACTGATGGACAAATTTCTCGCCCGGGAGGGGATCGCGGAGCGCCGCGTGGTTTTCAGTACCGGCGACGCAGGCGCCTATTCGTTGCCGTTTGTCTATGTCGACCGGGATCTGCCGATCGGGATCTTCGTTCGTTATTCCCCGGCGCCAAGAGTCGGCCCTGTGGCAACCAAGGGTTCGCAGATTGCACAGTCAACTGGCCACCTGGCACAAAGTCACTTGGGTGGGTTGTTGTCCCGCCCTTTGTCATCGATGTACCGACTGCTGTTTGTCGCCAAGGATGCGGCGGTCGAAACCGTCAGGCCCACCTGGCTGGTGACGCTGGAGTCAGAGCCGATTCCGGAGATAAACCAGGGTCCGGGTATGGACCTTGAACTGTGGGAGGGGGAGCTCGACGAGATCACCGGTCGTCCGGCAACGCGTGGCACGATCGATTACCTGGTTGATGGCGAGGAATACTTCGTACGATTCATCGATGCCATCACAACGGCGCAGAAATCCGTCGATATTCGTACCTACATTTTTGATAACGATGACTTCGCCGAAAAGATTGCCCAGCTGTTGCGGCGTCGATCGAACGAGGGCATCGACACGCGCATCCTGCTGGATGGTTTGGGCACGATTGTGGCGACCGGTGCAGACGATGACAGCTTGCCGGAGGATTATCAGGCGCCCGAGTCCGTACGGCTGTTTCTCGAAGGGGATTCCGACATCGAGGTACGACAGTCGCGCAATCCGTGGCTGGTTGCTGGCGATCATGTAAAGACAACGGTCATCGACGGTCAGGTTGCCTTCGCCGGCGGCATGAATATCGGACGCGAGTACCGCTATATTTGGCATGACTTGATGATGGAGTTGCGCGGCCCGGTCGTTAACGAACTCAACAACGAGTTCAACAAAGCGTGGGCGCATGCAGGCATTCTCGGTGATGCTGGCTATGCGCTGCAGCGGCTGAAGCCGAACCCAGACAGTGCAGAAGAGCTTGGCTATCCGTTACGAGTTCTCCACACCCGGCCGAGCAGCGCGGAGATCTTCAACGCGCAACGCGCTGCCATTCGCAAGGCACGGAAATACATTGTCATACAGAACGCTTATTTGACGGACGATGCGATGCTCTATGAACTCGCGAAAGCGCGTCGACGCGGCGTCGACGTTCGCATTATTTTACCGCTGGTAGGCAATCACGGGCCCGTCAACAAGAGCAATGCGTTGGCAGCAAACGCGATGATGGAGCATGGCATTCGCGTGTTCGTGTATCCCGGAATGTCACACGTGAAGGCGGCCGTCATCGATGACTGGGCCTGCCTCGGGTCGGCTAACTGGGACAAGCTGAGTTTTCGCACGAACAAGGAGCTCAATATCGCTACATCGCATCCCGAGTATGTTCAACAACTTCTGGACCAGGTATTCACGCCCGATTTCGAGCAATCGGTCGAACTGACCGAGCCGTTCCCGGAGCGCTGGTCCGATCATCTTGTCGAAATCGTTGCCGATTACGTACTGTGATTCGGCGTCAGGGCGAGGCGTAGCGAAACGTAGTTCACAGACAAAACCACGACTGGTTAACACTTTTAAACAGAACTCTGGCTATCGCTGGTCATAAGCCTTTGCAGCTGCCAAAAAAGGGCCTCAGAAGAGGAGACCTGTAATGGCTTCAGTAGCAAAAGACAATATCAGCTATCGCTTGCTTAACCGCTTGAGCGACCTGGTGATTTGCAGCTCCTGTTTGCGTCGCGGCAAAGTGACGCCAGTGCCACAGATCATCTCCGATCGACACGAATTGACAAACATATGCGCGGATTGCCGATGCCAACGGTTGCGACCGAAGGCGAGGCGAAGAGGTGTTGTGAGAGCAATCCGACAGCATCACTAGACCCACGCCGAAGCCCGTGCATCGCGCGCGATGCGATGCCACAATAGACGGCCTATGGCCAAGCTCTATTTTTACTATTCGTCGATGAACGCGGGCAAATCGACTGCGCTACTGCAATCCAGCTACAACTATCGGGAACGGGGTATGAACACCCTCGTTCTGGCCCCGCAGCTCGACGATCGTTTCGGTGTCGGCAAAGTGAAATCGCGAATCGGCATCGAGGCCAAGGCGACTACGTTCGCGAATGACACTGACCTCTGGAAACTAATCGACCGCAGTCACCAGGCGGCACCGCTGCATTGCGTGCTCATTGACGAAGCTCAGTTCCTCACGCGTGATCAGGTTTTCCAGCTCAGCGACGTTACGGACAAACTGAAGATCCCGGTCCTGGCCTACGGATTGCGCACGGATTTCCAGGGTGAGCCCTTTGAGGGCAGCAAGTATCTGCTCGCCTGGTCGGATAATCTGAAGGAGCTCAAAGCGATCTGTCACTGCGGCGCCAAGGCTACGATGGTGTTGCGACTCGACGGCGACGGTAATGCCGTGACTGAAGGGTCACAAGTAGAAATTGGTGGCAACGACCGGTACGTATCGATGTGCCGCAAGCACTTCAAGGAACAATTCTTCGCCTGAAGCCTGGCTGGCTATTCTTCAGACGCCGCTGGCAGCAGTTCCGTGTTTTCCCGGGCGAGCAATGCCCGCATATCCTCGAGGGTCTTCATAAGCGTGGTGTCAGCAAACTCTGCGCCGTCGAGCGTGCCCCGTTCACGCGCATCCGGATCCAGGAACTTGATGTTGAAAGTGCCCATAGTAATGACATCGTTGTTGACGAGGACGTGATTTGAGACCCGCTTCGAGTTGACAAAGGTGCCGTTGGAACTGTTCAGATCCATCAGGAAGGTCGAGGCGCCGTGTCGTACCAGCAACGTGTGATGTCGGCTGATGTATTCGCTGTCTATGGAGATGTCGTTGTGTTCGGAACGACCGATAAGCACGCGCGGCTTCAGCATTTTCAACTCGCGCAGTAATTGGCCTTGGCTGCTTATCACCAGTTCGGGTGCCACTGGCGTCGTGATTGGCGTTTGCTCGGCAACGGCGAGCTCTTCCTCGTCCCAGGTGCCGCTGGGAAGGGCGGGGTACTCGACATCGCTGACTGCAACGGGCAGGGACTCGGCGCGAGACAGTGCCAGCAGTGCCAGCCGATCGAGAATGCCGGGCCAACCGCCGGAGGCTTTCCATAGCTCTGCGCAGACGGCCGATGGAAAGACGTAGTCGGGAGCGCTGCTGCCCGCGCCGCGCAGTTTGCTGTGCAGGTAGTCCCTGGTTTCCTGTTCTGTCATGGGGTGCATGTGAAAGTCATGCAGCAATCGTCGCGCGATCGCCTCCATCGCTGGAGCGGCGATCATGTGATGCAACGAATGATCGCTGACCAGCACAATTTTTATCGCGCTGCCCACTCGAACCTTGAGGTCGGCGAGTTCGCACAATGCACGCAACGCGCTGGGCCGCAGCTCACTCGTATTCTCAATAATCAACAACGGCGGCTCGTGGTACGCCGCTTGTTGCAGCGTGAAGACGCGAATCAGCCCGAGCAATTCCTTGGGCGAACTCAATTCCACGTCGTAACCGAACTGACGCAATACCGACAAGAGAAGATTGGTGGTATTCAGGCCGGCACCGTCGACAACGGCGACGGCGCAGTCCTGATGCAGTGAGTTCACGAAGCTGCGGATCAGGGTGGACTTGCCCGACAGCGCCGGGCCCTGCATCAACGAAAGCCCCGCCTTGTTGGCATAGGTATTTTCCAATACCTCCAGGGCCGCTCTCTGAGAGGCATAGGTAAGAGTCGCCGACGGCTTTCCATGCGTCGGGAACGGCTGCACTTTAAGGCCTGCCGCGCCTAGGTCCATATGTTGTAACTCGGTATCGTTATGTCACGGAATAATTGTTATTGTCGCGTTTCGGTCTTTTCTTATATGAAACGTCAACCTGCACGTTCAGTCTACGTCCGTGCGATCGTTCCTGTAAACCGGAAATCTCGTTACAAAGTCGTAAAATGGTCCGCTATATTTTTGTTCGCGTAACTTTAATAAAGTTTCATAAGCAACTGTAAAACAAGGATGTTATCTCTTGATCTCCATACCGATCGCTCTCGGCAATAAGGTTTAATGCTTTGATTTCAAAATTATCGGCTGAGAACCTCACGTTGATTCGAGGAGAAAGATGCCTTTTCGAAGGTCTCGACTTTGCGGTGAAGAGCGGCGAATTGCTAATTCTGGAAGGCCGTAATGGCTGCGGGAAGACCAGTTTAATGCGAGCCATCGCCGGTATGCTCAGCCTGGAAACCGGCGAGATTTTCTGGAACGACGAACCCGTCCGCAAGCAGCGCCAGAATTTCCATGGCTCCCTGGTCTGGCTCGCCCATCGCACTGGCCTCAAGGGCGACCTCAATATGCTCGAGAATCTGCAGTTCGAGCGTTCATTGCGACAGCAGTCAAACCGCGACTCTGAGTCGGTCTACCAGCGCTTGGGCATAGAGCGGTTGAGAAAGCTGCCGTTGCGTTCATTGTCAGCAGGCCAGCAACGACGTGTGTCTCTGGCACGCATGTTACTTGCCGACGTACCCCTGTGGATGCTGGACGAACCGTTCACCAACCTTGATCGAGAGGGCAGGAAACTCGTGATGGAGTTGGTTGAAGAGCATCTGACAGCCGGCGGCCTCTGTGTCATGGCGGCGCATCAGGACGTCGAAATCGACGCACCAACGACGAAGATTCGAATCCAATGACCGAAACCACCTCTTTTCAGCCGGGAATTTTCTCCGGACTCTGGGCGACGGCCCGGCGCGACCTGCTACTCGCATGGAAGCGCCCCGGGGATGTGCTGAATCCCCTGTTTTTCTTTGCCATGGTCTGTACGTTGTTCCCGCTCGCCGTGGGACCGAGTGCTGAACAACTGGAGTTCAGCGGTCCTGGCGTACTCTGGGTGGCGGCGCTGTTGGCAACGCTGCTGTCGCTGAACTCACTGTTCCTGGGCGACTTCGAAGACGGCAGCCTCGATCAGCTGCTGGTCAGCCCGCAGCCGCTGCCTGTGCTCGCCCTGGGTAAAACGCTCGCACACTGGCTGACGAGCGGTCTGCCCCTGGTATTTGTGTCGCCGCTATTGGCAATCACTTATCGCATGCCGTGGTCGGTCGTGCCGGTCATGATGCTGACCCTGGCGCTCGGCACTATCAGCCTCAGTCTTCTGGGTTCCATCGGCGCGGCGTTGACCGTTGGACTGCACCGGGGTACGGCACTTTTGAGCCTGCTGATCCTGCCCCTGGCCATGCCAATCTTGCTGTTGGGCGCCAATACCGTGTCACTCGCCGCCGGCAACGACATTTATTCGACCGGTGTCTGGGCATTGGGTGCCTATGCCGTTGCATCGTTGAGCCTTGCTCCGTACGCTACGGCCGCCGCCTTGAGAATTAGCAACGAGTAGAAATAGAATTATGTGGAAATTCTTTCATCAACTGGCCTCACCGCCGCACTTTTATCGCCTGGCCGCGGTGTTTTCGCCGTGGCTCGCAGCACCCGGCATCGCGCTGATTGCCTACGGCGTTTATGCGGGTCTGTTTCTGGCGCCGATGGACTATCAGCAAAAAGATGCGTTCCGCATCATTTACGTGCATGTGCCCGCCGCGTACCTGTCGATGATGGCGTACATGATCATGGCGGTCAGCGGCGGCATCGGTCTGATCTGGCGCATCAAGCTATCGCACGCGGTCGCTGCCGCGGCCGCGCCGTTGGGTGCCGCTTTCACGTTTCTTGCACTGATGACCGGATCTATCTGGGGACGTCCGATGTGGGGAACCTGGTGGGAGTGGGGTGATCCAAGGTTGACGTCGGAATTAATCCTGCTGTTCCTGTATTTCGGTTACATGGCGCTCCGCAGCGCCATCGACGATACGGCGAAAGCAGACAAGGCCAGCGCCGTACTGGCGCTCGTAGGTGTGGTTAACGTGGTGATTGTGCATTTCTCGGTCGAGTGGTGGAGTTCGTTGCACCAGGGACAGACAGTGTTCAAGAAAGGAACAATGGATGCCGACATGCGCATTCCGCTGTTTGCGATGCTGATAGGCTTCACGCTGTTATTCGGTTCTCTCTTATTGCGCCGGGTAAGAACCGAAGTATTGTTCCGCGAACGTCGCACGCGCTGGGTGCGTGAAATGATCCTGTCGCCGGGGGCAAGCAAGTGATGGATGCTTTGGGAATGGGCAGCTACGGTATTTATGTCTGGGGCTGTTTTGGACTTACGTTGCTGGTCGTGCTGTTCGTCGATTGGCGGGCGCGACTGTGGCAGAAACGAGTTTACAGGGATATTGAAGTGAGAATTAAAGC
>CAZTQL010000096.1:0-8862 GCA_964615665.1 uncultured Woeseiaceae bacterium | reverse complement strand
GGCCTGTGCGTTGGCCGCCATTACCGGCAGCAGCAAGAAAAGAGTGGCGATTGTCCGTCTCATGGTGCGTCTCATGAATATTCCGTGCCGTTCCCTAAGATTTGATCGCAAGACGGTCGAGGAGCTTCTCAATCGTCCCGAATCTTGTATCCAGTGCCGATAAATCCGCCTTGATCTGCAGCCGATGCGAGCCCCGCAGGCGGTATTTCTCGCCGTCATTTTGCACCAATTGTACAAGGGCGACAGGATCAATGTGACTTTCTGCCGCAAAAACGAGGTAGCCGCCAGCGTCTGCCGCATCGATTTTCTCGACGCCCAGCGCTGCGGCGGATTTCTTGATCGCCGCAATGCGCATCAGGTTCTTTGCGCTGTCCGGCAGCAGGCCGAAACGATCAATAAGCTCGACCTGCAGCTCGCGCAATTCCTCGGCCGATTCAGAGGCTGAGATCCGCTTGTAAAGGATTAGTCGCAGGTGTACGTCCGGAACGTAGTCTTCCGGCAGCAATGCCGGGATGTGCAGATTAATGTCGACGCCGGCATGTAGTGGTGCCTCGAGGTCGGGCTCATTGCCGGAGCGTAGCGAATCCACAGCGCGACCGAGCAACTCGGTATACAGGGAAAAACCGATCTCCTGGATTTGGCCGCTCTGCGTGTCCCCGAGCAGTTCGCCAGCGCCGCGAATCTCGAGGTCATGTGTCGCGAGTGTAAATCCTGCACCGAGATCCTCCAGCGAGTCGATCGCTTCCAGGCGCTTCACGGCATCGGCGGTCATCACGGCCTTGGGTGGGGCGACAAGATAGGCATAGGCACGGTGGTGCGAGCGCCCGACGCGGCCACGCAGCTGATGGAGCTGCGCCAGGCCGAAGCGGTCTGCGCGATTGATGATGATCGTGTTGGCAGTCGGTATGTCCAGTCCACTCTCAACGATCGTTGTGCAGAGCAAAACGTTGAATCGTCGGTGGTAGAAATCAAGCATGACCTGCTCGAGGTCGCGCTCGCGCATTTGTCCGTGGCCGATGCGGATCTTGGCTTCCGGCACCAACGCCGTGAGTACCTGCTCAATGCGCTCGATGTCCTGGACACGATTGTGGATAAAGTAGACCTGCCCGCCGCGCTTGATTTCTCGAAGGCAGGCTTCACGAATAATTACGTCGTTCCATTCCGAGACGAACGTTTTGACGGCCAGGCGCTCGGCTGGCGGGGTTGTGATCAGCGACATTTCCCGCAGTCCGCCGAGAGCCATGTTGAGGGTGCGCGGAATGGGTGTCGCCGTTAACGTTAAAATATCGATTTCACTGCGCAATGACTTGATGGCTTCCTTGTGGCGCACGCCAAATCGGTGCTCCTCGTCAACGATGACGAGCCCTACATCATGGAAATCTTTGGTGTGCTGGAGCAGACGGTGTGTTCCTATGACGACGTCAACGTTGCCTGAGCGTAAACCGCTGACGATGTCCTTAACCTGTTTGGCCGACTGAAAGCGCGACAGCACTTCGACTCGAACCGGCCAGTCAGCGAAGCGGTCGCGAAACACCTGTCCGTGCTGCGCTGCCAGCAGCGTCGTCGGCACCAGTATGGCGACCTGCTTGCCACCATGCACAGCGGCGAAAGTAGCGCGCAGTGCGACTTCGGTTTTGCCGAAACCAACGTCACCGCAGACGACGCGATCCATGGGCTGACTGGAGCCCAGGTCCTCGAGCACTTCGTCGATCGTGTGTGCCTGGTCCTCGGTCAGTTCGAACGGAAATCCGGTTTCGAAACTGCGGTAGTCTGCTTCTGCCCAGCGAAAGCTGTGTCCCGGGCGTGCCGCACGGCGCGCATAGACATCGAGCAATTCTGCGGCAACATCGCGAATTTTCTTGATAGCACGGCGTTTCGCTTTGGCCCACTGATCGCTGCCTAACCGGTGCAGTGGCGCGTTTTCCGGTGACGCTCCGGTATACCGCGAGATCAGATCAAGAGCGTGTACCGGTACGTACAACTTGTCGCCGTCTGCATATTCAAGGTGCAGGAATTCGGCGGCAATGCCGCCTGCCTCGAGCGTCGTCAACCCGAGATAGCGGCCAACGCCGTATTCCTCGTGGACGACCGGGGATCCGGGCTCAAGGTCGTTGAGCTGCCGAATGATCGTTTCAGGATCGCGGTCGCTCTTGCGGCGACGCCGGCGTGCCTTGCCGCGCTCGCCGAATAGCTGTTGCTCACTGATGACAGCGATGCCCGCTTCCGGCAGTAGTACGCCGTTTTCGACGGGCGCGATAGCGACGCCGATGCGTTGCTTGAGATCGATAAACCCGCGCCAGTCGGTGGCCCGCGCGAGATCGAGCCCGCGACCGGAGAGCAGGTCAAACAGCTGTTCGCGGCGTCCTGGCGAGTCCGTGGTGAACAGAACGCGGCCGTCGAATGAGGACAGGAACTGCATCAGAGAAGCAGCCGCGTCCTCGTAACGTGCTTCGATCTTCATGGCCGGCGGTTTGCGCGTTGCAAAATTCTGAGTTTTCGAGGAGTCGGCGAGCGTCTGTGCCGAGTACCGAATCTGCGCGAAACGTTGCAGTTTTACAGCCACGGCCGGCGGCTCGACGAAGGTTTCCGACGTGCTCAGAATAGGACGCTCGGCGTCGAGACTGCAGAGTTCATAGCGTTCTGCCGCCTCCGACCAGAAGAGCTGCAGCAATGCGTCGAGTTCTGTCGGCGCAAGGATGACGCAATCGTCAGGGACATAGTCATCCAGCGTTGCCGTCTCCTCAAAGAACAGTGGCAGGTAGTATTCGATGCCGCCATGCGCGATGCCGTCCGAGACCTCGCGATAAACACGTGACTTGGCCGGCTGGCCCTCGAAACGCTCGCGATACCGGTGGCGAAAACGCTGGATTGCATCGGCATCCAGCGGCACTTCGCGGGCGGGCAATACGTTGATTGCATCGACTAACTCACCGGATAACTGGGATTCGGCGGCGAAGTAACGCAACGATTCAATCTCGTCGCCAAAAAAGTCGATGCGTATCGGCGCGTCGGTGCCCATCGGAAAAACATCGATAAGCGAGCCGCGCACGGCGAATTCGCCATGCTCAGACACCTGCGGTACGCGCAGGTAGCTGGAATTGACGAGTGCCTCGATAAAGTGCTCGCGTTGCAGCGTTTGGCCCTGCCTCAGCGTCAGCGATCGAGCGCTGACGTAGTCCACGGGCGGGAGACGCTGCTGCAAGACGCTCGCCGCCGCGATAATGATGCCCTGGCGCATTTGCGGCAATGCGGCAAGCACGTTGAGGCGCTGCGAGATGATGTCCTGATGCGGCGAGAAACTGTCCCACGGAAGTGTTTCCCACTCGACGAAATGCAATACCGGCAGAGTCTCGCCGGCGAAGAAGCGAATTTCCGCCTCGAGCTGGTCAGCGTGTCGCGGGTCCTCGGCCAGTATGAGCAGCGGTCGATCCATGCTCCGGGCGAGTTCCGCTGCTGCCAGCGCTGCGCTCGCGCCTAGCAGCCGACCCCAGCGCGCCGGGTCGCCAGGGGCTGGCAGCGATGGCGCTGCGGGAAGGAGGAGAGAATCGCTCAACGGTGTGCCCGGTCTCTTGATGATTTGCGGTCTTTCGCGGGACGCGATTATTACACACGGGCGCAAAAAAGCCCGGGTCGTTTCCGGGCCCGGGCTTGTGGTGTTCGGGTGGTTGCTTGTCTAGTGCTTGGTAACCGCGTGTATCACTTTGTCGAACTCAAAGAACACGACGAAATCCTGGTATTCCCAGCGCGTAATCGGCGGGTTGCCGACCGGCGAGCGAACCGCCGTCGGGCTGCCGAATCTGGATTGGACGCTGGTCTGAGACATGCCGCGCGTGGGTCGCGCGTCGACGCCGGCGGCGCTTGCACCGTCCATCTTGAGCGTCTGGGCATTGGCTGTGCCGAAGGCCGCCAGAAACAGGGCAATCAGCGTAATTGTGCGCAGCTTTGACATCGATCCATCCTCCATTCAGAGCTTTAGACTATAGCATTGCCAGCCGGCATTCCAACTGCGAACTGGGTCACAAACTCCCGCTACCGAAACGGAGCTCGTGGGTTGCATGAATGTGGTTTAATGCATGCCGATGATCAACCCTGTCGAATTGTTCGTTGGGCTGCGCTACCTCCGGGCAAAAAGGCGCACCCGCTTCGTCTCCTTTATCACGCTGATATCGCTGGTCGGCATCGCCCTTGGCGTGGCTGCCCTGATCGTTATTCTCTCGGTGATGAACGGCTTTGAAGGGGAGCTGCGCAGCCGACTCTTGAGTATGTCGGCGCACGGGACTGTTACCGCGGCCACCGGCGTGACCGACGACTGGGCGGCGCTCGTCGACGAGATTCGTGTCGAGCCTGGTGTTGCGTCGGCAGCGCCACTCGTGCAGATGGAGGGCATGATTCAGTCGGGCGGCGAGCTTCTCGCCGTTCTCATTCATGGCGTTGACCCCGCATTCGAAAAGCCGCTGTCCGGCGATCTGATCAACATGGTCGAAGGCGAGCTCGACGTATTGCAGACTGGCAGCCGTAGCATCGTGCTCGGTCGCATACTGGCCTACGAGCTCGGCGTTCGAATTGGCGATGGCGTTGTCTTACTCATTCCCAGGCCCGTCGGTGACGGCACCCTGGAACCCGTGCTCGAACGTTTCGTGTTGCGCGGCGTATTCGAGGCGGGTCTGCAGGACCACGACGGCACGCTGGCACTGGTACACATCGATGATGCGGCGAAGATACAGCAGCTGGGCGAGGCCGTGAATTCTGTGCGCTTTCGGGCCGACGAAGTCATGGCGGCGCCGCGGATTGCGCGCGTGTTGCAGCAGCGTTTAGGCGTCGACTTCGTCATCAGTGACTGGACCATCGAAAATGCCAGCTACTTCCGCGCGATTCGCATCGAGAAGATGATGATGTCACTGATGCTATCGCTGATTATTGGCGTTGCTGCCTTCAATATTGTCGCGAGCCTGGTCATGGTGGTGACCGACAAGACCACCGATATCGCCGTCTTGCGGACGCTCGGCATGCGTCCCAACGGGGTGGTTCGTGTGTTCTTCGTGCAGGGCGCCGCAATCGGCTGGGCTGGCGTAATCATTGGCGTGCTGCTCGGCGTCGTACTGGCGGTCAATGTGCCGACGATCGCGCCGCTGCTTGAGCAATGGTTTGGTTTCCAGATCATGCCGGGCGACGTCTACTACGTTACGCGAATTCCGTCTGAGCTTGAGCTGCAGGACGTTGCTGTCATTGCGGCGGCTGCGTTCGTGCTCACTTCGCTTGCCACGCTGTACCCGGCACGGCGTGCGGCGCTGGTCGATCCCGCCGCTGCGTTGCGGTACGAATAGGTCGCATGGGCAAGCGCTACGAAATGTGGATAGGCCGGCGTTACGTGCGGGCACGTAGCAGTAATAGCTTCGTCTCGCTGATTTCGGCGATCTCCATGCTCGGCATCGCTATCGCGGTTACCGTTTTGATTGTTGTGATGTCCGTCGTCAATGGTTTCGAGCGCGAGCTCAAGGACCGGCTGCTGGCGATGACGTCACACGCGAGTATTGAGAACCCGAATGGCGAGTTGTTGAGTGCGCCGGCCCTGATGGAGTTGGCGACCGCGAATTCGCGTGTGCGCGCCGCCGCGCCGTACATTGATGGCCAAGCCCTGCTGGTGTTCGAGAAACAGCTCAGCGGTGCCGGACTGCGTGGCATCGAGCCCGATCTTGAACAAGTGGTTTCGGGCATCGGCGGCGTTATGCGAGAGGGCGAGCTGAGTGATCTGCAGCCGGGACGCTTCAATATCGTGCTGGGCGTCGAGTTGGCAGAGGCGTTGCAATTGTCGGTCGGCGACAAAGTGACGGTCACCCTTGCCGAAGGCCGGGTGACGCCGGCCGGCGTGCTGCCGCGAACGCGACGATTTACGGTTAGCGGTTTGTACCGTGTTGGCATGTTCGAGTTCGACCGCCGTTTGGCATTCATCAATATCGGTGATGCACAGAAGCTCTATCGAAAACGCGACGCTGTGACGGGTGTGCGCTTGGCGGTGACCGATATTTACGCGGCGGCCGAAATCGTCCGCGAGGTTGCTTTGGCACACGGAGAGCTCGTGCTTGTCAGCGACTGGACTCGAAGGCATGTGAACTTTTTTCGTTCCATCCAGATTACGAAGTCGATATTGTTCGTGATTCTTCTGATGGTGGTCGCCGTTGCAGCGTTCAACATCGTGTCGACACTGGTTATGGTGGTAAAGGACAAGCAGGGTGATATCGCTATTTTGCGAACGGTGGGCGCGAGACCGTCCAGCATTTTGTGGATCTTCATTACGCAAGGCACGATTGTGGGTGTCGTAGGAACTCTCGCCGGTGTCGTCGTCGGTGTCACGCTGGCGCTCAATCTCGAATCGATTGCTGGCTTTTTCGAGGCCGTGCTGGGCATCAAACTGCTTGCGGCCGATGTCTATTTCATCAGCGACCTGCCATCCGAGTTACGGTTCGGCGACGTGGTTAAGATCTCATTGATAGCGCTGATACTGGCGCTCGCATCAACGCTGTATCCTGCCTGGGTCGCATCCAGGACAGCACCCGCGGAGGCATTGCGGTATGACTGAAGTACCGACCGATTCCATGCAACCCGTTCTCGAATGCCGTAACGTCGTGCGGCGTTTCAACGAGGGCGCGTCGACGCTCGAAGTACTGCGTGGCGTCAATCTCGTGGTGCAGTCCGCTGAACGATTGGCCATCATCGGAACGTCCGGATCAGGCAAAACGACGTTGCTGCAAATCATGGGCGGCCTGGATGAGCCCGACGAGGGCCAGGTTCTGATCAACGGCGAGTCGCTGAATGGCGTCAACGAGGCCGCCAAAGGCGACCTGCGCAATCGCCATATCGGTTTTGTCTACCAGTTCCATCATCTGCTGCCGGAGTTTTCCGCCGAGGAAAACGTGGCAATGCCGCTCCTGATTCGGCGTGAGCCGAAAGCTGCCGCCTTGCAGCAGGCACGTGATTTATTGGGACGCGTGGGCCTGGGTGAGCGTCTAACGCACAAGCCCGGCGAATTATCAGGCGGCGAACGACAGCGTGCGGCGGTCGCGCGGGCGCTGATTACGCGCCCGCAGTTGGTTCTCGCCGACGAGCCGACCGGTAATCTGGATGCCGGCAACGGCGAACATGTTCTCCAGCTGATGCTCGAATTGAATCAGGAACTGCAGACGAGCCTGATTATTGTCACGCACGATCACTCGATCGCTGCCCGCATGGATCGCGTGCTCGAACTCGGCGATGGTGTCCTCAAAGACTCAGTTTGACGGTGGCCGACGCTGGCTTCGTTTGCGCGTTTTGTAGTTGGAGACTGACCAGCGCCACAGGCCGTTCAGGACGATAAATCCGAGCAGCGCCGCGGCGCTGCCCAGCAGCACGCTGCCAAGCAGCATGGGCTGCCATATGTTGACAAATGTGTGTGTGACCCAGTCAATCGACAATTCGAAGCCGAACGGCTGCATTTCCATTCGCAGCAGGTTCGAGCCCAGCTGATACGCAAAATAATACATTGGCACCATGGTCGCCGGATTGCTGACCCAGGTTGTCACGGCCGCTACCGGGATATTGACGCGCAGCGCCAACGCCAGCAGCGCGGCGGTCAGCGTATGGCCGGGAAACGGCATAAATGCGACGAATAGCCCCAACGCGAATGCCGGTACTATCCAACGTCGACCGACGCCCCACAAGCGGTGATCATTTAGCAGATGCCGGAATGGCGCCATGAACCACTGCTTGCTGATGTCGTGGCGTTTAAACGCGAATTTCCTAAAAAATCGTCTTGGCATCGACTCGCGGTCCGGGTTTCATGGTGAGTGCCGTCAATTAACAGCGACAACTCGTGATCAAAGCCTGCCTGTTGCTTATCGTCGGGGGTATGGCGGCGCAGCATAGCAGGGTTGCGCCAGACTCGGACCTCTGTCAGTTCACATTAGTTGCATCGTTCCTGATGCTGACTTTCTCGCGGACGCGAGCGGTAGGCTGCCTCATTTTTGGGGCGGTACTTTTCATGTACGCCGGCGGGCGCATTACCGATAATCACCTGGACGCCATGTACGCCGGTGACAGCCTGTTGACCCGGGTTCGTGTTGTGGATTTTCCTCGCCGCAGCGGTGCTGCCGTGCTAATGCTGGTGACGCCGCTCGATGATCACCGTCTGCCGCCGGTGGCAAGGGTTGCCTGGTTTGACTCACCGGCGAGGCCGTCCATCGGCGACGTCTGGGAGCTTGAAGTGCGGCTGAAGCGACCGCGCGGGGACAGCAATCCTGGCCTGTTTGACTTCGAGGCATGGCTATTTCGGCAGCGAATCAACGCCACGGGTTACGTTGTAAACGGCACTCGCAACCGGCTGCTCGCAACACGCCAGGCAAATCGCACCGATTTATTGCGCCAGGACTTCGTCATGGCTGCCCTTGATGCCTCGCGCACGAAAGAAAGTGGTGCCGTTACTGCGGCCGTCGGTGTCGGCGTGCGTCAGCAGATAGCTAAGGAACAGTGGCGGCGCTATGCGCTGACAGGCACCAGTCACCTGATGGCGATTTCGGGCCTGCATATTGGTCTGGCAGCCACCGCTGCCGGCCTCTTGTCGTCGCTCGTGCTGGGGGTTCTCCGTGTCGGTACCGGGCATTACGTTGCCGCCATTGCCATCGCGGTTGCTGTCGCCTGCGCGTACGCCCTGATCTCAGGGCTGGCCGTGCCGGCACAGCGCGCGGCGCTGATGCTCCTCATCGGGGGTATCACCATCCTTCGGCGGCGCCAAATCGACGTTTTAAGGACC
Organism: uncultured Woeseiaceae bacterium; assembly: GCA_964615665.1. GTDB lineage: Bacteria > Pseudomonadota > Gammaproteobacteria > Steroidobacterales > Woeseiaceae > UBA1847. The sequence continues at coordinate 80 of CAZTQL010000096.1, read as the reverse complement.
CTGGCGCTCGCCGCCGCCGTCATCTTTGTGGCCCAACCCGTCGCGACGATGACTCCGGGATTTCATTTGTCGTTCGCCGC
>CAZTQL010000095.1:0-8869 GCA_964615665.1 uncultured Woeseiaceae bacterium | reverse complement strand
TCAAGGAAATCGAAGGCAAGCTGTCGCACGTGCAAGTCATTGACGTGACGGCTATCGACGCGCGCGGCAGGATTGTTTTTGGCTCGACCGTCGAGTTGATCGAAGAGGCGAGCGGCAAGGAAATTACGTACACAATCGTTGGGGACGACGAGGCCGACATCAAAAATGGGCTCATTTCGTATACCTCCCCAATCGCGCGGGCTTTAATAAGCAAGAATGAAGGTGATGTTGTCGACTTCGTCGCGCCGGACGGAGAGAAAAGTTACGAAGTCATTAACGTGCGTTACGAATAACCGTTCTTGCGACCTACTTTGACGGTATTCGCAAGCGCTTGGCAGGTTTCTTGTCCAGGTTTTGGCGATACAAGAGTGCAACGTTACCGATGCGCTGGACCAGTTCGGCGGCGCTATCCGAGCAGAGTTTTTCGATAATCGAATCCCGCGTTTCTCGGTCACCGACCCGAACGCGCACTTTGATGAGTTCATGGTGGCTTAGAGTCGTTTCATACTCGGCCAACAGCGATTCGCTGAGGCCGGCATCACCAACGATGATCAGCGGTTTTTTCTGGTGGCCGAGGCCACGGAGGTATTTTTTCTGTGCTTCGTTCAGTGTCATGGCCGCGGAGTGTAACAGTGAGGCCACGATGAATCCCAGGTTTACAGGAGGCGCCCGATGAGTGGGCCGCGCGGGTCGGGCCGCAGCTGGCGAGACCGGCAGGAGCGTGATCCTTACGTGCAGCAGGCGCGTCGTGACGGTTGGCGCTCGCGGGCGGTCTACAAGCTCGAACAGATCGATCAGAAAGAACGGCTGCTGAAGCCGGGCATGGTGTGCGTGGACGTCGGTGCTGCGCCTGGTGGCTGGAGCCAGTTTGTCACCCGGAAGCTCAAGGGCACGGCCCGCATTATCGCGGTTGACCTGCTGCCGATGGACTCCTTGCCGAATGTCGAGTTCATCCAGGGGGATTTTCAGGAGGATGCCGTTCTCGCACAGATGCTGGAGGCCATCGGCGATGACGGGGCCGACCTTGTAATGAGTGATATTGCACCCAATATCACCGGAACTCGTTCGGTCGACCAGCCGCGGTCCATGTATCTTGCCGAGCTCGCTCTGGATCTGGCGCGGCGCGTGCTGAAGAAAAAGGGCTCGTTCGTCTGCAAGCTCTTCCACGGCGAGGGATTCGACGCTTTTGTCGTCGATGCCCGGCGCAGTTTCGAGCGAGTTCGGGTGATGAAGCCGAAGGCCTCGCGGGCTGGTAGCCGTGAGGTCTACTTGGTAGCGAGGAACTACCAATTGTAGTAGTGTCAAAAGGGTGTAAGTTCTACGTCAATACAACGTCTCAGCAGCATCTCTGCGCGGAATCCTAATGTGAATGATTTAACTAAAAACGTTCTGGTATTTGTAGTCATCATCGTCGTACTCCTCTCGGTCGTCCAGGGGTTGTCCGGCGTCAGCGGCAGCCAGCCGCAGAAGAAGGACTATTCAGAATTTCTGACGCAGGTTCGATCAGGACAAGTGACTGTCGCCGTCATCGACGGTCAGCAGATTCGCTTCGGCAAATCAGAGCCGCTGCAGTACTACACGGTGAGTCCGGAGACTGACAACAACACATTAATCGGCCTGCTCGACAAGAACGGCGTGCGCTTCACGGCAGCCGAACCGAAGTCGCAGAGTCTCATCGGGCAACTGCTAATCAGTTCGTTTCCGATCCTCCTGTTGATTGGCGTCTGGATCTATTTCATGCGCCAGATGCAGGGCGGCGGTGGCGGTCGTGGCGCCATGTCGTTTGGCAAGAGCAAGGCGCGCCTGCTGGGAGAAGACCAGGTTGGCGTGACGTTTGCCGATGTGGCCGGCGTCGAAGAGGCGAAGGCAGAACTCGCTGAGATCGTCGAGTTCCTTAAGGACCCTAGTAAGTTCCAGCGCCTCGGCGGCAAGATTCCCAAGGGTGTGCTGATGGTTGGCTCGCCCGGAACCGGTAAGACCTTGCTGGCGAGAGCAATCGCGGGCGAGGCCAAGGTGCCGTTTTTCACGATTTCAGGCTCCGATTTTGTCGAGATGTTCGTCGGCGTTGGCGCCTCCCGCGTTCGCGACATGTTCGAGCAGGCGAAAAAGCAGGCGCCCTGCATCATCTTCATCGATGAGCTTGATGCTGTGGGACGCCATCGCGGCGCCGGACTGGGTGGCGGGCACGACGAGCGCGAACAGACGCTCAACCAGATGCTTGTCGAGATGGATGGCTTCGAGGGCAACGAGGGCGTCATTGTAATCGCTGCAACGAACCGACCGGATGTTCTGGATCCAGCCCTGCTGCGCCCGGGCCGCTTCGATCGGCAGGTCGTTGTGCCATTACCCGACGTGCGCGGTCGTGAACAAATTCTAAAAGTTCACATGCGCAAGGTGCCGTTGAACGACGATGTGCGTCCCAGTGTTATTGCTCGGGGTACGCCGGGATTCTCGGGCGCCGATCTGGCTAACCTGGTCAACGAAGCGGCGCTTTTTGCAGCCCGTGCCAACAAACGCGTTGTCAGCATGGATGAGTTCGAACAGGCCAAGGACAAGATCATGATGGGCGCCGAGCGGCGCTCGATGGTCATGAGTGAAGAAGAAAAGCTGAACACGGCCTATCACGAGGCGGGTCACGCAATCGTCGGCTACCTCGTGCCGGAACACGACCCGGTGTACAAGGTAACGATAATTCCGCGTGGCCGCGCGCTCGGCGTTACCATGTATCTGCCGGAAGAGGATCGCTACAGCATGTCGCGGCAGCGGTTGGAAAGCACCATCTCGAGTCTTTTCGGCGGTCGTATTGCGGAGGAGTTGATCAACGGTGCAGGTGGCGTAACAACCGGTGCCTCGAATGACATTGAGCGGGCGACCGAAATAGCCCGCAACATGGTCACCAAGTGGGGCTTGTCGGACCGGTTGGGTCCGTTGACCTACAGCGAAGAGGATGGCGAGGTTTTCCTTGGCCGCTCGGTCACGCAGCACAAGCAGGTATCCGATGATACGGCGCACGCGATCGATGAGGAGGTGCGGCGGATTATCGACGACAATTACGAACACGCGAGGAAGCTGCTTGGCGAAAACATCGACAAGCTACACGCGATGGCGAAAGCGCTAATCAAGTACGAGACCATTGGTGATGTCCAGATCAAAGACATTATGGAAGGCCGGGAGCCTCGGCCGCCCGAGGATTGGGACGATACCATCGAGCCGGAAAGCCCTGACGATGGGTCCGCTACTGCAGAGACTGGCGACACCGCCGGCAAACCGAAGATTGGCGGGCCTGCCAGCGAACATTAGCGCTGTTCGGCTAGCCCGGGCGGCGTGGCAATCAATCGAGTGAGCAAAACGAATTCACTTAAGCTGGGGTCACTTAAGCTGGGGTCGGTGTACCTTGATGTGCCGGCCGTGATGGGCATTCTGAACATCACGCCCGACTCGTTTTCCGATGGCGGGCAGTTCACCAATCCGAATATCGCGCTTCGACAGGCAGATGAAATGGTCGCTGCCGGCGCGGCCATCATCGATGTCGGCGGTGAATCTACGCGACCAGGAGCCGCTGCTGTTGGTGAGCAGGAAGAGCTTGATCGCGTGATTCCGGTCATCGAATCTCTAAAAGACGTAACGGATGTGCCCGTATCGATCGATACGAGTAAGCCGGTCGTGATGCGCGCCGCCGCAGCGGCCGGCGCCGCTATGATCAACGACGTGAATGCTCTGCAGGGGGAGGGCGCGCTACGCGCCGCCGTGGAGTTACAGGTACCGGTCTGTCTGATGCATATGCAGGGACAGCCGCGCGCGATGCAGGAGGCCCCCCACTATGAAGACGTGGTCGCCGATGTTGCGGCGTTTCTCGAGGCTCGAATCAGCGCGTGCGTCGCTGCGGGGCTGGATGAAAGCCTCATTGTGATCGACCCGGGTTTTGGATTTGGCAAGACGCACGCGCACAATGTCGAGTTACTGGCAAATCTGCGACAATTGCAGGTGCGCGGCCGGCCGCTGTTGGTCGGCGTGTCGAGAAAATCGACATTGGGGGCGTTGACCGGGCGGCACGTCGAAGGCCGGGTGCCGGCGAGCATTGCAGCAGCCGTGGTTGCCTGCATGCAGGGCGCGCAGATCATCAGGGCGCACGATGTGGGCGCGACGGTCGATGCGCTGAAAGTGGTTAGTGCGGTGACAAACTTGGGTAACGGGTCGTCAATGACGAGTCTTGGGTGAAAACGGAGTTGGTGAAAACAGCTTGGGTGAAAAAAGAATGAGCAGAGAATATTTCGGCACCGACGGGGTGCGCGGTAAAGTCGGCGATGAGCCAATGACGGCCGACTTCGCGCTGCGGCTGGCAAGTGCGGCGGCGCAGGTACTCGTGCCGAAAGGCGGCACCGTTGTGATCGGTAAGGACACGCGGCTTTCGGGTTACATGTTTGAGTCTGCACTCGAGGCGGGTTTTGTCGCGGCCGGCGCCGACGTGCTGTTGCTGGGTCCTCTGCCGACGCCTGGCATCGCCCGTTTGACGCAAGAGTTCGACGCGGATCTGGGCGTGGTCATCAGCGCCTCGCACAACGGCTTCTTTGACAATGGCATCAAGTTCTTCGATCGCACCGGCTCCAAGCTGACCGATGAGATCGAGGGCGAGATCGAAGCCCGCCTTAAGGAACGGGCCATAACGCTCGAATCGCAGGCACTCGGAAAAGCAATACGCATCGATACGGCAAGAGTGCGATACGAGGATTTCTGCACGGCGAGTATGCCCGAGGGCGTCAACCTCGAAGGATTGAAGATCGTTTTCGATGGTGCCAACGGTGCCGGCTACAAAGTGGGTCCGCGTGCTTTGGCGGCCCTGGGCGCGGAGGTTATCCCGATCGGCTGCTCCCCTAACGGTACCAATATCAATCTTGGCTGTGGATCGACTTCGCCGGAGCTGTTGTCGCTGACGGTTCCAGCGGTTCGTGCCAATGTCGGAGTCGCACTGGACGGCGACGGGGACCGGCTCGTCATGACCGATGAGGAGGGCGTCCTCATTGACGGCGACCAGCTGCTGTATGTTCTCGCCATGGCACGGCATGAGGCGGGAACGCTGGAGGGCCCGGTCGTCGGCACAGTCATGAGCAATCTCGGGCTACAGCACGCGCTCGAAGGGCATGGTATTGAATTTCGACGGGCCCAGGTGGGCGATCGTTACGTGCTCGAGGAGCTCCGTGGCAATGGCGGCGTCATCGGTGGCGAAACGTCGGGCCACGTTCTGGTGCTCGACAAAGCGACCACGGGCGATGGCATTATCTGCGCGCTGCAGGTGCTGTCTATCATGAAACAAGCCGGCAAGCCGCTGTCAGAGCTGGTCGCGGGTATGCCGTGCTACCCCCAGACGATGATCAACGTACGGGTTGAGCGGCGCGTCGATCCGGGTCAATCCGCCGAGATCCAGGACGCGGTGGCGGCTGCGGAAGCAGAGCTTGCAGACACCGGACGCGTGGTTTTGCGGGCATCGGGCACGGAGCCCGTCATCCGGGTTATGGTCGAGGGCAGCAATGAGGAACTGGTTGCTTCCCTGGCAAGTCGCCTTGCTGCAGTGGTTGAGTCAGCAGCGACATGAGTCCTTATGCGTTGATTTGCCGGGACAGCCCCGGTATCCTTGCGCGCCTTTTACCCCTACGGAAATACCGATATGCGTGAGATTCTGGTAGCCGGAAACTGGAAAATGAATGCCAGCACCAACGCCAGCGATGAGCTGGTCGATGGTATCGTTGCCGGCGTGCCGGCAGGCAGTGGCTTTCAGCTGCTGGTTTGTCCGCCGTTTCCGTATTTGGCGTCCGTGGCGGCCAAGGTCGCGGGCTCTGTGGTTAAGCTCGGGGCGCAAAACGTGTCGGAACACGATGCCGGTGCTTATACCGGTGAAGTCGCACCTTCAATGTTGCGAGATGTCGGCTGCGAATTTGTTATCGTTGGGCACTCAGAGCGCCGCGCAATGTACGGGGAATCCAGCGCCGACGTAGCCGCGAAGTTTCAGTCGGCGCAGGCAGCGGGTCTGACCCCTATTTTGTGTATCGGTGAGACCCTGACTGAGCGCGAGCAGGGGAGCACGGAAGCGGTTATTGACGAGCAGCTTGGGGCTGTTATTGACGCTGCGGGCATTGCCGCGTTTGGTGTAGCCGTTATTGCTTATGAACCAGTATGGGCTATTGGTACTGGTATGACGGCCACGCCGGAGCAGGCGCAAGAGGTCCACCGGCATATCCGCGGACAACTCGCGGAAAAAGACAGTGCGGTCGCTGCGGGTGTGCAGATTCTTTATGGTGGCAGCATGAAAGGCGACAACGCGGCAGGGCTGCTGGCCATGCCGGATATCGATGGTGGGCTGATTGGTGGCGCATCACTTAAAGCCGGTGATTTTCTGGCGATTGCCGCTGCGGCGGCCAGTAACTAACAGACGGATAGAGTATTTAAATGGATACCATTCAGAAAACTGTATTGATCACGCACACGCTGATCGCTTTGCTCATCATCGTGCTGGTCTTGTTGCAGCGTGGCAAAGGCGCTGACGCAGGCGCGGCCTTCGGGGCGGGTGCTTCCGGCACAGTATTTGGTGCGCGAGGCTCAGCCAGCTTCTTCTCTCGTGCCACGGCCGTCTGCGCAACGGCATTCTTTGTCAGCAGTCTGACGCTGGCTTACCTGAGCAGCCAGTCGACGGCGGCACCGTCGAGCCTCCTGGAAGATGCTCCGATCGTTGAGGTTGAGGCCGATTTGGTGCCTGATCTCAATGAAGAGATGCCGGTTTCGGAACTGCCGTCGCTCGAGCCCACTGAGGATTCGACCGATTTGCCGACGCTCGAGGAGCCATCGGCCCCCGATCAGTAGTAAAATCCCGCACAGGCTCTGGTGGTGGAATTGGTAGACACGCTGTCTTGAGGGGGCAGTGGCGCAAGCCGTGCGAGTTCGAGTCTCGCCCAGAGCACCAAACAATAAATCGGCCTGTCTCGCCTTTCTGGCGCCAGGCCGTTTTTTTTGGCCGAGACTATGTCTCAGGTGCTGGACACTGATACAATCGCGCGCTGATTTTGTTACTGCAATCAGCGCCGACCAAGCGGGCGAAAATGTTACAAGAATACATCCCCATACTGATATTTCTCGGCGTTGCTACCGGGCTAGGCATCGTGCTACTCAGCCTTGGTTTTCTTATTGGCCAGGGCGGCAAAGACGCGGAGAAGTTGTCACCGTATGAATGCGGATTCGAAGCATTCGACGATTCGCGCATGAAGTTCGATGTCCGCTACTACCTGGTTGCCATCCTGTTCATTATTTTTGATCTCGAGATTGCCTTCCTCTTTCCGTGGGCGGTGTCACTTGATGTCGTAGGACACTTCGGGTTGCTCGCGATGGGGTTGTTTCTCGCAATCCTGGTGGTCGGTTTCATTTATGAATGGAAAAAAGGGGCGTTAGAGTGGGATTAGCCGATACCGCTGCCGTCCCGGTCAGTAGCACTGACGCATCGGAGGCTGGCGGCAGCCTGCAGGAAAAGGGCTTTGTCGTTACGAGCGTCGACACCGTAATGAACTGGGCGAGAACGGGTTCACTGTGGCCGATGACCTTCGGCCTCGCGTGTTGCGCGGTTGAGATGATGCAGGCGGGCGCGGCGCGTTACGACCTCGACCGCTTCGGTATTATCTTTCGACCTAGTCCGCGGCAATCCGACTGCATGATCGTCGCCGGCACCCTCACCAACAAGATGGCTCCGCCACTCCGAAAAGTTTATGACCAGATGCCCGAGCCCCGGTGGGTCGTCTCAATGGGCTCCTGTGCCAATGGCGGAGGCTATTACCACTACTCATACTCAGTCGTGCGTGGCTGCGACCGAATCGTCCCGGTCGACGTGTACGTGCCCGGCTGTCCGCCTACGGCTGAAGCACTGATCTACGGATTGATGCAGCTGCAAAACAAAATTCGCCGCACCAGCACGATTGCCCGATAGACGCTGATCACAATGACTGAACGTTATGAGACATTAGCTGCTCGCATCGACGAGCGTTTCGGCGAGCAAATGCGTCGGGTGCCGTCGATCTGTGGCGAGCTCACGTTCGAGCTGGATAAGGACAATCTGCTCGAGATCGCGACAGCGTTACGGAACGAAGCGGATTTTGGCTTCGAGATGTTAATGGACGTCTGCGGCGTCGATTACCTGTCGTACGGCGAGGATGAATGGATCACGAGTGAGGCCACTGGCTCCGGCTACAGCCGCGGCGTAGAGCGTCTGCCCGTCGTGCTGGATGAGTCCGATGAGTTCGACCCACAACGATTTGCGGTGGTCTATCACCTGCTGTCGCTGCAGCATAATTTCCGACTGCGCCTCAGGGTTTTCACTGGTACGGAGAACCCGCCAATCATCAAGTCAGTCGTCGATATATGGAATGGTGCAAACTGGTTCGAGCGCGAAGTGTTCGATATGTTCGGTGTGCTTTTCGAGGGACACCCGGATTTGCGGCGCATTCTTACCGATTACGGGTTTATCGGTCATCCGTTCCGTAAAGACTTTCCCCTCACCGGCAACGTTGAGGTGCATTACGACGCGGATGAAGGCCGCGTTGTTTACGGACCAGTTAGCATCGAGCCGCGCACGTTAGTGCCGCGCGTGATCCGCGATGACAATCGTTACTCGGCGGACCTGAAGGACGGCAATCGTGGCTGAGATTCAAAGCTATACGATGAACTTCGGCCCGCAGCACCCGGCGGCGCACGGTGTTCTCCGCCTCGTTCTGGAAATTGAGGGTGAGGTCATTCGGAAGGCCGACCCACATGTCGGATTATTGCATCGGGGCACCGAGAAGCTTGTTGAAAGCAAGCCGTTCAACCAGAGCATCGGCTACATGGATCGGCTCGA
>CAZTQL010000094.1:0-9355 GCA_964615665.1 uncultured Woeseiaceae bacterium | reverse complement strand
CCGTTCAACCAGAGCATCGGCTACATGGATCGGCTCGACTACGTATCCATGATGTGCAATGAGCACGCCTATGTGATGGCGATCGAAAAACTGCTCGGCGTACAGGTGCCAATTCGTGCGCAGTACATCCGCGTCATGTTCGATGAGATTACGCGCATATTGAATCACCTCATGTGGTTGGGCGCGCACGGCCTCGATATCGGCGCGATGACAATGTTTCTTTACTGTTTTCGTGAACGTGAAGATCTCATGGACTGCTATGAGGCAGTTTCCGGCACGCGTATGCACGCGACGTACTATCGTCCGGGCGGCGTCTATCGTGATTTGCCCGAAACGATGCCGAAGTACCAGGAATCGCGTTTTCGCAGCAAGAAAGAACTCGAACGGATGAATACGAATCGGGAGGGCTCGCTGCTTGATTTTATCGAGTCGTTTACCGATCGTTTCCCTGGCTGCGTCGATGAGTACGAGACGCTGCTGACCGACAACCGTATCTGGAAGCAGCGCACGGTCAACATCGGTGTGGTTACGCCTGATCGCGCGGCACAGCTCGGGTTTTCCGGACCGATGCTGCGTGGCTCCGGGGTCGAATGGGACCTGCGCAAGAAGCAGCCGTATGAAGTCTACGATAAGCTCGATTTCGATATTCCGGTCGGTGTGCATGGTGATTGCTACGACCGTTACCTCGTGCGTGTTGAAGAAATGCGTCAATCGAACCGGATCATTCGACAGTGCGTCGAGTGGCTGCGCAACAACCCCGGTCCCGTTATCGTCGACGACCATAAGGTGACACCACCGACACGTGTGGAGATGAAGGACGACATGGAGTCGCTGATTCATCATTTCAAACTGTTTACCGAGGGATATTGTGTACCGGTCGGTGAGGCTTATGCTGCCATCGAACATCCTAAAGGTGAGTTCGGCATTTACATCGTGTCCGATGGCGCGAACAAGCCCTATCGCGTCAAAATTCGGGCGCCGGGGTTTGCACACCTGTCAGCCATGTCCGAAATGGTGGAGGGCCATATGCTCGCCGACGTCGTCGCCGTCATAGGAACGCAGGACATTGTCTTCGGTGAGGTGGATCGATGAGCTACGCCCTGTCCGAGCATGTAATAAAGGAAATCGAACACTGGAAGACGCGCTTTCCGGAAGGGCGGCAGCGCTCGGCCGTGATCAGTGCGCTGCATGCCGTGCAGCATGAGAATCACGGTTACCTGACGGCCGAGCAAATGAATGCGGTGGCCGATTACCTGGAATTGCCGACGATCCAGGTTTACGAAGTGGCGACGTTTTACTCGATGTTCCAGACGCGCGAGGTAGGCCGCAACGAAGTTGCGATCTGTACCAACGTCTCCTGCATGCTGCGTGGGTCCGATGACATCGTTGAACACGTGGAGAACAAGCTCGGAGTCAAGCTGGGCGAAAGTACACCCGATGGGCGTGTGTTTCTAAAGAAAGAAGAAGAGTGCATTGCTGCTTGTTGCGGCGCGCCCGTCATGATGGTCAATCATAAGTATCACGAAAACCTGAGCAAAGAGCAGGTCGACGAGATATTGGACGGGCTCAAGTAGTGGCCTACGAGCAAAATCTGGTTTGCTTTAACACGTTGGGAACGGAAGCGTCCTGGACGCTCGCCACTTACGAGCAGCACGGTGGTTACGAGGCTTGGCGTCGTGTACTCGCCGGGGACATGTCGCCGGCAGACATCATCGATGAGGTTAAAGCCTCGGGGCTTCGCGGCCGTGGTGGTGCCGGTTTTCCGACCGGGCTGAAGTGGAGCTTCATGCCGCGCGGCGCCGACGTGCAAAAATACCTGGTGTGCAACTCAGACGAGAGTGAGCCCGGTACCTGCCATGATCGGGATGTGCTGCGGTACAACCCGCACGCGCTGGTCGAAGGCATGGCGATTGCCGCCTATGCAATGGGTGCGACGGTGGCCTACAACTATATTCGCGGTGAATTCCTGGACGAGCCGGTGCCGCGATTCGAGGCGGCCGTCAAAGAGGCTTACGCTGCGGACCTCCTGGGCGAGAATATCGGTGGCTCCGGTATTCATATAGATATCCGGACGTTTGTTGGCGCGGGTGCCTATATCTGCGGCGAAGAAACAGCCCTTCTGGAATCGCTCGAGGGCAAACAGGGCAAGCCGCGCTTCAAACCGCCGTTCCCGGCCAATTTCGGCCTGTACGGCAAGCCGACAACCATCAACAACACACAGAGCCTTGCCAGCGTGCCGGCGATCATTCGCAATGGCGCGGCCTGGTTTGCAGCGCTGGGTCCGGAGGGTTCAGGCGGTACCGCGCTGTTCTCCGTGTCCGGCCACGTCGAGAGGCCGGGCAACTACGAGCTGCCGATGGGGATTCCTTTCAAAGACCTGCTGAACGACATCTGCGGCGGCATGCTTGGCGGGCGCAAGCTCAAAGCCGTAATTCCCGGTGGTTCTTCCTGCAAAGTCTTGCCGGCCGAAATCATCATGAATTGCACGATGGACTACACGTCGTTGCAGCAGGCAGGATCATCTTTCGGCACCGGTGCTGTCATGGTCATGGATGAGACGACCTGCATGGTCAAGGTGCTGCGACGTATTTCCCGTTTCTACATGGCCGAGTCCTGCGGACAATGCACACCGTGTCGCGAAGGCACGGGTTGGCTGTACCGCATGCTGACGCGCATCATCGATGGCAAGGGTGAGGAAGCGGATCTCGAAAAACTCGTCGATGTCGCCAACAAAATTGAAGGCCATACGATTTGCGCGCTTGGTGATGCGGCAGCGTGGCCTGTGCAAAGCTTCCTGAAGCACTACTTTCACGAATTCGAATACATGATCCACAACAAGGGCCGCAGTATGGTTGATGCGGCTACGGATGCTGCAGCGTAGTTCTTATGAGCGATGACATCGTAAACGTAGAAGTCGACGGCAAGCCGGTCGAAGGGCGCAAGGGCCAGATGATTATCGAAGTCACCGATAATGTCGACGCCTACGTGCCGCGTTTTTGTTATCACCAGAAATTAAGCATCGCGGCCAACTGCCGGATGTGTCTGGTCGAAGTGGAGAAGGCGCCGAAGCCTATGCCGGCGTGCGCGACGCCGATCAACGAGGGCATGAAAATATTTACCAAGTCGCCGGCCGCCATTGCGGCTCAGCGGGCGACGATGGAGTTTCTGCTGATCAACCATCCGCTTGACTGCCCGATTTGTGATCAGGGTGGTGAGTGCGAACTGCAAGACCTGGCAATGGGCTACGGCCGTGATATTTCTCGCTATAACGATGGCAAGCGCGTCGTTAAGGACAAGGATATCGGACCGTTGGTCTCTACTGACATGACGCGCTGCATTCATTGCACACGTTGTGTGCGTTTTGGTGAGGAGATTACGGGCAAACCGCAGCTGGGTACGACCGAGCGCGGCGAGAACGTAAAGATCAGTACTTACGTCGAGCAAAGCGTTGACCATGAGCTGTCGGCCAACATTATTGATCTCTGTCCCGTAGGCGCACTTAACAACAAACCGTATCGCTACAGCGCGCGGTCCTGGGAGATGACGGCGCATGCAACGGTTTCGCCGCACGATTGCGTGGGTTCGAACCTGACCGCTCACGTGCTCCGCGGCACCGTCAAGCGCATCGTGCCGCGCGTTAACGATGCGATTAACGAAACCTGGATTTCCGACCGCGACCGCTTTAGCTACGAAGCCATATACAGCGGCGACCGTTTGCAGCGGCCGCGTATCAAGGAAAGTGGCGAATGGCGCGAGATTGACTGGGAAGACGCGCTGGCCGCGGCAGCGAAAGGTTTGAGTGACGCAGACGCCGGTAAAGTTGGTCTGATTGCCTCATCAGGAATAACCGTCGAAGAAAGTCATTTGCTGGTGCAACTGGCTGCTCACCTGGACACGGCGAACATTGATCACAGACTGAGTCGCCGGGATATTTCGGACCAGGACAACGATCCCATGTATCCGTCACTGGGTTGCGCTATCGCCGATGTTGAAGAGCAGGGCGCGGTGCTGGTCGTAGGTTCCAACTTGCGGGCCGAAGCGCCGATCATCGCGCACCGCGTGCGCAAAGCCGCCGTCAGTGGTGCGCAAGTCAGCTTCGTGAATACTGTCGAGCACGAATACTTTTTTGATGTGGCGAATTCCCTTTCCGGTGCGGGGCTCGCGGAAATGCTGACCGGCGTGCTGGTTGCGGCCGCTGATGGCAAGGATATACCCGATCATCTTGCCGATATTTGTGCAGGCGTAACAGCGAGCGACACACAGAGGCGGATTGCAGCGTCGTTGCAGGAAAGCGACGAGGCGCTGGTGCTGTTCGGCAACGTCGCCGCCGCTTATTCGGCGTTTACCGCAGTGCGCGCATTGGCGGCGGGTATTGCTGATCTCACCGGTGCCAAGCTCGGCGCCATATCCGACGGGCCAAATTCTGCCGGTGCACATCTGGCCGGGGTACTCCCGCATCGTGCACAGGGGGGCGAGAATCGCGATGTGCCGGGTTTGGACGTGGCAGCGACATTGGCGACACCAATGGATGCAGTCGTGCTTGTCAATATCGAACCGGACGTTGATATTCGCGTCAGCACGAATGCGGTCGGCGAACTTGCCAGGCAGAAATTCATTGTTGCGACGACACCGTTCGTTTCGGACGCACTACTCGAATGTGCGGACCTGTTGTTACCGACCGGTACGTTCGCCGAGACATCGGGCACTTACGTAAATGTTGAGGGTGCGTGGCAAAGCTTTGGCGGCGTGGCCAGCCCAGTCGGTGAAGCGCGCCCCACCTGGAAGATCCTGCGCGTGCTCGGCAACCTGCTAGATGCACCGGGTTTCGATTACGTGACGAGCGAGGACGTACGCGACGAGTTTGTTGCGCAGCTCGGCGATGTCCAGACGAGCAACCAATACGATGGCACGTCCCGAATTGCCCGACCGAATGGGAGTGATGCAGCGGCCCATGCAGCGACCCATTTGATTGACGTGCCGCTCTACGCGGTGGACGGACTCGTTCGTCGTGCAACGGCTTTGCAGTTGACTGACGAGGCCAAACGCAGCACGGGTAATGGTGACGCACAATGAGCGGAGTCATTGCCTGGTTCAACGAATTCGCCCTTGGTATCTGGAGCTGGTTTCCACCGCTCGCCCAGTACCTGCTGGCTACGCTCGGCAAGATTGGCATCGTGACGCTTGGCGTCATTCTGATAGTGGCTTATTCAACCTACTTCGAGCGCAAGGTCATCGGCAGCATGCAGGCGCGAGTGGGCCCCAACCGAGTGGGTCCGTTGGGTTTGCTGCAGCCCTTCGCTGACGTGTTCAAGCTGCTGTTCAAGGAAGTCATAATTCCGTCCGAGTCCAGCCGTTACCTGTTTATTATCGCGCCGCTATTATCGTTAACGCCGGCGCTGGCGACCTGGGCCGTGATTCCGCTGAACGACTGGTACGTCATTGCGGATATCAACGCAGGATTGTTGTATGTCCTAGCGCTGACCTCGGTGGGCGTCTATGGCGTTATCCTGGCGGGTTGGGCCACGAATTCGAAATACGCACTGCTTGGTGCAATGCGCTCCGCGGCACAAATCGTGGCCTACGAGATTGCCATGGGCTTCGCGTTGGTTGGTGTCCTGATGGCGGGCGGTAGTCTTAACCTTGGTGACATCGTCGCGGCGCAGTCGGGCGGCGTCAGTCAATGGTTCCTGTTGCCGCTGTTCCCTCTATTTGTGGTCTATTGGATCGCCGGTGTTGCGGAAACCAATCGCGCGCCGTTCGATGTGGCCGAAGGTGAATCCGAGATTGTTGCCGGCTTTCATGTTGAATACTCAGGTGTCGCGTTTGCGGTGTTCTTCCTGGCCGAATACGCCAACATGGTGTTGATTTCTACACTGACAGCGATTTTCTTCCTGGGCGGCTGGGCATCGCCGTTCGAGGGATGGACGTTCCTCAATGATCTTGGCTGGCTGTCGTGGCTGACCGCGGGCGGCCTGCACTGGTTGTTCCTGAAGATGTGCTTTTTCATGTACACGTTCTTCTGGCTGCGCGCCACGTTTCCGCGATACCGCTACGACCAGATCATGCGGCTGGGCTGGAAGGTATTCATACCGGTTACCATCGTATGGATCGGCGTTGAAGGGGTCATGGCGTGGTTCCAGGTCGGTCCGTGGTCGGGCTTGAGCGTTTAGGGCGAACGAAACGATGAATCGAGCAGTAAGTTACTTAAAGACCTTTGCGCTCTGGGAGCTGTTGGGCGGGCTTTCCGTGACGTTGCGGAATTTCTTCCGCAAGAGTGTCACGCTCGAATACCCGGAAGAGAAAACGCCGCAGTCGCCTCGGTTCCGCGGATTGCACGCGTTGCGACGCTATCCGAACGGTGAGGAGCGCTGCATTGCCTGTAAGCTCTGCGAAGCGGTTTGCCCGGCGTTGGCGATCACCATCGAGTCCGATGTCAGCGATGACGGTACTCGCCGTACGTCACGCTATGACATTGACCTGTTCAAATGCATTTACTGTGGTTTCTGTGAGGAGGCGTGTCCGGTGGACGCGATCGTCGAGACAAGGATTCACGAGTACCACATGGAGTTGCCCGGCGAGAACATCATGACCAAAGACAAGCTGCTGGCCATTGGCGATAAGTATGACGCCATGATTTCGGCCGACAAGGCAGCGGACGCAAAGTACCGGTAGGCGAGCGATGTTGTTTCAGTCAATATTATTCTACGTTTTCGCGAGTGTGATGTTCGCCGCTGCCCTTGGCGTCGTGTTCTCGCGCAATCCAGTGCATTCGGTCATGCTGCTGGTCCTGACGTTCTTCAATGCGGCCATCCTCTGGCTGATGGCCGAGGCGGAGTTTTTGGCCATCGTGCTGGTGCTCGTGTACGTCGGCGCTGTGATGGTTCTGTTCCTGTTCGTTGTAATGATGCTGGACGTCGATGTCGAAGCGGCAAAGCGGGGCGTGAGCCGATACGCGCCGTTGGGCGTCGGAGTCGCGCTGCTGATGGTCGTGGAACTGATCCAGGTCATCTGGCTGCGCAGTCGCATCAATGAAACTGCCGGTGGGTTCATGCCGACGCCGGAGGGATACAGCAACACCAAGGCGCTCGGTGCAGTGCTGTACACCGAGCACGTTTACGCCTTTGAGATTGCCGCTGTCATTCTTCTCCTGGCGATCGTTGCGGCTATCACGCTGACCATGCGCAAGCGACCGGGGTTAAAAGTCCAGGATATTGCTGCCCAGGTCGCCGTTCGTGCCGAAGACCGGGTGCGCATCGTGAAGATGGATGCGGAGAAGAAGCAATGATCGGTCTACAGCATTACCTCGTGGTCTCAGCGATGCTATTCGTTCTCAGCATCGCCGGCATCGTTCTGAACCGCCGGAACCTGATACTCCTGCTCATGTGCATCGAGTTGATGCTGCTCGCCGTCAACTTTAATTTCATCGCCTTCTCGCGTTATCTCGGTGACGACACCGGGCAGGTCTTTGTGTTCTTCATACTCACCGTAGCGGCTGCAGAAGCGGCCATCGGCCTTGCCATCCTGGTGGTGTTGTTCCGCAATCGCCGCTCCATTGCCGTGCAAGAACTGAACACGCTGAAGGGCTGATATGTACGGTTACTACCTCATTATCGTCCTCGCACCGTTGCTCGCCGCAATCATTGCCGGCCTTGCGGGTAAGCAGATCGGCCGGGCGGGCTCGCATTGGGTGACGATCGCCGGTGTTGGTACTGCCTGCCTGCTGTCGATGCTGGTTCTGCGCAATTTAGTCTGGGGAGGGGCGGAGCCGGAGAACATCAGTGTCTATACCTGGGCGGTCACCGACGGGCTGCGCATGGAGGTTGGCTTCCTCGTCGATCGGCTGACGGCATTGATGATGTGCGTTGTAACCTTTGTGTCGTTGGCGGTGCACATCTACACAATTGGTTACATGCACGATGACCCGGGCTACCAGCGCTTCTTCAGCTACATTTCGTTGTTTACGTTTTCGATGCTGATGCTCGTCATGTCCAACAACTTCCTGCAGCTGTTTTTCGGCTGGGAGGCGGTTGGCCTGGTCTCGTATCTGCTGATCGGTTTCTGGTTCAAACGCGAATCCGCGATTGTCGCTAATCTGAAGGCTTTTCTGGTCAATCGTGTCGGTGACTTCGGCTTTATTCTGGGTATCGCCGGGGTCGTCATGTTCACGGGGTCGCTCGACTATGCAACGGTGTTCGGCAGTGCCGAAGCAGTCGCCGCGCACAGTATCGAAGTTCTTCCCGGTAAACCGTGGAACGCGATGACCCTCATCTGCATCCTGCTCTTCATCGGTGCCATGGGTAAATCGGCGCAAGCGCCGCTGCACGTTTGGCTACCCGATTCGATGGAAGGCCCCACACCAATCTCTGCCCTGATCCATGCCGCGACCATGGTCACCGCCGGTATCTTCATGGTGGCGAGAATGTCGCCGTTATTCGAGCTGTCAACGACCGCGCTCGGCTTCGTTATTATTATCGGCGCTGTCACGGCCTTCTTCATGGGCCTGCTTGGCATCGTGCAGAACGATATCAAGCGCGTAATCGCTTATTCGACATTGTCGCAGCTCGGTTACATGACGGTCGCGCTTGGCGCCTCGGCTTACAGTGCCGCGATCTTCCATCTCATGACCCACGCTTTCTTTAAGGCGTTGCTGTTCCTCGCGGCCGGCTCGGTCATTATCGCGATGCACCACGAGCAGGACATCCGCAAGATGGGCGGGATCAGGAAGTACATGCCGATCACCTACTGGACAGCGTTAATCGGCTCCCTGGCGTTGATTGGTTTTCCGGGCAGCAGCGGCTTCTTCTCCAAGGACCTGTTGATCGAAGCCGTGAAGGACTCGCACTGGCACACCGGTACGTCATTGGGCGACCAGGTGACCTACTGGACCGCCTACCTCAGCGTGCTGCTCGGCGTGTTTGTAACCGCACTGTATTCTTTCCGTATGTTCTTCCTCGTCTTTCATGGCGAGGAACGCATGAGCGCCGAGGAGAAATCCCACCTGCACGAGACGCCTGCGGTTGTCACGGTGCCGCTGATAATGCTGGCCATTCCGTCGGCAGTTATCGGCTGGTTTACTGCAGGGCCGGTGCTGTTCGAGGGTTTCTTTGGCGATGCCATATACGTTGAACATTCACGCGATGTGCTTGCACACATGGGTGAGACGGTCTGGCACGGCAGCCTGGGCCTTGTTACGCATGCCGTTGCGACGCCGGTTTTCTGGTTAGCGGCCGCGGGTGTCTTTACAGCCTGGTTCCTGTACCTGAAACGTCCGGACATCCCGGAGACGATCAAGAACAAGCTGCCAGGCATTTACAACCTGCTCGATCGCAAATACTACTTCGATGATTTGTACATC
>CAZTQL010000093.1:0-9359 GCA_964615665.1 uncultured Woeseiaceae bacterium | reverse complement strand
TTTTAAGGGGTGGCGAATTGTACACTTGAAGCCAGCCTGTATAACAGGGAAAATGCACCACGCGTTAGCGAACCCCACTCAAAATAAAGATAAGGCCGCCTGGCCGACGTCAAGATAGGTCGAATGTCACATAAAACTGCAATTGCCGGTCACCCCGAACGGCGAATTCTCGCGAATGCAATCAGGGCACTGAGTATGGACGCCGTACAGGCGGCCAATTCGGGGCATCCTGGTGCGCCGATGGGCATGGCGGATATTGCCGAAGTGCTGTGGCGAGACTACCTGCACCATAACCCGGCGAACCCGCAGTGGCCGAATCGTGATCGCTTCGTGCTGTCGAACGGTCATGCCTCGATGCTGCTCTATAGCCTGCTGCACCTGACGGGTTATGACGATTTTCCGATGGAGCAGCTCAAGAACTTTCGCCAGTTGGGCTACAAGACCGCCGGCCATCCCGAGTACGAGCTCGGTGGCCCGGTCGAGACCACAACCGGACCGCTGGGGCAGGGCCTCACCAACGCCGTCGGCATGGCCATCGCGGAAAAAATGCTGGCGGCGCAGTTCAACCGGCCCGGACATGACATTGTCGATCACAGGACCTGGGTATTTCTCGGCGACGGCTGCCTGATGGAAGGCATTTCGCATGAAGCCTGCTCGTTGGCCGGCACGCTCAAGCTCGGTAAGCTCATCTGCCTTTATGACGACAACAACATCTCGATCGATGGTGAGGTCGATGCCTGGTTCACCGACGACACGGCAAAACGTTTTGAAGCGTACGGCTGGCAGGTGGTAGACAACGTCGATGGTCATGACAGTGCTGCCATCGCTGCCGCTATCGAGCAAGGCGTCGCGGAAAGCGAGCGCCCGACGATGATTTGTTGTAAGACGATCATTGGCTTCGGCGCCCCGAACAAGCAGGGCACTGCCGCGACCCACGGCGCGCCGCTGGGCGACGAGGAAATTGCTGCTGCGCGCAAGCAGCTCAGCTGGACACATGCGCCCTTCGAGATTCCCGAGGATGTCGCTGCGGCATGGGATGCTCGCGAACGCGGCGCAGCTGACGAACTCGCTTGGACTTCAGTATTTGCCGCGTACAAACGCGAGTACCCCGAGCTTGCGGCGGAGTTTGCGCGCCGCACGGCCGGCAAGCTGCCGGACGGATGGTCGGCGTTTGCCGATGAGGCGATCGCGGGAATCAATGCGGCCGCCCAGGACATGGCGACTCGTAAAGCATCGCTACTTGCGTTAAATGCTTTCGCGCCGATACTCCCGGAACTCGCTGGCGGGTCCGCTGACCTGACCGGCTCGAACCTGACCAAGCATAATGGTTCGACGCCGATTTCCGGCGACGATGCCAGCGGCAATTACATCTGGTTTGGTGTGCGCGAATTCAGCATGACCGCAATTGGCAACGGTCTGGTCCTGCACGGTGGCGTCATGCCTTACTCCGGCACGTTTCTGACGTTCTCCGACTATGCGCGAAACGCGTTGCGCATGGCGGCGCTGATGGAAATTCAGAACATCCTGGTCTACACGCACGACTCGATCGGACTGGGTGAAGACGGCCCGACCCACCAGCCAGTCGAACACACAGCGTCGTTGCGCCTGATGCCCAATATGAGCGTCTGGCGGCCGTGCGATACGGTGGAGACTGCGGTTGCCTGGCGGCACGCTATCGAGCGTCGCGATGGTCCGACCAGCCTGGTGCTGACGCGTCAGGGATTGCCGTTCCAGGCGCGCACCGCCGAGCAGACTGCGAATGTCAGTCGTGGCGGCTACGTATTGCGTGACACGAGCGGCGCACCCGATATTGTGCTGATTGCGACGGGCTCGGAGGTTGCGCTGGCTGTCGCTGCGGCGGAAGTACTGCAACAAGACGGCGTCAATGCGCGTGTCGTGTCGATGCCATGCGCGGACGTGTTCGATGACCAGGACGATAATTATCGAGAGTCCGTGTTGCCGGCGAGTGTGTCTGCTAGAGTCGCGATCGAAGCCGGGGTGACCGAGTGCTGGTGGCGCTATGTAGGTTCCAGCGGGCGTGTGATCGGACTCGATCGTTTCGGCGCATCAGCGCCGGCTAATGAACTTTTTGATTTTTTTGGATTCACGACGGACAATGTTGTCGCAGTCGCGAAAGACGTATTGATTTAAACACTGGAGAAAAGATAGATGGCTATTAAGATCGGCATCAACGGCTACGGCCGCATCGGGCGCAACATCGTACGCGCAATCCACGAGCTCGGCCGTCGTGATGAATTTGACGTTGTTGCCCTCAATGATTTGGGCGATGCCAACACCAACGCCCATCTGACACGTCACGATACGGCGCACGGCCCGTTCGCGGGCACCGTCGAAGTCGACGGCAATGACATTATTGTGAATGGCGATCGCATCAAGGTGTTCGCCGAGCGTGACCCGTCCAAGCTGCCCTGGGGCGAGCTGGGCGTTGACGTTGTTTTCGAGTGCACCGGTCTGTTCCGGACGCGCGAAACCGCGGGCAAGCACATCGCCGCCGGCGCGAAAAAAGTAATTATCTCGGCACCGGGTGGTGCGGACATTGATGGCACATTCGTTTACGGCGTTAACAGCGACACGCTAACGTCGGACCATGCGATCATTTCCAATGCGTCCTGCACGACCAACTGCCTGGCACCGCTGGTTAAGCCGCTCCACGAGTCAATTGGGGTCAAGCATGGAATCATGACGACGATTCATGCGTACACAAACGACCAGGTACTGACTGATGTGTTCCATAAAGATTTGCGACGTGCCCGTTCAGCCACGATGTCGCAGATTCCGACGAGCACAGGCGCGGCCGCCGCCGTCGGCCTGGTATTGCCGGACCTCAATGGCAAGCTCGACGGTTTTTCGATGCGCGTACCGACCATCAACGTCTCTGCCGTTGACCTGACGTTCGTCGCGAATCGTGCAACCAGCGTCGACGAGATCAACAAGATCATGAAAGCGGCCGCCGAAGGCCCTCTGAAGGGAGTGCTCGCTTACAACGACGAGCCGCTGGTGTCGATCGATTTTAATCATGATCCGCATTCGTCAACGTACGATGCCGGCCTGACGAAGGTCATGGAAGGCACGCTCGTCAAGGTACTGTCCTGGTACGACAACGAGTGGGCATTCTCATGTCGCATGCTGGATACGACTGTTGCATTGATGAACGCGAAATAATCGCGGTCGATCGGGAGCCGGTATGTCCATCATCAGGATGGCCGACATTGATTTGTCGGGCAAGCGCGTGTTCATTCGTGAAGATCTCAACGTTCCGGTTGCAGATGGCAAGGTCACGAGTGACGCGCGCATTCGGGCAGCATTACCGACGATAAAGGCAGCGCTTGCTGCCAATGCGGCGGTGATGCTGGTCTCGCACCTCGGTCGTCCGACCGAGGGGCAGCCAGAAGATAAGTTCTCGATGCAGCCGGTGGCCGACCACTTGTCGAGTCTGCTCGGTCGCGACGTACCGTTAATTCAAGACTGGATTGACGGTGTCGACGTTGCGCCCGGCGACGTCGTGCTGCTGGAGAATGTACGTTTTCTTGTCGGCGAAAAGAAATGTGATGCCGAGTTGGCCAAGAAGATGGCGGCGCTCTGCGATGTCTTCGTCATGGATGCCTTTGGTACAGCGCATCGCGCCCAGGCGAGCACTTACGGCGTAGCGGAGTACGCGCCCATCGCCTGTGCCGGACCGTTGTTGTCTGGCGAACTCGATGCCCTGGCAAAGGCGATGGACGACCCCGCAAGGCCGTTTGTCGCGATCGTCGGTGGCTCCAAGGTTTCGACCAAACTGACCGTATTGGAGACCCTGGCCGACGTTGTGGATTGCCTGATTGTCGGTGGCGGCATCGCGAATACGTTCATCGCGGCAGCCGGCCATGAGGTTGGTAAGTCGCTGTACGAGGCAGACATGCTGGATACGGCCCGTCAGTTGGCGAACAACAGCAAGGATCGGGCGGACATACCTGTGCCCGATGACGTAATTGTCGCAAACGAGTTCTCTGCAGAAGCAACGGCCACGACCAAGTCGATTAAAGACGTTACTGACAACGAGCTGATTCTCGATATCGGGCCGCAAACCGCGGAGCGCTTCGCAGGAATTTTGCAGAGCGCGGGCACGATCATCTGGAATGGCCCGGTCGGCGTATTCGAGTTCGACAGTTTTGGCGAAGGAACGAAAGTGCTCGCCGAAGCTATCGCTGAGAGCCCGGCGTTTTCGGTTGCCGGTGGTGGCGATACGCTCGCTGCTATCGATAAGTACGGCGTACGAGATCGGATCTCCTATATCTCGACCGGCGGTGGCGCCTTCCTCGAGTTTGTCGAAGGTAAAAAGCTACCGGCTGTTGAAATCCTCGAAAAGCGCGCTGCCAACGTCTGATTTACTTGCGATTGCTACCGCACGCGATCAGCCGACATGCTTTGTTGGCGGACTGTCTCGCTGCGCTCGCTTTATGTCTCGCCAACAAACATCTCGCCCGCTCGCGTGCGGCCGCGTCACGTGGGCCACGGGCCGGTGATGGCAACCGTCATGCCCGGGTACTGAATATTCACGAATAACGTCTGCCCGTCCGGCGAGAAACGGACGCCGGCGAGTTCCGAACCGGAGTAGGCGTTGTCGGCAATCTCGTACTGTGTGCCGTCCGGCCTGATTCCGACAATTCGCATCTACGCCCGATATTCAGCTATGCAATAATCTCCGCCATGCGAAGACGAACCAAGATAGTTGCGACGCTCGGCCCGGCGTCAGACGACCCCCAAACACTCGGTAAAATGATTAATGCGGGCATGACAGTGGCGCGTCTGAATTTCTCTCACGGTGATGCCGACGAGCATCGTCGACGGGCGGCAGCGCTGCGCGAGGCCGCAGGCGCCACCGGCCGTGATGTCGGGTTGCTCGGTGACCTGCAGGGGCCGAAAATTCGTATCTGCCGGTTTGCCGATCACAGTGTGCTGCTCAACGATGGCGATTCGTTCTTCCTCGACAGCACGCTCGGGACGATGGACGGTAACCAGGAGGGCGTCGGCGTCGCACTGGAGACGCTGCACGACGACCTGAATACCGACGACATTCTGTTGCTCAACGACGGCATGATTACGCTCAAGGTCGATCGTATCAAGGGAACGCGGATTCACACGACGGTCGTGAACGGTGGCATCCTGTCGGACCACAAGGGCATCAACCTCAAGGGCGGCGGCTTGTCCGCGACTGCGCTGACTGACGTCGACAAAGAGAACATCAAGCTCGCGGCGGAGTTGAACGCCGACTTTCTGGCCGTATCATTCGTTCGCAGTGCCGCGGACGTCATGGAGGCTCGGCGGCTGTTTGAGGAAGCGGGTGGCAGCGGTCTGATCGTCGCCAAGATTGAGCGTACGGAAGCCTTGCAGGATATCGATTCGATCATCGATGCGTCCGACATAATCATGGTTGCGCGCGGCGATCTTGGCGTCGAAATCGGTTACGCAGAACTCACCGGTATTCAGAAGAAACTGATATCAAAGACGCGCAAGGCGAACAAGATCGTCATCACCGCGACCCAGATGATGGAGTCGATGATCCAGAATCCGATTCCTACGCGTGCAGAGGTTTCCGATGTCGCCAACGCCGTGATTGATGGTACTGATGCCGTCATGCTTTCCGGCGAAACTGCTGTGGGCAAGTACCCGGTGGAAGCGATCCGCGCGATGGCGGAAGTCTGCGTCGGTGCCGAGAAATATCCGCTGGCTACGGGCAGTGCCACCCATCGCATGGACGATCGCTTCGAGCTAGTCGATGAAGCAATTGCAATGGCAACGATGTACACGGCGAATCACATGGCCGTGAAAGCGATCATTGCGCTGACGGAGTCCGGTTCGACGACGCGGTGGATGTCTCGCATTCGTTCGGATATTCCAATCTATGCGTTCACGCCACACGAAGCCACGAGCAGGCGTGTGGCTCTGTATCGCGGTGTTTACCCGGTTTCGTTTGCGATCAATGTGGAGTACCCGCCGAGACTCTATCAGGACATATTCAACACTTTGTTGTACTACAAGCTCGTCGAGGTTGGCGACCTGGTGATCTTCACGAAGGGCGATCTCGATAACGTCGCCGGCAGCACCAACGCAATGAAAGTGCTGAAAGTCAGACAAGAAGAATGAGACGCGTACTGCTTCGACTGGTATTGGCAGCAATCCTGCTGGTGGTCGTCGTTGCCCTGACAGCAACGATGCTGCTGCGCGCGAGCTTGCCCGACCTGGAAGGCGACGTGACGGCATCGGGGCTCAGCGCGCCGGCGAAGATCGTACGAGATGCCGACGGTATTCCTGTCATTACGGCGTCCAATCGCGAGGATCTGGCCTTTGCGACCGGCTATGCGCACGCACAGGATCGTTTTTTTCAGATGGACATGATCCGGCGCCAGGCTGCCGGAGAACTATCCGAACTCGTCGGCCCCGCCACGGTATCGGTCGACAAGCGCAATCGATTCCACCGCTTCCGTCACAGAGCGCAAGCCGTCATGGCCGCGGCTGACGAAGGCGATCGGTCTGTTATCGAGGCATACGCTGACGGGGTGAATGCCGGGTTGGCATCGCTGGGCGCAAGGCCCTTTGAGTACTTTGTCCTGGGTGCAAGGCCGCAGCCGTGGAAAGCGGAGGACTCGGTCCTCGTCGTCTACGCCATGTTCATGCAGCTCAATGATTCTCGGGCGCGCAAAGAAATCCAGCGCGGACTCGCGCACCGCGTGCTTCCTGCCGACGTCTATAACTGGCTGTATCCGCAGGGCACGCCCTGGGATGCGCCGTTGATGGGCGAGCCGCGAGCGGTAGCGGATATACCGGATGCATCCGTTTACTCGATTCGGGACATCCCCGATACGGCGGCGCCGGCCCGTGAGGTTGGTCGCTATCCGTCGCGCGGCAGCAATAACTGGGCCGTGTCCGGTGCACTGACATCCAATGGTCGCGCACTCGTTTCGAACGACATGCACCTGGGACTCAACACGCCGAACATCTATTACCAGGCGCAGCTGGTTGTAGCCGGCACCGATGCCATTGATGTTGCTGGCGTGACGTTGCCGGGCGCGCCATTTGTAATTGCCGGCAGCAACACGCGGGTCGCCTGGGGTTTTACGAATAGCTACGGTGACTGGACGGATGCTGTTGTGTTGCGCCCCGGGTCTGCCGACAACACCTACCTGACGCCCGAGGGCGAACGGCAGTTTGACACTCACCGGGAGATCATCAACGTCAAAGATGCCGCTCCGGTCGAGTACGTGATTCGCGAGACCATCTGGGGTCCGGTGCTCGACGATGTCGATTACCCCGACGGCGAAGTGGTCGTCAGCTGGATTGCGCACAAGCCCGATGGTGTGAACCTGCGGCTGCTGGATCTGGAAAAAGCTGCGTCGGTCATCGAGGCGCTGGATGTTGCCAACACCATGGCGATGCCGCCGCAGAACTTCGTTACGGGCGATGCCGGCGGCAACATCGGCTGGACGATCGCCGGAAAAATTCCGGTCAAAGCCGACTTCGACCCCATGCTGCCGGCTGACTGGAGCGAGCAGCACGGCTGGCAGGGCTGGCTCGACAGCGGCGACTATCCGCGACTCGTCAATCCCGAGAGCGGCCGCATCTGGACAGCGAACGCGCGTGTTACGGATGCGCAGGCACTGGACGTTGTTGGCGATGGTGGCTATGACTTCGGCGCCAGGGCGCGCCAGATTCGCGATGGCCTCTTCGCCAGGGACACGTTTACTCCGCGGGACATGCTGGCGTTGCAGTACGATGATCGCGCCTTGTTTCTCGCTCGCTGGCGTGACTTGTTAGTCGACCTGATTGACGACAAAACAGTGGCGAACGACGTTCAACTCGCGGAGTACCGCGAGCTGGTCGAGGACTGGTTGCCACGGGCGGCGCCGGAGTCCACGGGTTATCGTCTGGTGCGTGCATTCCGGCTTGAGGTAGAGAAGCGTGTTTTTCATGCGTTGATGGCGCCGGCGCGCGCGGCGTATGGCGAGGACGTCAGTTTGCGCCGCAGCAATCAGTTCGAGGCGCCATTGTGGAAGCTGGTTACCGAACAGCCGCTGCACTTGTTACCGCGCGACTATGTCAGTTGGGACGAGCTCATGCTGGCCGCGGTACGACAGAACATCGATTATTTTCAGGATAACTACAGCGGCCCTCTGTCTGCCCGAACCTGGGGTGAGATCAACACGGCGGCGATACGCCACCCGCTCAGCGGTAGTATTCCACTGTTGGGCAACTATCTCGATATGCCTGCGGATCCCCTCAATGGTGACCTCGACATGCCTAAAGCGCAGGGTCCATCCTTCGGCGCCTCCGAGCGTTTCTCGGTCGCTCCCGGTGACGAAGCCAATAGCCTGATGCAAATGCCTACAGGACAAAGCGGCCATCCGCTGTCGCCGTTCTATAGCCGCGGTCACGAGGACTGGGTCGCCGGTCGACCGAGCCCGTTTTTGCCCGGTGTCGCGGCGCATACGCTGACGTTGACCCCCGACAGGCGCTAAACTAGAGGGCAACGACCACTATGGATAATTCGATGGCCGACCAGAGATTTGCGGGAACCCGTTCTTACATTACTACCGACGATCTGACGATGGCGGTTAATGCCGCTGTGACGTTGCAGCGGCCCATTCTCGTCAAAGGCGAGCCTGGCACTGGCAAGACGCAGCTCGCTATCGAAGTGGCACAGTCTCTCGGCAAACCGCTGTACGAGTGGCACATCAAATCGACGACCAAAGCCCAGCAGGGACTGTACGAATACGATGCAGTGGCCAGGCTCCGGGACTCGCAGCTCGGCGACGACCGGGTTCACGATATCGGCAATTACATCGTCCGCGGCAAGGTTTGGGAGGCCTTCGAGTCCGAGCAGCAGCCGGTGCTGCTCATCGATGAAATTGACAAGGCCGACATCGAATTTCCAAATGACTTGCTGCGCGAACTGGACCGCATGGAGTTTTTTGTTTACGAGACGCAGAAGCTAGTCAAAGCACGCCACCGACCGATTATCGTCATCACCAGCAACAATGAGAAAGAGCTACCGGACGCTTTTCTGCGCCGCTGCTTCTTCCACTACATCCAGTTTCCGGACAAGGAGACGATGGCGAAAATCGTGGACGTGCACTTCCCGGGACTAAAGAAAAATCTGTTGAAGGAAGCCCTCAACGCATTTTACAAAGTTCGTGAAGTGCGTGGCCTGAAGAAAAAGCCATCGACTTCGGAACTGCTCGACTGGATCAAGTTACTACTGGCCGAAGATATTCCTCTGGAGGTTCTTCAGGGCGGCGATGCGAAAAACGCGATCCCACCGCTCTATGGCGCGCTGCTCAAGAACGAGCAGGATGTACACCTTT
>CAZTQL010000092.1:0-9594 GCA_964615665.1 uncultured Woeseiaceae bacterium | reverse complement strand
AGGATGTCAATCCAGGCGACAGGTTAGACTGCGAAGATGAGCAAGAAGTTATTCATCAAGACGATGGGCTGCCAGATGAACGAGTATGACTCGGACAAGATGGCGGACATCCTGCGCGAGTCACACGGTTACGAGCTGACCGATAATTCTGACGATGCCGACCTGCTGCTGGTAAACACGTGCTCGATACGTGAAAAAGCGCAGGAAAAGGTCTTCTCCCAATTGGGCCGCTGGCGCAAGCTCAAGGAAAAGAACCCGCAGGTCAGGATTGGCGTGGGTGGTTGCGTCGCGAGCCAGGAAGGCGACGGCATTACAGCTCGTGCGCCGTTTGTGGACGTGGTGTTTGGTCCGCAGACCTTGCACCGATTGCCGGAGTTGCTCGACAGCGCGGAGAATTCCAAAGCGCCTGTAGTCGACATCTCTTTCCCTGAAATCGAGAAGTTCGATCGACTGCCTGAGCCACGCGCTGAGGGACCGACGGCATTTGTTTCCGTTATGGAAGGCTGCAGCAAGTACTGCAGTTTTTGCGTTGTCCCGTACACGCGCGGCGAGGAAATCAGCCGTCCTTTCGATGATGTAATCGCCGAGGTGGCAAGCCTCGCGAGCCAGGGCGTACGCGAAGTCAACCTGCTGGGACAAAACGTCAACGCTTATCGTGGCCCGATGCACGATGGCGAAATTGCCGATCTGGCGACGTTGATCTACTTCGTTGCAGCCATCGAGGGAATCGACCGGATTCGGTTTACGACCTCACATCCGGTCGAGTTCACGGACAGCCTTATTCAGGCCTATGCGGAGGTGCCCGAGCTCGCCAGTTACCTGCATCTGCCGGTGCAGCACGGCTCCGACCGGGTGCTTGCTGCGATGAAGCGTGGCCATACGATCCTCGAATATAAACAGAAGATTCGTAAGCTGCGTGCCGCTCGTCCGGACCTCTCCCTTTCCTCTGACTTCATCGTTGGCTTTCCCGGCGAGAGCGATAAAGATTTCGAAGCGCTTATGAATATGATTGCCGACGTCGGCTTCGATCAGTCTTTCAGTTTCATTTATAGTGCTCGCCCGGGAACACCGGCTGCGAGCTTTGCCGACGACACGCCAATGGCAATCAAAAAACAGCGCTTGCAGATACTGCAGGCGCGAATTAATCAACAGGCGCTCGCGATTAGCGAGGCCATGGCGGGCACAACGCAACGCGTGCTCGTTGAAAAGCTGTCCAAGAAAAGCAGCTCGCAGGTTGCGGGGCGCACTGAGAATAATCGCTGGGTTAACTTTGACGCCGATCCTGCAATGATCGGCGAGTTCGTCGACGTAGTGATTACCGAAGCGCTACCAAACTCACTGCGTGGCCGGCAGGTACTTCCAAAGGTCCGGGCTTCAGGGTAACCTGTGGGGCAATGATCTATTGTTCTGATAGACACTTCGCGATGCGATCCGCCAATTCAGGCGTGCCCGCCGCGACGCTAACCAGCAAAATTTTCCTTAGAGGCCCCAAAAACCCATCTTGAATGCCGTCCAGATTTCTCGAGATGTCGTACTCGAGCCCGTCGACAATAACCGCCTTGCCAACCTGTGCGGTCAGTTTGATGAACATCTTCGCCAGATCGAGCGTCGTCTCAACGTCGAAATCGCCAGTCGCGGTAATCGTTTTCGTGTCACCGGCGCGCCGGGTGCCGCCACGGTGGGTGGCGATGTCTTGTTGTCGTTGTTCGAGATGACGAATAGCGAGCGCCTTGATCCGGAGAGAGTGCACATGATGTTGCAGGAGTCCTTCATGAATGATGACGACGCGGCGGCGACCGAACCGGGCGACGGGACCGAGAGCGACGATGCGCCAATCAGCATTCAGACGCGCCGCAAATTAATACGCGCGCGCGGTACCAACCAGGCCGGCTATCTGCGCGATATCCAGACACATGATCTCGCCTTCGGTATCGGGCCAGCGGGAACCGGCAAGACTTACCTCGCCGTCGCCTGCGCAATTGACTCACTCGAAAACGAGCAGGTCCGACGTATCGTGCTAGTGCGACCGGCGGTCGAGGCAGGTGAGCGACTTGGCTTTCTACCCGGCGATTTGTCGCAGAAAGTCGATCCGTATTTACGACCAATGTACGACGCGCTGTACGACATGATCGGCGCAGAGCGTGTGACTCGCCTGATAGAACGCAATGTCATCGAAATAGCGCCACTCGCTTTCATGCGTGGCCGTTCGTTGAACGAGTCTTTCGTCATTCTCGATGAAGCCCAGAATACAAGCGTCGAACAGATGAAGATGTTCCTGACACGCATTGGTTTTGGTTCGCGCGCGGTGGTTACCGGCGATATCACTCAGATCGATTTACCGAGTGACAAGAAGTCCGGCCTGAAGAATGCGATCAAAGTACTGGACGGCGTGACGGGCGTGGCGTTTACGAACTTCACGCGCAAAGACGTCGTGCGGCATCAACTCGTGCGGCGTATTGTGAAGGCTTACGAAGACGCCGAACGTATAGGCGGAGGCTGACGCGATACTATGTCTCCCAGCCCACCAGTCATTGACGTTGAGATTGTTAGTGACGATAAAACCATTCCCGCGATTGACGAGATCGCCGACTGGGTGCGGCACGCACTGGCCGCCGTGCCCCAGCCGCTGCAAGATGCGGAGCTGGCGGTGCGTGTCGTCGACGCAGAGGAAATGCAGTCACTGAATGGCGAGTATCGGCAAAAAGACGCGCCCACCAATGTGCTGTCTTTTCCGGTAGGCGAGATTGACGGTTTACCCGCCGCTGCTGGCAACTTTCTCGGCGATATCGTCGTCTGTGCATCCGTGGTTAATAGCGAGGCGTCCGAGCAGGGCAAGCGCCCCAACGATCACTGGGCACATATGCTCGTGCACGGCACCCTGCACCTGCTCGGCTACGATCACCAGATCGATACTGACGCGGCGAAAATGGAAGCGCTCGAGCAGCGGGTCCTGGCACAGCGCGGTGTCGCCAATCCGTATAGAGCATCTAGCTAAATAACTGATAGAATTCGAAAATATGAACGACAAACCGCCAAGTACCAGCGGCTCAGGCTCTCCCGGACTGGTAGCACGCATCAAGCGTGCGATCACGGGCGAACCCTTGAGCCGCGACGAAATCCAGACATTCATTCAATCCGAAGTAGAGCTCGATGCCGAAGAGAGGAGCATGCTTTCCGGCGTGCTCGAGGTATCCGAAACGCAGGTGCGTGAGGTCATGGTGCCGCGCTCACAGATGGTCGTCATCGATATCGAGCAGGATTTTGACGAGACGCTCGGCATGATCATCGAATCCGGTCACTCGCGCTTTCCGGTCATAGGCGAGGACCGCGACGAGGTCCTCGGCATCCTGCTGGCGAAAGATCTGCTACGTTATTTTGGCAGCGAGGCAGCGAAAGACGTCACGATTCAGAAGTTGTTGCGCCCCGCCGCGGTCATCCCGGAATCAAAACGGCTGAACGCGCTGCTCAAGGAGTTTCGTGCCAGTCACAATCATATGGCCATTGTCGTTGACGAATACGGCGGGGTTGCCGGATTGCTGACGATTGAAGATGTGCTTGAGGAAATCGTCGGAGAAATTGACGACGAGCACGATCATGAAGAGGCTGAGTTCATCCGGCCTGACGGTGATCGCAATGGCAAGCCGAGCTTTGCCGTTCGTGCCCTGACGCGCATCGAAGACTTCAATGAATATTTTGACTGTGAACTGGACGACGAGGAGTACGACACGATCGGCGGGCTCGTCATGCACGTACTCGGGCGCCTGCCGCGGCGTGGTGAGAAGGTGGAACATGGCGGTTTCGAGTTCGCCGTGATTCGCGCTGACCGACGTCGTATTGACGCACTGCAAGTACAACGACACGGCGACTAACGCGCGTGGCGAAAGACCCGCATTTTATCTACCAGTTTCCTGCTGACCGACCAGCGCTCAGCCGCCTCGCCGTGTTCTTACTCGGCTCCGCGATGCCGCTGGGGTTTGCGCCGTTCGGTTGGTCCTTACTGGCGCCGCTCCTGTTATTGCCGCTGTTGTTTGTCTGCCTGATCACATCGCCGCGCGATGCGCGGGCGCACGCCTTCTGGTTTGGTTTCGGCATGTTTCTGACCGGCACATACTGGATCTACATCTCGGTACACGTGTACGGGCAGGCGGCGCTTTGGATCGCGATGCTGCTCATGATTGGCCTTGCATTGCTCATGGCAGCGATCATTTCACTGGCAGGCTGGACAATCAACCGCCTTGCGCATGGCGAGCCGCTGCTGCTGTTATTCGTCGGGCCAACGACGTGGGTTGTGGCCGAATGGACGCGCGGATGGATACTGACGGGGTTTCCGTGGCTCGCACTCGGCTACGGGCAGATCGACACGCCGCTGGCGGGCTGGGCGCCGCTACTCGGGGTTTATGGTGTATCTCTGATGTTGATGATCAGCGCGACGGCGCTGCTTGTAGCGATTTTGTCGACAGGCAAGTTGCGCGCCGCCGGACTCGTAATTATCGCGCTGCCCTGGCTGGTTGGGGCATGGTTGCAGAGTAGCGAATGGACGGAACCGGCTGGTCCGCCGATCAGCAGTACGATCGTTCAGGCAGGCGTGTCCCAGGACAAGAAATGGCAACCGGATCAGCTGCTGCCGATCATGCAGTTCTATGCTCGTTCGACGGCGACAGTTCCAGACAGCCAGATCGTCGTATGGCCGGAAGTTGCAATTCCATCGGTCAATGATCGCGTTGAGTCTTTCATCGTCGCCATGGAACAGGTGGCGTATCGCAACGGGCAAAGCATCCTGTTCGGCATTCTGGAGCGTGGCTCCGAGGGCGACGCGGCAGGTCGCATTTTTAATAGCGTCTTCCTTGTTGGCGGCGAAGAGCGGCAGTCTTACCGCAAGCGGCATCTCGTGCCATTCGGCGAGTATTTCCCGGTGCCGGACGGCGTGCGCGAGTGGATGAAAATGCAAAACCTGCCGCACGCTGATCTCGCCGCTGGAGCTGAGACGCAGCCGCTGTTGGTGGCACGTAACGGGGCGAAGCTGGCGGTCGCGATCTGTTACGAGGACTCCTACGGCGCCGAGCAGTTATACGCTCTGCCGGAGGCAAGTTTGCTCATCAATGTCAGCAATGACGCCTGGTTTGGCGATTCCATTGCGCCCCATCAACACCTGGAGATCGCACGTATGCGGGCGCTCGAAGTCGGTCGTTTCGTGATTCGTTCGACCAATACTGGTATCAGCGCGTTCATTGGAGCCAACGGCAAGTTGTTGCAAACAGGGTCGCAGTTTGAACCGGAGGTCATGACATCAGAGGTCCAGCCTCGGCATGGGCTGACACCGTATGCGGCGACCGGCAACCGGGTCGTCATCGGGCTGTGCCTGCTCATCATCGGCGTATTCTGGCTGCGCAGTCGCGGCAGCCTGTAGCCACCGCGAGGCCTTTCCGGCTGCTGCGAATTGCGGCCTGTTGCTGTAGGCTTGCGCTTTTCGGCAGCCGACAACAAAGCGACACCGATGAGCAGTCCGTATAAACCCGAAATCGTCGAGCAAAGCGCACAGGACCACTGGGCTGAAGCGCGCTGTTTTGAAGTTACAGAAGACCCGCAGAAAGAGAAATTTTACTGTCTGACGATGTTCCCCTACCCGAGCGGCAAGCTCCATATGGGGCATGTCCGGGTATTCACGATCAGCGACGTCATCGCGCGCTTTCAACGCATGCAGGGTAAGCATGTGCTGCAGCCGATGGGCTGGGATGCCTTCGGTATGCCAGCCGAGAATGCAGCTATTCAGCGCGGCGTGCCGCCCGCCGAATGGACTTACGACAACATTGCAGACATGCGTGTGCAACTCAAGCGATTGGGCTACGCGTACGACTGGGCGCGCGAAGTCACCACCTGCCGGCCCGAGTATTACCGCTGGGAGCAGTGGCTGTTTACGCGGATGTTCAAGAAAGGGCTGGTCTACCGTAAGAATTCGGTAGTCAACTGGGACCCGGTTGATCAAACCGTACTCGCAAACGAGCAGGTGATCGACGGACGTGGCTGGCGCTCCGATGCGCTCGTTGAAAGGCGTGAAATCCCGCAATGGTTTATGAAAATCACGGCCTACGCTGATGAGCTGCTTGACGAGCTCGATCGTATGCCGGGATGGCCGGACTCGGTCAAGACGATGCAACGCAACTGGATCGGCCGCTCCGAGGGCGTGGAATTGTCGTTCGACGTCGCCGACGAGGAAAATCCGCTAACGGTTTATACAACGCGGCCCGATACGCTGATGGGCGTTACCTATATGGCCGTCGCGGCGGAGCATCCGTTAGCCACCAAAGTCGCGCAGCACAACGCCGACATCGCGGCATTCGTCGAAGAGTGCAAGAAGACCGATGCGGCCGAAGCGACGCTCGAGACCATGGAAAAGAAGGGCATGCCGCTCGGTATCAACGCGATTCATCCTCTGACGGGTGAAGAGGTGCCGCTCTGGGTCGCGAACTTCGTCTTGATGAGTTATGGCACGGGCGCAGTTATGGCTGTACCAGGGCATGATGCCCGCGATTGGGAGTTTGCGAAAAAGCACGGTATCCCGATCAAGCAGGTCATTGCTCCTGACGACGGCACCGAGATCGATATTCAGGAAGCGGTTTTTGTCGACAAGGGCGTGCTGGTCAATTCCGGTGAGTACGATGGGCTCGATTTCGATGGCGCCCTCAATGCGATTGCCGATCATTTTGAAGCAACCGGCCGCGGTCGCCGAACAGTCAACTATCGACTGCGCGACTGGGGCGTCTCACGGCAACGCTACTGGGGTACGCCGATACCCATCATTTATTGCGACGACTGTGGCGCGGTGCCGGTACCCGAAGAGCAGCTGCCTGTCATCTTGCCGGAAGACGTCGAATTTACCGGCGTTGGCTCGCCATTGCGCGACATGCCGGAATTCTATGAGGCGGCGTGCCCGAATTGCGGCAAGCCCGCGCGTCGCGAGACTGACACGTTCGACACATTCATAGAGTCATCGTGGTACTTCGCTCGCTATGCCTGTCCCGATAACGACCGGGCCATGCTCGATCAGCGCGCCGAATACTGGACGCCCGTCGATCAATACACGGGCGGTATCGAGCATGCCATTCTGCACTTACTGTATTCGCGGTTTTTTCAACGTGTCATGCGCGACGAGGGGCTGACCACGGTTTCCGAGCCGTTCACCAACCTGTTGACGCAGGGCATGGTGCTGAAAGACGGCGCCAAAATGTCCAAAGCCAAGGGCAACACGGTCGATCCGCAGCAGCTGATTGCCGAATACGGCGCCGATACGGTGCGACTCTTCATGATGTTTGCCGCGCCACCGGAGCAGTCCCTGGAGTGGTCGGACGATGGCGTGCAGGGCAGCTTTCGCTTCCTCAAGCGCTTCTGGAATGCGGTCATCGAGCATGCGGACGCCGGGTCCGCCGCGGCGGTAGACGCCAGCGGTCTTAGTGATGCGCAAAAGGAGCTGCGTCGCAAGACGCACCAGACGATCGCGAAGATCAGCGACGACCTGGGTCGCCGTAGCAGTTTCAATACGGCCATCGCCGCAGCGATGGAATTACTGAACGCCATTAACAAGCTCGACGATGCCTCTGACGAAGGCCGCGCCGTCGCGCGTGAGGCGCTGGAAGCAGTGGTTCTGATGTTATCGCCGATCGTGCCGCATATCTGTCACGCGCTTTGGCAGCAGCTTGGCCACCAGACGCCGCTGATCGATCAGGCCTGGCCCGAGGTTGATGAGGCGGCGCTGGAAGCTGATCGAATCGAGATCGTCGTACAGGTTAACGGCAAGCTGCGAGCACGCTTGTCCGTGCCGGCAGATGCCGACAAGCCTGCCGTCGAGGCGCTGGCCCTGGCCGATGAAAATGTACAGCGATTCATCGACGGCAATGACATCCGCAAAGTGATCGTCGTTCCTGGTCGACTGGTCAATATCGTTGTCTAGGTTTGTCATGCTTGTCACCCTTCTGGTTGCCGGCTGTGGCTTCCAGATGCAAGGTGCATTGACGATCCCGCCCGAAATGGCGCGCACTTACATCAGCATTGATGATCAAAACAGCCAGTTTTATCGTGCGCTGCGCGAGCAGTTGAAGACCGCTGGCGTTGCTATAGTCGATAGTGCGGCGGCGTCCACTGCAACCTTGTCGATTACATTCGATGAAACGGATCAACGGGTTCTATCCGTGTCCGCTCGCAACGTGCCGACCGAGTACGAGGTTTATTACACGATTCAGTACGGCATCGATGACGGTGTGCGCAACCTGTTGCAATCGCAGACTTTGACGGTAACGCGAGACTACACGTACGACTCGCTATTGGTGCTTGGCAAAGCGCGTGAAGAAGAACTGCTTCGCGAGGCCATAGTTGAGGATCTCGTGCGCATCGTGCTGAAGCAGATCGCAACACTCTAGACGTCGAGTGACCGCGCCGCACCACAATAAAATACTGACCGTTGACGACCTGCCGGTCGACACATTAAAAGAAGTTTTACAGCGCTATTGTTTGCAGCTGGTGATTGTCGCCGATGGTGCACCCGTGCCGGCCAGTTACTGGGGTGCGCCGGAAGCCGGCATTAGCGGGGACACGATCTACGCGTGTGGCGATACGCCCATTCACTCCATCCTGCACGAAAGCAGTCATGTCATCTGCATGACCGGGCAGCGCCGCGCAGTCTTGCATCGGGATGCCGGTGGTGACGATCTCGAGGAGTCCGCGGTGTGCTATCTGCAGGTATTGCTGGCCGATCACATTGACGGTGTCGGGCGTCAGCGACTCATGGAGGATATGGATGATTGGGGCTACAGTTTTAGGCTGGGAAGCACATCGGCATGGTTCGAGAAGGATGCCGAAGATGCCCGTCAGTTCCTTATTAATCATGGGCTTATTAGCGAACTCGGCGATGTGAACTTTGCCATGCGGGCCTGATGCCGCTGCGCCAGTGTATAGTTTCGTATGATCTGGTTCCGCTATCTCATCTACTTCGTCGCCGTCGCGTTAGTGACATGGGCGCTGACCCAGATGGAGATTGCCGCACCCGGCAGCCTCAAACTACACGTCATACTCAACCCGACCGACGTTTTCGGTACCAGCGAGTTTTCGCCGGTGGAGATCATTCAGGCCATCATCCTTGTCGTTTGCGGCCTGATCATGGGCTGGGTGGCGCAATACTGTCCGTCGCAGCGCCCCATCGCATTTACGTTGGGCGGGATGGCGCTGATCTTCCTCGTGCGTGAGTCCGATTATTTTCTCGACCGCTTCGTTGTGGACAATTTCTGGCAGGTGCTTGTCGCTATATTCGGGGCGCTGTTAATTGCGTATGTCCTGCGGCATTTGAAGCGATTGCAGATCGCGCTGGCACGTGTCTGGCCGTCGCCGGGGCTCACGTTGTTGTTTGCCGGTGCCATCGTCCTGTTTGCCTTCATTCCGCTGGTCGGACACGAACCGCTTTGGCAGTCGATCCTTGCTGACGCTTATCAACGCGTGATCAAGCTGGCCGTCGAGGAGTTTATTGAACTGGTGGGCTACTTCCTGTGGATGATCGGTACGATTGAATACGCTTTTCAGGCGCGCGCCATTGCTTACCGGGCACCGAAG
>CAZTQL010000091.1:0-9618 GCA_964615665.1 uncultured Woeseiaceae bacterium | reverse complement strand
AGTAGATCGTGTTTGCTGCGCTGAGCATGGCCGTCAGCGCAAGCGTCAACATCAACACCATGTAGCCCATCGCGACATTACGCATAAGCTGCACAACGCCTTCCGGCAGGCCGGGGACAAACGGCACGCCGACAAATACAATCAGCGCCGGCACCACCTGCACGAGACGACCGAAGACATTGTGTGTGACCAGCGCGTCATCCCACGTGACGCTGGATCGCTTGGCGAACGCGCGGACAGT
This sequence comes from uncultured Woeseiaceae bacterium, assembly GCA_964615665.1. Taxonomy (GTDB): domain Bacteria; phylum Pseudomonadota; class Gammaproteobacteria; order Steroidobacterales; family Woeseiaceae; genus UBA1847. Next base: position 9,377 of record CAZTQL010000091.1, on the reverse strand, counting down.
GCCAACCAGCAGGCGTTTGCCGATCAGGTTGATGATGACCGCGCCCGCAAGCAGCGCCAGTACGCCGACGACGGGCGGCAGAAGCGGGTGAATCGAGCCGAGTTGTTCGAACATTTGTCTGGAGGTCCGGAGTGAACGGGCGGAGATGGTATCACTCGAAACCGGGGTCGAACCGCAGTTTCCTCAATAAACCTCGGTTCGACCCCGAATTACTCGCTACCCGAATTACTCACCGTCAGCTACCTCCGCCGTTCGTCGTCAGCGACATTTGCATACGAACGTCCTCGTCATCATTGCGTGAAACGGTAGACGATTCGACAATCTCGATCCGCGCCTCCAGTTCGGGGTTCGTCCCGATGATCGCCGCCTTTGCGTTGTTTGCACGGGCGACCGCCAAATCTGACAGCTCCTGCCCGGTCAGCGGTTGACGGTCAACAAGGAGACGGCGCAAGCTTTCTGTATAGGCCAGAGCGTCAAACTGTTCCTCGGACTCCGACGTTTCATCCGCAGCGCTTGTCGTATGCGCGGTACGCAGTTCGGCCAGGCTAGCCTGCGCGTCTATTGCAATTCCAGACTCCAGATACAACTGCTCGATAGCCTCGAGACGATGTTCGGCATACATACCATCGCCCGACTCCTCAGCCGTCAAAGATATGATACGCCGCTCTACTTCCGCGTCGAAGGACGCTGTTCTGAGCGCTGCACCGTCGGCTTCGCGGTCCACGACACCACCAAATTGCAGCATCAGCTCAGGCCGGATCGCCAGCGCTTCAGCAACTTTGACAGTCTTCTCAAGCTCCGGCGGCGTGAGGTCGGATCGACCATCGGCAAACTGCAGGTATTCAAGTTCGGATGACTCGGCCCCGACGAGATTGGCCAGCAATCTGAATGGCGACGCTACAATTCCCGTGATCAGGTTGCCGAGCGCTCTCAAAATAGCACCGCCGTACTTAAAGTCCGGGTCATCGACGTTGCCCCGAACCGGCATTTCGATATTGATTCTGCCATCTGCGTCCTTCAGCAGCGCGACCGCGAGACCGAGCGGCAAACTAAGTGCGCCGGGGTGTTCGACCTTGTCACCAAGCTCGAAATCTCGCAGGACAGCGTTGTTCTCTCCCTCTAGCTCGCCGGCGATGACCTTATAGCCGAGCTCAAGGTCCAGGCGCCCGTTGGCGATCTCGCGGCCAGCGAATGGAATTGTGTAGGAGGAATATTTCGGCATCTCGACGTTCTCGAATACGATCTTGATATCGGTATTCGCGGAGGGATCAACTGGCGTTGCGTAGCCGGTGACTCGCACGAAACCGAATTCATCCACCTTACCTTCCAGCGACACTGTTGATGGCTCGGCACTTGCGGTGGCAATCGTCGATACCTCACCGCTAAGCTCCGCGATCTTTGCTTCGAACGGCAGAGGCAGTGAAAGATCGGCAAAATCGGCGGCCGCGTTCGCGATCACGACCCGACCAACCGTGACCTTCAGCGGGATCTCGTCACCATCCGCCGGGATCTCTGCTTCCGGGGCACCGGTATCGCCAGGCGCGTCATCGTCATCACCCCGCTGAACGCCTTTTTGAACCCGGCCGAGATTGACGCTACCATCCTCGGCAATCAGGATATCGGCGTAGGGTTCGTCCAGGCGAACCTCCGATATCTCCAGGCTTCGATTTGCGGCGCTCAATGTCAGCTTGTTCGCATTTAGCGCGGTCCAGCTGCCCAGGCGCGATCCCTCATCCGTTTCGGTAATCAAAAAATCCACAATCTGCAGATCACCTTCCAGCAATAGCGGGTCCGTGTCCGAACTGGCGAGCTTGCCCGAAAAATTCAGCGCGCCGGAATCGAGATTGACGTCCGCCAGCGGCTGCAGGTAGGGATGCGCGTCGGATAATGCGAGATTCTCGATGCGCAGATCAAGACTGATATCCGGCGACGGCAGCACCCCTATGTTGCCATCCAACGATATGCTACCCGCACTGCCGGCGAGCAACGTCAGCGACGTCGGAAATACGGTGGCAGGCTTATTACTGATATCGCGTATCGACAGGTCCAGCGAGCGATAGCCGATGTTGGCCGCGGGATCGACGCTGTCATCCTCGAGCTCAAACGCCATGCGGTTAATATCGAACTCGGCCAGCGTGAAAAGCCACGTGTCCTCTGTCGTCGGCACCGACTCAGCCCCGGGGATTTCGCCGGAGTCCTCGACCGCCGGCGTGCTATCGATCGGCGGCACAATGTTTAGCCGGCCAGCATCATCACGATACAGGCTGACGATGGCGTCATCGATAGAAACTGCTTGTGCCGACACTCTGCGTTCCAGCAAATCAAAGGAACCGCCGGTCAGCCTCATCAATGGTAGCCGCAAGACCTCACGATCGGGCTCGCTGATTTCGAATGCTTGATTGAACGTACTGATTTGCACGTCTTGAAAAGACAAATTGAAGCTGGCAATGCGCGCGTCGAATTCCCCATCGTCACGCAGCGAGATTCCGTAATCCAATTCGAGGTCGACTATGCCACCGACAACGTCGAACCCTGTTTCGTGCTTTAGATAAGCAGAAGCCAACGGAAAGTGCGACCCCTTTACCGACGCGTGCCCTTCCGACATCAGCGGATTAAGATTCAGACTACCGCTCCAGGCCAGTGTGCCGTTCGTTTCCGTCGTGATGACGACATCCTGTTGTCCGACGCGGTCAGGCAGGGTATTGAGTTCGGCGATAGCAATATTGACCGGACCGAAGCGCGTCACGACCGGATCGACGGGTACCTCGTCGCTCCAGTTGATCACGCTTTCGTTGATCGCGAAGTCAAAGATCAGCAGCCGCAGCGGCTCCGATGCGGTTACTTCCTGTTCTTCGGTGGCGGGTGGCTCGAGGCGTTGTGGCGCCAGGAAACCGGCATTCAGTTGGCCATCGCCCGCGCGGGCCAGGAATGCCTCGGGGGCATCGATCCGAACTTCCTCGAATGTCCATGCCCAGCGGAACAACGAACTCGACTGAAAATTCACGAATACCTGCTGAACGCGCAGGAACGGCGCGCTCGATGGATCTTTCAGTTCGATGCCATCAACCCGCAGGCTCAATACAAACGGGTTAACGGCAACTTTCTCGAGCTTGAGCTCGGCGCCAAATGTGTCGGCGACGACTTCAATGGCATTCTTCTTGACGAGCCACGGCGCGAGGAAAAAACCGACAAGCGCGTAAAGGGTAAGGACGGCGCCGGCTATCCCGATCGATCGTCGGTACTTTCTCACGAAGCTGGCAAGCATATTGATACTCATTTTTGAAGATTCGGCCATGGCGTTCTTTGCGCTTATTTATCCATTCGAAATGCTACCAGATCGACGATGACAGAATGATTTGGCGTCTTGGACAGTCTCTGGCTCGAGACTCATCGAATACAAGACTTGTTGGCGGCGGTACGTCGAAGAGCACTGGCCATTCGTTCAACCTGCTCCGATCAAGTTCTCAAGTGGAATACTGAGCCCATCGTGTAACTTTCGAATCTGGCGCATCGACAGATTTCGTTTTCTGTTCAGAACTTCGGAAACCCTGCTACGACCACCAAGAAATGGCTCTAGCGATTTTCTATAATCTTTCTCTGTCCTTACAGGATGAATGTTCATCTTTCCTTTAGCGGATGACAAGCTTGCAGCGAAACTGACGGGGCGGAAGTTATTATCCCACGCTGAAGAGTGGGCCGTACGTCCCGCCGCGCACGCAGCCGTCCAGCAGGTCGTCAAAGAATCCGGAAAGAGCATGGGCGCAGTGGACTGGTTTTTCTTCCAGCCCGTCCGCAGAATGAGCTTTTATCAGGCTCTCTGGTTTGCCAGCAACTTCTCGATAACTGCTGTGTCCTGACCGACCACTTCCTTGTCTACGGTCGCGTAAGGCTTTGCGGTTGTCGCGACAGAAACGGCGTCGCGAAGCACACCCAGAAACCGCGGCGCAGCCACCAATGCAAACCCGCGGCAACTGCCATCGTGCATCACCTTTCCGATGCGCTCAGAAATTTGCTTGGCGAATATCGACGCTGCATGCTTTTTGGGATCGGCCTTTTCCTTGGTCAGCGTATGCCGACCCATCCCTTTGCTATCAAAACTGCGACCACCGCTGTCACTGATGAGTTGCTCCGTTTTCATCCGGGCCGCCTTATTGTCAAGCGAAAGTACCTCGTATAGCGGTCCGCTCCTGGAATCGTGGGCATACACGATGGCTTTGGATTCGTCGGCCACCACCACCCAAAAGAACTTGTCACTACTTACAGCCTGCGCGGTCACGATGGCCTCCTGAAAGCTATTTTCCCGTTTGTAATATGAAATGCTGTTCGGGCAAGCACAAGACTGGAATGCACGTATTGATGTAGCCCGAGGAAGCAAAGATTGTAGGATCACGGGGGTAACAACAGGTAGCAGCTTCCGATGACTTTTACGATTCAGTTTTTTGGTGCGACGGAACAGGTGACCGGTTCCCTGTACGTGTTCCGAACAGACAGACACACGGTTTTACTGGAGTGTGGCCTGATACAGGGCGGGCGCGCCGAGGAGGCGAACAACCGAGATCCGTTTCCCGTCGCCATCAAGGATATAGATGCCGTGGTCGTCAGCCATGCGCACATAGATCACTCCGGACGGCTGCCGCTGCTTGTTAAGCGCGGATACACGGGGCCAATCTACACCCAACATGCCAGTAAGGCGCTGTGCGAGATCATGTTGCCGGACTCTGGCTATATTAATGAAAAAGACGTCCAGTGGGCGAATAAGAAGCGAAAAAAGAGCGGCAAACCGCAACTGGAGGCTTTATATACGCGCGCCGATGCGGAGCAATGTCTGCCGCAAATCGACGGCATTGACTACGAGGAGCCAACGGAAATATTGCCTGGCCTCTCACTCACGTTGCACGACGCGGGGCACATTCTCGGTTCGTCAATTGTTGAGCTGACATGCACTGAAAACGGCTGTGAGCGAACTCTGGTATTCAGCGGCGACCTTGGATACCGCGATGCTCCGGTGATGGACCCGCCCGTACGACTCAAGAAAGCCGACGTTGTGATGATGGAAAGCACCTATGGTGACCGTTTGCACCGTGCTTTTGATGCCACCGTCGAGGAATTGACGGAGCTCTTTATTAATGCCCGCGCAGCGCAGGGCAATATCCTGATTCCGGCATTTACGGTAGGCCGAACGCAAGATTTACTCTACCTGATGTCGAAGAACGAAAAGGAGTGGGGTCTCGACCAATGGAAGATCTTTATCGATAGCCCGATGGGGATTGAGGCAACGAATACCTACGCACGTTTTAGAAACCTCTACAGCGCTCAAATATTCAAACCAGGCTCGAATCAGCCCAATCTACCGAACATCTATATGACACGCTCGACCGAAGAGTCGATGACGATCAACCCGATACAGTCCGGGGCGATAATTATCGCCGGCAGCGGAATGTGCAGTGGTGGGCGCATTCATCATCACTTGAAAAACAACATCTGGCGTCCCGAGTGTCACCTTGTCATCGTTGGCTACCAGGCCCACGGCACCCTGGGCCGCCGCATAGTAGACGGCGCCGATAAAATCCGCCTGTGGGGCGAGTACTACCGGGTTCGTGCACAGGTGCATACTATCGGTGGACTGTCGGCGCACGCGGATCAGGCCGACCTCCTCGATTGGTATGGTGCCTTTGATGACCATCCACCCGTCTACCTTGTGCACGGTGAGGAGCGCTCGCAAGTTCCGCTAGCCAATAAGTTGCGGGAGAAATTCAACGCGCCAGTCACCATTGCCCAACATGGGCAACTAGTTGATATTGGCCAAGAGTAAGGTGGTGCGATGACCGAGAAAGATCCGGGAGCTTTACGCAGAATTCGTGAAATTCTTCAAAGCCCCGCCTATCGCAGGGCCGATCGTGATATCGATTTTCTCGATGACGATGACGTTCGCGGCGCCCGCCTGCAGCTCGACTACCTGAAGATTGAAATCAACTTACGACGCCGGGGCATTGAGCAAACCATTGTCGTATTTGGCAGCACACGAATACCGGACCCTGTCGTCGCCAGGGAACACGTTAATGAACTTCGCGCTGCACTAGAAGAAACGCCTGGCAACGCCGACTTGATGGAGGAAATACGAATTGCTGAGCGTATCCTGGCGAAGAGCAGCTACTACACGGTAGCCAGGGACTTCTCGGCACTTGTCGCGAAATCGGGTGAGGGGCCCGATGATACGAGAGTCACGATCATGACAGGTGGCGGACCCGGCATTATGGAGGCCGCAAATCGCGGCGCGTACGATGTTGGCTCCAAAAGTATCGGCTTGAATATCACGTTACCTCATGAGCAGTATCCGAACTCCTATATTTCCGAGGACCTGGCCTTCTCTTGTCATTACTTCGCTATTCGCAAGTTGCACTTTCTGGCGCGGGCCAGAGCGCTGGTCGCGTTCCCCGGCGGTTTCGGCACACTGGATGAGCTCTTTGAAACTCTTACGTTGGTTCAAACAGGAACTATCGAACCACTGCCGGTAATCCTCGTGGACGAGGCGTTCTGGCGGCGGGCATTTGATCCCGATTTTCTTGTCAGTGAAGGCGTAATTTCTGCTGAGGACCGGCAACTCTTCACCTATGCCGAAACCGCGGACCAAATTTGGACGGAAATATGCGCATGGCACCGCAGCGCCGGCCAAACGCTACTGTGCGATTTACCGAGTCGAAAATAACCCAGGTAATTGACGTGGACACCACGAAATTCGCATGGAGTCAGGATGTTGCTTCAGTGCTGAATGCATTAACGGTGGATCCGGCGACAGGACTGGACTCCACAGAGATCGTCTCGCGCCGCAATGAGTCTGGCCGCAACCAGTTGAGCCCTGTAAAGCGTCGCAGACTCTTATATATAGTCGCCGATCAGTTCAGAAGTATTGTCATCCTGCTTCTGTGCGTCGCCGGCGCACTCGCGATTGTGTTCTCGGAGCCAGTCGAAGGAATGGCAATTTTCGCCGTTATTGCTATCAACGCCAGCATCGGATTCATTAGCGAGTTGCGGGCAATTCGTTCGATGGAAGCCCTCAGTCGTTTGGGTCAGGTAGAAACCGTCGTGATGCGTGACGGTGTGCTGAAGAAGATTTCGGCCGCGGATCTCGTGCCAGGCGACATCGTATTGCTCGAGGCCGGCGATATTGTGTCCGCCGATATTCGTTTGATTGAGGCGGCGAAGTTGCAGTTGGATGAGTCGGCGCTCACTGGCGAATCGATGCCGGTAGCGAAAATCAACGACATCATCGCAGCGGATACGCCGATCATGGAACAGGCGAACATGTTATTCAAAGGAACCGCGATCACTCGGGGCACGGGCAAAGGAGTGGTGGTTTGCACCGGGCTGAGCACCGAACTCGGCCGTATCTCCACGATGGTCAGCGAGGCCAAGGGGCAGCACGCGCCGCTGGAAAAACGGCTGAATGCGCTGGCGCGGCGACTCGTCTGGGCTGTACTTGTGATTGCGGTCGTTATTGCTGTTGCCGGCATTTTGTCCGGCCGCGATACGTTCCTGGCAATCGAAGTGGCTATTGCACTTGCGGTTGCAGCCATACCCGAGGGACTGCCGATTGTTGCCACCATCGCCCTGGCGCGCGGTATGTGGCGAATGGCAAGAAAGAACGCGCTAATCGCCAGGTTGTCGGCGGTTGAGACGTTGGGCGCGACGAGTGTGATCCTAACCGACAAGACCGGCACATTGACAGAAAACCGCATGACCGTGACATCGGTGAGACTTGCGGACACGGACCTCGAATTTTCGGAAGCAGGCAGTGCGCCGTTAGCACTGCTGGATGACCTCCTTGCGATGGCATCGCTGTGCAGCAATGCATCCATCGACTCAGACGTCGACGGCGAATCGCATTCTATTGGCGACCCGACCGAGATCGCGTTGCTGCACGCTGCAGAGAAAAGAAACATCAAAAGACGGGCATTGCTGACGCGCCGGCCTGAATTACGGGAGCTGGCGTTCGACCCCGCCACGAAGTTGATGGCTACGCTACACGCCGATGAAGGTGACGTCCTCGTCGCTGTTAAAGGTGCCCCTGAGGCGGTGCTGCCTATTTGTACTTCGGTACAGACATCCACCGGGCCGAATCCGTTATCCGATGCAGATCGCGATAGTTGGTTGGCCCGAGCCAGTGAGCTGGGTAGCCGCGGCTTGCGGACGCTGGCCATTGCGCGGAAAACACAACGGAGTGTGAACGAGGAAGCCTGCAGCGAGCTGACACTGCTTGGTGTCGTGGGTCTCGAAGATCCGGCCCGCAAAGGTGTAACCGACGCCATTCATCGCTGCCGTGATGCCGGTATCACGGTAATCATGGTGACGGGTGACCACGCTGCAACAGCCCGCAACATCGCAACCGCGGTCGGCATTGTAGATTCCGACGCGGGTCCGAATCAGTTTCTTGGTGGCGCAACGCTCGAACCCGTCTTCGAATCAGCACACGCTGAACGGCTTGACGAAGCACGAGTGTTCTCGCGCGTTTCGCCGGAGCAAAAACTTGCGCTGATCGATTGCTATCAGAAGCATGATCAGGTTGTTGCAATGACCGGTGACGGTGTCAACGACGCCCCTGCATTGAAAAAAGCTGACATCGGTGTGGCCATGGGCATACGCGGCACGGCGGTTGCGAAAGAAGCCGCGGCCATGGTTTTACGGGACGACGACTTTGGAACCATAGTTGAAGCAGTCGCGCAGGGTCGCGCGATCTACGAGAACATTCGTAAGTTCATTGTCTACCTGCTCTCGTGCAACATCAGCGAAGTACTAATTGTGAGCATCGCGACCATCGCCGGCGCGCCGCTACCATTGTTGCCGCTGCAGATATTGTTCCTGAACCTGGTGACTGACGTTTTCCCTGCACTGGCCCTTGGCGTCGGTGAAGGCGCGCCCGAGTTGATGACGAAACGGCCACGACCGTTTGCAGAACCCCTCCTCACCCGGTCACACTGGATTCGTATTGTATTGCACGGTTTCATTATCGCGGTGACCGTCCTTGCGGCAATGGCGATCGCAGTTGCTCAGCTGGACACGAGCCTGGAACAAGCCGTAACCATATCGTTTTGCACGCTGACTCTGGCGCAGGTCTGGCATGTATTCAACATGCGGGACAATATTCGTAGACCCTTTGTCAACGAAATTACGCGCAATGTCTGGATCTGGTTGGCAGTAGCCACTTGTGTGTTGTTGCTACTTGCGGCGGTTTACATGCCGTTGCTAAATGACGTGTTGAAGATTAGTCATCCTGGTACTGCCGGGTGGCTGCTTATCCTGAGCATGAGCATATTACCGATTCTCGCTGCTCCCTTCGTGCGCCGGGTGGCGGTGATTTTTCAGTGATCTAGACGTCTGGT
>CAZTQL010000090.1:0-9802 GCA_964615665.1 uncultured Woeseiaceae bacterium | reverse complement strand
TGTGGTTCTACGGCAACCGGCCTGCTTGGCTCACTGGAAGAAGTCGCGCGCGATATCGGATCGGCGCCGCAAGCGACCATCACCAGCAAGACTGCGGCAATCAAAAAAGGCCGCAGCGCTTTCGTTGGTGACGATATCGCTATCGCACACGTCTCGCTTGCAACCCGGTGCTTCACGCGATGGGTCGCGTTAAGGGTGTTTTGCGAAGTCATCGTATTTCCCCTCACAAATCACGCAAAGCATTCAGGCGTTTCCTGCCTACCATAGTTGTTTCAATGCGGCTTTGCGACCATCCATGGTGCATTACGGACCCTTCCAAATCAAGCAATTGCGGTGCCAATATAGGCTCGCAGTCGCTCGGGACACATGGGCCGCAATAATTGGCGTGCGGCTCAGAACAAGGTGTAGATAAACGACGCGATAACTGACTGCTGGCTCACCACAACCAAGCCGCCGAGCACGGTCAGAATCAGGACGATCGGCAGCAGCCAGAGCTTTTTGCGGGCGCGAAGAAAGCTCCAAAGATCCTGAAGAAATTCAAGCATTAGAAAGGTCTCTCATAATGGTCCGGCTCGCTCCGCTTCGAGATAACGACCCGGTAGCTATCGGCACTACGGTCAGGGGCCCGTCGGTACTGTAGCTTGCCCACGACGCGCAGCACCAGACCGAACGGCCAGATAATGAGGAAGAAAATCGCGCTGAGAATGATTCTCGTGTTCACATAGCCCAGCGCCAACGCGAGAGGCCGCCATACCGCGTAAACCGACGCAAGCGCACGCGGCACTAGCATGGCCGGCAGCAAAATAGCGCCGGCCGTGTACCACGGCCACAGTGGGTAACCGTTGTCGAACGGCCAGGGCAGAATCAGGCCGAACACCAGGGCAATGGCGCCGGCGAGCGTGAAGCCGAAATGCCGCAGCTCCTTTTGCGTCAGCCTCTTCTTCATACACTTGCCGCGCGTCGGCTGATGACCAGGTTACCCAGCACCAGCGTGTCCATACCGGTTTTCAGAAAGCAGCGCACAGCATCGCTGGGCGTACAGACAATGGGCTCGCCGCGGATGTTGAACGAGGTATTGACCAGCACCGGAACACCCGTGCGTTTCTCGAAAGCCGCGAGGAGGTCGCGAAATTTGGGGTTCCAGCGCCCGTCGACGGTTTGCACACGCGCGGAATAGTCGACATGTGTCACCGCGGCAATATCGGAGCGCCGCACTTTCAGTCGCTCGAGTCCGTCCCCGTTCGCGGGCTCATTTGTTCGCTTTGACTCCGCAACAGGAGCAACCAGCAGCATGTACGGACTCGGCACGTCGAGGTCGAACCAATCGACGCAGCGCTCTTCAAGCACTGCCGGTGCGAACGGTCGGAACGACTCGCGAAATTTGATCTTCAGGTTGATCCGCGACTGCATCTCGGAGGATCGCGGATCACCGATGATCGAGCGTGCACCGAGCGCGCGCGGACCGAACTCCATTCGCCCCTGGAACCAGCCGATGACCTCGCCGTCGTCGATGCGACCGGCGACTTCTTCGGCAAGCGCATCATCGTCTAGTTCGTTTATCGTGAGGCCCTCTGCCGTTGCCGCGGCGCGCATGTCGGCGACCGCATATTCTGGTCCCAGCAGCGAGCCGCTCATTCCATCGGGTTCCTGCGGAGTACGCGGCTTCGCCAGGTATTCGTGCCAGAGTCCAAGGGCCGCCCCCAGCGCACCGCCCGCGTCGCCGGCCGCGGGCTGAATCCAGAGCGACTCGAAACCACTTTCGCGTAACACCCGGCCATTGGCGACGCAGTTCAGCGCCACGCCGCCAGCCATGCACAAGTTCCGCTCACCGGTCTCATGCTGCAGTGTGCTGGCAAGCGCGAGCACGATGTCTTCGGTTACCTGTTGAATAGAACTCGCCACATCCATGTAATGCTGGTCCAGTGCGGACTCCGGCTCGCGCGGCGGTTTTCCGAACAGGCGGTGAAAACGTTCGCTGGTCATCCTGAGTCCCTGAGCGTAGTCGAAATAGTCCATATCAAGGCGAAACGTGCCGTCGGGTTTTATGTCGATTAAATGTTCGCGAATTTGGTTGGCGAACTTCGGCTCGCCGTAGGGAGCGAGGCCCATCAGCTTGTATTCACCCGAATTCACCTGGAAGCCACAGTAGTAGGTGAACGCCGAATACAGCAGTCCGAGGGAATGCGGAAACTGCAGCTCCCATAGACCATCGAGGCGATTGTCGGTGCCTTGCCAGGCCGAGGTTGTTGCCCACTCGCCGACGCCGTCGAGGCACAGCACGGCGGCATTCGAATAAGGACTTGCAAAGAATGCGGACGCTGCATGCGAAAGATGATGTTGCGAAAACATCAGTCTCGGCAGCTCCTCTTTCGACAACCCGCCGAGCTCGGCAAGCTCGCGCCGCAACATCTGTTTCAGAAACAGTTTTTCGCGAAGCCATATTGGCATCGCGGCGATGAAGGAACGAATTCCGCGTGGGGCGACTGAAAGATAAGTTTCCAGCAGGCGCTCGAATTTCAAAAGCGGCTTGTCGTAGAATACGACGTAGTCGACGTCCTTCAGTTCGATGCCCGAGTGGCGCAGGCATTCCGCGATCGCCGCAGACGGGAAGCTCGCATCGTGCTTGACGCGACTGAAACGTTCTTCCTGAACGGCAGTAGTGATGATGCCGTCCTCGATCAGCGCGGCGGCACTGTCGTGGTAGTAGGCGGAGATACCGAGAATACGTGTCATGGAGGCCGTGTTATTCTACGCAAAAGCGCGTTGAGCGAGAGTATCATCGGAGCCTCTGCAGACTGCAATCCATCCTGATGAGCAAGCCAGATAACAAACGCGGCTCTGGCCGTTCGCCAGTCGCATTCTACCTCATCGCGCTGTTGCTCCCGATCACCTTCTTCGGTCTGCTGGAGGGGTCGGTAAGGTTGCTTGGGCTGGCGCCGGTCGAGCCGCTGTTCGTTGACGGACCGCCGGGCTATCTCAGGCCGAACGAAGCGGTGATCAATCGGTTTTTTATTCATTCATCGCGCGCGCCCCGCGTCAGCATCGACACAACCTTTTTCAAAAAGGACAAGAGTGCGGACGTCTTTCGAGTCATCGTGCAGGGAGGCTCCAGCGCTGCCGGCTTCCCCTACGGCAAGTGGGCGTCGCTTGGCGGCATGCTCGGCCAGCGTCTCAAGCGCAGCGAACCGGATCGCGAAATCGAGGTGATTTCGACGGCGATGTCGGCCATCAATTCCTACGCGCTTCTGGACTTTGCCGATGAAATCATCGCAATCGATCCGGACGCGGTACTCATCTATGCGGGTCACAACGAGTATCTCGGTGTACTTGGCGTGGGATCTGCTTTCGGCGCCGGTCGCTCGCCTGCATATACACGGCTCTTTCTGAACCTTCGCCGCTCGCACCTGTTCCGGGCCATGCAGCGAGCTTATGGCGCTATGACGCCGGCGCCTGACAGCGAGGCGCAAAAGAGTGGAACGTTGATGGCGCGCATCGCCCGCGATCGAGCCATAGCCTATGGGTCGCCCGTGTACGATGCCGGAATTGAGCAGTTCTCTTACAATCTGATGTCACTGCTCGGACGCTACGCCGACGCGGGCGTCCCCGTAATGATCGGATCACTCGCCTCGAATGAGAATGGTCAGCCCCCGTTTATTAGCGAAGCGGGCAATGAATACAGTCTCGCGGCATTGCGTGAGCTGAGCCCGGGCGCCGGGCCCGGGCCCGGTGAGAATACCGCCGACGGTTTTTTCACAATTGCCCAACAACTCGAGAGAGCCGGCAGTACAGCCGAGGCCCGGGACGGCTATCGCTGGGCGCGCGACCTCGATGCCTTGCGCTTTCGCGCACCTACCGAAATGAACCGCGTCATTCGTGACGTGGCGGCGGCCACCGGGGCTACTGTGGTCGAAGTTGATGCCGCGCTGGCCAGCGCCTCGCGCAACGGTGTCATCGGCAACAGCCTGATGCTGGAGCACTTGCATCCTAATCTGCGCGGCTATTTTCTGCTCGCCGATGCGTACTTTCACTCGTTGATCCGCCAGCCCGGCGAGCCGAGCTGGAACGAGGGTCCCGACCGGGCGACCGCCTGGCAGGAAATACCTGTCACGGAGATTGACGATCTCGCCGCCGGCTATCGGCTGCGCTATCTCAAATCCGACTGGCCGTTTCAGGAGCAGCATCAGCCGGTCGTCATTGAACCACCTCGCGACCCGGTAGAACAGATTGCGCAGGCCTGGTTTTTCGGCAAGATCGGCTGGCAGCAGGCGATGCAGCAGGCACTGGCGCATTATCAAAACGTTGGCCGGTTCGATCAGGCCGCCAAAGTCGCGATTAATTTGGCCAACGCGTTCCCGTTCGAAAGCAGACCGCACTACGTTTCAGGCAGTCTGCTGCTGGCGGCCGGGCAGCCGCAACGCGCACTGAATTATCTGGCGAAAGCCGTTCGCATGGCGCCAACCGATAGCGAGAGCGCGTTTGCACTGAGCGATGCTTACCTCGCGACAGGACGCCGGGACGATGCCCGCCGCGTACTCGAGACGCTGCTTCGGCAGCGCCCGAACGACACCGCGGTGATGGAAAGACTGACGGCATTAACGGAAGGTTGAGTCGCGCGGCGGGTCGTCACCGGAGTCGTCGGTGAGCTTGCGTTTCGCCTCTGCGGCACTGGTATTGCCCGGCTCCAGCGCCAGCGCCCGATCCAGCACTTCGCCCGCGTCATCGACACGACCCATGCGCGCAAAGCACTCCGCAAGAACCAACAGTGACTCAACGTTATTGGGCTCGCGAGTCGCAGCACGGTAGGCATAGTTGAACGCCTCCCGGGGGCGCTCTGCCGGTAGCAACGCAGCAGCGGCTTCGCGCTGCAAGTTCGGCATGAAGGGGAAAGCATCGGCGAGGATCAGAGCCAGACGCCGATGTTCATCTGGATCTCGCGGACGATAATAATCGCGCAGCTTGAGCGTCGCATCCGGCCATGTCGTCGTTTGCCGGAACAACGCTTGCGCCAGTTCTTCCGCATAAGTGGTCGCTGCCGGCAATTCTCGCTGCACGGGAGGATCGCTGAACGGCCAGTCGGAGATAACCTTCATTATCTTGTAGTCGCCGAAAGCGCGGTCAAGCCCTGAGACCGGCACTTCGCTGCGTGCGGTTCGGTCGTCGGTTCTTACCGTCGGCTCACCGACCAGTCCGGAGTCGACGATCGCATCGTAAAACGCATCCGCCATCAGGAAATAACCGTCGAGTGTCGGGTGCAGGTGCTCGAGCATCAGCGACGCACCGACGATCCGCGTCGGCGATGCGCTCGCCAGCGCTCGCTGCACGTCGACCAGCCTTGAGTTACTGTCGGTCGTGATCTCTTTCAATACTTCGTTGAAAACCTCGGGTGCCCGGAACCTCAGCTGGTCACGATCCTTGGCTTGCAGGTAAGCGAAGCGCGCTTCCGTCAGCTTGCCCGCCGATTCGAGCGCCCTGCCAAGCGCAAACCACGCGGCGGCTGAATCGGGCGATGTTCTAACCACTTCGCGCAGCCGCTCAAGGTCGGACGCTTCGGTGCCACCTAGATCTCTGGACAACGGCGGCGCGCTCACGAACGGTGGCTGGTCACTCTCGTTCGCGACAAGAGTACCGACGAAAACCGGAACGCCGGCGTCGCGATAGCGCCGCGCCAGCTCGGCCACGTTGTGCTTGTACTGCTCGATGCCGCGTCGGTAGTCCCCACTTTCGTAAGCGATGGAGCGCTTGCCGGCGACCCTTGCCATCAGGCTGCGCGCGGAATCACGATCTGCCGGTGCTTCGTCCTGGGTACGCGCCAACAGATGGCCCAGCACCCTGTAAAGCCTCAACCGATTTAGCGCCATGTGCGCGCGGCTCACCCTGAGCGAAGCCGCCACCGAAAGGCTGGAGCCAACGCCAAAGAGACCGAGGTATTCGTTATGCCCCGCATAAACGACAACCAGGTCCGGATCTATCGCGATAATCTCATCGACGAAGTCGAGCAGTGTGTAGCTGTTGACCGCCGACATCGCCGTGTTGATGACTTCGACCTGGCGATGCGGGAAGCTGCGTTTCAGCCGTCGTTCCAGCATTCCTGCTGGCGACGCGCCCAAACCATAGGGAAACCCGGCTGCAGTCGAGCCGCCCTGAACAACGATACGCAGCCCGTTAGCCGGTTTTTCTTTTAAGAAGAACCCCGTCTCTATCTGTACGCCCGGCGCCTGCTCAGGCTTTGCAAAGTAGCGCAGGACGACGTTGGGGTTGGCGAGTCGATAGTCCGGGTTGTTAGGCTCGTCGATGAACAACGGCGCCGGCACGGCGACGCCGCCCAGGCGCAGGGCAATCTCGATGAGCACCAGTACGACGATCGGCAACGACAATGCGATCAGCGTAAAGAGAATGCTTTTTGTGGGGGAGTTGCGTGCTGTGCTCATGCGGTGGCCGCGCGCAGTAGCTGCCGGTTACAGCAGCTCAATGAAAAGAAAGAGCCGGCCGGGACTTCATGTCCCGGCCGGCTCTGAACCTGCAAACCTCAGGGCGTTACCGTCAAGGTCGGATTGTTCTGGTTGGCACCATCGAGACTAAACGTCACATTGCCATCAGCATCGAAGGTAATGCCAAGATTGCCCGGATTCGCACCGCAGGACAGCACCGTCGGCGTCGACAATGCGACCGCCGGCATGTTCGCCGCCCCACCGCAGTTGACGGTCGCCCAGTCGTCGGCCGCTACTTTGAATTCGTAGGTCCCCGCCGTTACCGGTATGACGGCCTGGTAAACATCTGCGCCACCCGATGCGAGTTCGTTCGCCGTACCCCAGTCATTGAATCCGCCACGGATGAAGAACGACACCCCGGAACTGACCGCACCGCTCGCCGCGCTGACACTCAGGACCGGATTGCCCGCGTCGAGATTGTCGAGGCTGAACGTGTAGTCGCCATCCGACGCGAAGCTCACGCTGAGATTGGCCGGGTTCGCATTACAACTTAGCGTCGTCGCAGTAGCGAGCGAAACCGGCATCACCGCACCGCCATTCGGTCCGCCGCAGTTAATCGTCGCCCAGTCGTCAGAGGCCACTTTGAACTCGTAGCTGCCGGCCGTTATCGGGAGCGTAGCCTCCAGCGTCTGTGGGCCAACGGCCGTCGTCGGACTAGTGTTCCCCCAGTCGTTGAAACCACCGCGAATCAGCGCCGTGTCGCTGGCAAACCCGTTACCCGCTGCTGCCGCAATCGAGATACTGGGCGTTGTCAGCAATGTTGTGTCCAAAGAGAACTTGAAGTCGCCGTCGGCCGCCACATCAAGCGCCAGGTTGGACGGGTTCACACCGCATTCCAGTTCCGTAGTCGCATCGACCGGCGTGTTGAGTAACGGACTGGCGTCTTCCGGACCGCCACAGTTGACGGAGGCCCAGTCTTCGGCAGCAACCTTGTACTCGTAGCTACCCGCCGTAACGCTGATGTTCGCCTCGTAGACCGGTGTGGTACCAACCTGACTCAGCGGCGCTGTCAAACCCCAATCGGTGAAACCACCGCGAACATAAGCCGTGACCGAATCGAACTGCGCACCAACGGCACATGCTCCACCGCTCTGCGCCTGCACAAACACAGCCGTCGTGCGTGCCGGCACCGTAAAGCCATTGGTGTCGTGCGTCGCGGTTTGCACGACGGTATCTGACGACGCCAGCAGCACCGGATGCAGCGTCCATGTCTCGTCGGTGAAGAGAGCAACGGTCTGCTCTTCATCCGTTGCGTTGAACACGGTCAGGATGTTGCCGAAGTTGGCATCATTGACGGCAGCGGTCACGCAGCCGTCCAGACCCATGACGATGACACCCGGGATCTGATCCGGCCCCATGTTGTAAAAGTCCAGACGCTGCTTGACCTCGTCACCCGTGCGCAGCCTGAATAGCGGCGAACTCTTGCGAATGGCGAGGAACCCACGGAAAGCATCCGATGCCGCCTGGATGTCACCAGCGCCCGGCTCCGTCGTTACGTCAGCGAAGATCTGCTGAATCTGCGTCCAGTTGCCGCCGCTTTCCTGGTTCGAAGGCAGGCCCTTTCGGAACTTCGTATCGGCGCCCGAAAAGTCGAGCTCGTTGGGCCAGTCGCCTGAATCGAAGGAGTTTCGATCCATCGATTTCGAGCGCAACAGATCCTGCCCGGCGTGAACGAATGGAATGCCTTGCGCCAGCAGGATGATCGAGTTGCCCACGTTGTGCGCGCGCACCCGGTCCGCCGTGCTCGTTCCTGTCGGGTGCTTGTACGCGCTCATATCCCAGAAAGTCTCGTTATCGTGCTTGCCGATGTAGTTGATCGCTTCCTGGGGATCCTGCGTATAGCCGGAGTCCTGGCCCGCGTAGTTGATGTCGTTACCGACTACGTCGGCACCCGACGCATCGACCAGCGGGAAGTCCGCCAGGCCGCCGGCGAGCCAGACACGGATGTTGTCGGCTTTCGCGAGCAAGTCGTTCTTTTCGCTATCAGCGCCCGAGTTGTTCGCATTCGGATCGTAGAAGCGACCGCTGATGAAGCCTTGCGTTGTAATGTGGGCTTCCCCGCTGTCGAATGGCCCGCCGCCACGAACCGAATCGCGCAGGCGGTCATTGAAACTGCCGATACCGGTACCACCCAGGTTCTTCTGGATCGACTGGACAAAGCGCGTGTCATTGCCGACGGTACCGAAGTTCCAGGCCTCGCCGTAGACAAAGACCGTGGCGCCATCCACGCCGTCGTTCCCGACGGTAAGTGCATCGAGATCCGCACGCAGCTTCTGCATCGTGGACTTCGGATGGAAGCTCATCAGATCGAAGCGGAAGCCATCGATCTTGTACGCCTTCGTCCAGAACAGCGTCGAGTCGATCAGGAGTTTCTCCATCATTGCGAACTCGGCCGCCGTGTCGTCACAGCAGGAGTCCCGGAGCACATCGCCGGTCGTATCGTTCAGGCGGTGGTAGTAGCCCGGAACGACCTTGTCGAGCACGGACTTCTGGTTCTGGCCTGATGCATTGGTGTGGTTGTACACCACGTCCATGACCGTTCGAAGACCGGCATCGTTCAGTCCCTGCACCATGGTGCGGAACTCAAGGATGCGCTGCGTCCCTTGAGGATCGGACGCGTAGCTGCCTTCCGGCGCGTTGTAGTGGAACGGATCGTAGCCCCAGTTGAAGCCGTCGAGGCTCTTCATCCAGGCCGAGATCTGCTGCTGCTGATCAGAATCGCCCGGCAGGCTTTGCAGCAACTCACGAATCGTCCGGCCATCCGGGCACAGGCTTGCCGCTGCCGAATTGGCTGCACAAAGCTCGTCGACCGTATTGGTAAGCTCGATACGTTCGGCCTCGATTTCGTTCACCGTCGCGATGTCGAAGGTCGGCAACAGGTGCATGTGCGTCAGGCCCACGGCCGCGAGCTCCTGAACATGCTGCCATCCCGTTCCTGCCGGATCGGCAAACGCCGCATACTTGCCGCGATCACCCGGTTGAATCAGCGGATCGTTGACGCTGAAGTCGCGAATGTGCGTCTCGTAGAGCACGATGTCTTCCGGCGCCGCCAGCGCGGGTTTCACCATCGTGTCCCAGCCAATTGGTTTCAGATCGTTGTCGTCCATGTTGACGATCTGGCTATAAAGACTGTTGGCGGAGAGGCTGATCGAATACGGATCCGTGACCTCGTTCGCCACCAATGCCTGCGCCGACGGCGAGTAAACGGTCAACGCATAACGGTAATACATGCGATCCCAGCTACCGTCGCCGGTTACGCTCCAGACGCCGGACGCTTCGTCGAGCGTCATCGGAACCGTATCGCTTTGCGTGCC
>CAZTQL010000089.1:0-9941 GCA_964615665.1 uncultured Woeseiaceae bacterium | reverse complement strand
CAAGGTACTAAATTCTCTCTACTGCTAAAAGGCTGGCGAATTGTGCAGAAACGGCCCCGGTATTGCAATGCAATACTGTTGGGTTACTGCAACAGCTCGGGAGCAGTTATGGGGGCATATGGCCAGTTTTCAAATCGATGGGGTGGGTCGCAGAGCCGTGCCAGCGCGCTGGCGAACTCCGTGCGGGGAATGAGTGTTGCGCCGAGGCTCAGCAGATGACCCGAAATGACCTGGCAATCCAGGAGTTCGAATTGGCCGTCTTGCAGGTAGCGCGCCAGGGCCAGTAAGGCAATTTTCGATGCGTTTGGTTCGCGACTGAACATTGACTCGCCGAAGAACACACGCCCGATAGCGAGGCCGTACAGACCACCCGATAACTCGCCATTTTCCCAAACTTCGATTGAATGGGCCCACCCTTCCTTATGCAGCTGCTCAAACGCAGCGATCATATCGACTGTGATCCACGTGTCCTGCTGCGAAGCTCTCGGTGCTGCACAGGCTCGAATCACCTGGCCAAAGTCGTGATTGAAGCGGACCACGGCACCTGACTGTCGCAGCGTGCGCCGCAAACGCCGTGAGACGTGAAGGTCCCCGGGACAGAGGACGCAGCGTGGGTCCGGCGACCACCACAACAACGGCTGCCCATCGTCGTACCAGGGGAAAATCCCGCTGCGATAGGCATACAGCAGCCGCTCAACGGTGAGGTCGCCGCCGGCCGCCAGCAGGCCATCGGGTTCGCTCGTTGCCGATTCGAGCGGCGGGAACGATTCAACCGGATCGCCAGGGCTCAGCCAGGCGATGCGCGAATTACTCACAGCTCATCCTCGCTCGCCTTGTACGGACTCCGCGAGCCCACTGCATCCATGTAGCGATCGACGTGGCGTGACTCCTCGGCGAGGTAGCGACTGATCGCATCGGCAAACTCGGGGTGTGCGAGCCAATGGGCGGACCAGGTCGTTTCCGGCGAGAAACCGCGGCTGATTTTGTGTTCACCCTGCGTGCCCGGTTCAAAAATCTGTTTCCCGGTATCGATGCAATAGTCAATGCCCTGGTAATAACAGGTCTCGAAGTGCAGCGCGTCGTAGTGGCCATTGCTACCCCAATAGCGACCGTAAAGTACCTGTTCGCTTTCGAAGAAGACGGCAGCCGCAACTGGCTCGCCGTCTTTTTCTGCGAGGATAATGAGGATGTTGTCGGCAAGCTCGCGGCTGATCGAGCGAAAGAAGGCCTCGTTGAAATACGGCAATGAGCCGCGCTGCAGAAACGTATTACTGATCAATTCATAAACAACCGACCAGTCTGTGGCCGTCATCTCATCGCCTTTCAGCCGGCGAAAATGGATGCCGTGTTCCTCGATACGGCGCCGGTCACGTTTCGCTTTTTTGCGTTTGGCAGAATTAAAGGTCAATAGAAAATCATCGAAACTACTGTACTGATTGTTGTGCCAGTGAAACTGGCAGTCCTTGCGGACGAGCAGGCCCGCCGATTGCAGCAGCGAAATCTCGTCCGCATGCGGAAACAGCACATGCAGCGACGAACAGTCACTCTCGCCCGCAAGATCGATTGCCGCATGAAGCAGTGCATGCGCAGCGTCAATATCGAGAGGATCGGCCAGCAATAATTTGCGACACGGCGCGGGAGTGAAGGGCACGGCCGATACAAGTTTGGGGTAATAGCTAAAGCCGGCTTGCTGGTAGGCGTTGGCCCAGGCCCAGTCAAAAACAAACTCGCCCCAGGAATGCGATTTCTCATACAGCGGCATTGCCGCGCGCACCCGACCGCGACTTCCGATCGTCAGGTGGCGTGGTGTCCAGCCTTGCTCCGGGGCGACGCAGCCGGTCTGTTCTGCCGAATTTAGAAACTCGTGGCGTAGAAACGGGTAGTCGCACCCTGCAACCCGATTCCAGTCAGCCGCTGTGATGTCGGAAATGCTGTCGTGAACGGTGACCTTCATCAAGGCGCCGTGAGTTACGCGGCTGCGTCGTCTGCCGCGGCACCTTCCGCTTCCAGAGCATCGACGTATTTTTCCGCATCGAGTGCCGCCATGCAGCCCGCGCCGGCTGACGTAATCGCCTGCCGATAGATCTGATCGGCGACGTCCCCGGCGGCAAAGACGCCCGGCACGCTGGTCGCCGTCGCGTCGCCGGCAATTCCGGACTTGACGATAATGTAGCCGTTCTTCATGTCGAGTTGCCCATCGAACAGACTGGTATTGGGCTTGTGTCCGATTGCGATGAAGATACCGTCAAGAGTCAGGTCAGTCGTTCTCGACGCGTCCTTGGTGCTTTGAATGCGCAGTCCGTTGACCCCGGCATCATCACCCAGGACCTCATCAACGACATGATCCCACTGAATTTCGACCTTGCCCTCCTTAACCTTTTCAAACAAATGGTCCTGCAGAATTTTCTCCGCGCGCAGTTCGTCACGACGGTGCACCAGCGTGACTTTCGAGGCGATATTGCTGAGGTACAGTGCCTCTTCGACTGCTGTATTACCGCCGCCGACAACGGCGACCGGCTTGCCGCGATAGAAGAAACCGTCGCAGGTCGCGCAGGCGGAAACACCGCGACCTTTGAACGCCTCCTCCGACGGTAGACCGAGGTACATGGCCGTGGCACCGGTGCTGATAATGAGCGCATCACAGGTGTAGCTGCCGTAGTCGCCATCGAGGCGGAACGGTCGTTGCGCCAAATCCGCTGTGTGGATGTGGTCATTGACGATTTCAGTGTCGAAGCGCTGTGCGTGCCGCAGCATGCGATCCATCAGATCCGGGCCCTGCAGACCCTCGACGTCGCCCGGCCAATTGTCGACGCCAGTCGTGGTCATCAGCTGTCCGCCTTGTTCGATACCGGTAACGATGACCGGGTCGAGATTCGCCCTGGCTGCGTAGATGGCGGCAGAGTAGCCCGCCGGCCCGGAGCCCAGTATCAGAACCCGGCAATGTTTGAAGTCACTCATGTATAATTTATCCGTTAATTGACGATGCACTGATCTGCCCGCGCAATGCCCTGAAATGCGGTCCTGAAGACTCCTTTCAAGGGTGATTAAGCGGGCAGGCTTTATGCAGGGCGGCGTGTCCTGTGACTAGTGTAGGGAAAACACTTTCTTTATGGCAAGAGCGGCAAAAGCGAAACAACCCGAAACTCGTTTGTCAGCGCAGGTTCACCGAGCATTACGCGAGGGTGCGCTGTACGTTTTCGGCGCGCTGGCGCTGATTCTGTGGTTTGCGCTGTTCACTTACGATCCGTCCGATCCGGGCTTCAGCCAGGCGACAACTGATGCCGAGGTGCGCAATGGGGTCGGCCGCTTCGGTGCACTACTCGCCGATTTGCTGTTCAATTTCTTTGGTCGGCCGGCCTACCTGTTCACTTTGATGGTCGTTTACCTCGGGTGGATGCTGTATCGCGAACAAAAGACCCAGATCGAGCTGACCAAGCTGGACTTTGGCCTGCGGTTCGCGGGATTTGTTGCAACCCTGATTTGCAGCTGCGCGCTGGCCACTCTGCACTTTTCGCCGGCTGGTTTTAACGAGACAGCTGGCGGCATCGTCGGGCAGGTGGTTGGCAACCAGCTGGCTGATCTCATGAAGCTCCTCGGCGCCAGCACGCTGTTGTTTTGTCTCTGGATTGCGTCGATCAGTCTGTTCCTCGGCATCTCCTGGTTCGATGTCATGGATCGTATCGGCCACTGGTGCCTGGTGGCATTCGAGAAGACGCGCACGCAATTTGGGAAGCTGCGTGACCGCGCCGAAGGGCGGCGGCAGGCCGCGGCACGTCAGGACATCGTCAAAGTTAAGAAAACGCTGAGTGCGCAGCGCGCAGCTCCCCGTATCGAACCGGTGATGGCATCGCTGGAGCCGAGTATCAGGGCGGAAAAAGAGCGCCAGGTGCCGCTGTTCGATCCGCCCGCGGCAGGCGAGTTACCGCCTTTGTCGCTGCTGGATGACCCACCCGATCAAAAACAGGGCTACTCGAAAGAGTCGCTCGAAGCGATGTCGCGGTTGGTGGAGCTCAAGCTCAAGGACTTCAATATCGACGTCGAGGTGAGATCCGTATCGCCGGGTCCCGTCATCACGCGCTTCGAGCTGGATCCGGCGCCAGGCGTCAAGGTCAGCCAGATTGCCAACCTCTCCAAGGATCTGGCGCGCTCGTTATCCGTCGTCAGCGTGCGCATCGTCGAGGTGATTCCCGGCAAGTCCTTCGTCGGTCTGGAGATCCCCAATGAGAGCCGTCAGCTGGTGACGCTGGGCGAGATATTGAAGTCGCGTGTGTACGACGAAATGGCATCGCCCCTGACGTTAGCGCTCGGCAAAGACATCGGTGGTAATTCGGTGGTGGCTGATCTCGCGCGTATGCCGCATCTGCTGATCGCGGGAACCACGGGGTCGGGTAAGTCGGTCGGTATCAACGCGATGGTGCTGAGCATTCTTTACAAGACTCAGCCCGAGCAAGTGCGCATGATTATGATCGACCCGAAGATGCTGGAGCTCTCGGTCTACGAGGGCATTCCGCATTTGCTGGCGCCGGTTGTCACGGATATGAAGGAAGCATCCAATTCCCTGCGCTGGTGCGTGGCCGAGATGGACCGTCGCTACCGGATGATGTCACCCCTCGGCGTGCGCAACATAGGCGGCTACAACCGCAAGGTCAGAGACGCCATCGAGGCCGGCAAACCGATCAAGGATCCGACCTTCACACCGCCGCTGCTGCTCGATGAGGAAAAACCGGTCGAGCATCCGACGTTGACGCCGCTGCCCTACATTGTCGTCATCATCGACGAGCTGGCCGATATGATGATGATTGTTGGCAAGAAAGTAGAAGAGCTCATTGCGCGACTGGCGCAGAAGGCGAGGGCATCCGG
The DNA here is from genome assembly GCA_964615665.1 of uncultured Woeseiaceae bacterium. GTDB lineage: Bacteria > Pseudomonadota > Gammaproteobacteria > Steroidobacterales > Woeseiaceae > UBA1847. The sequence goes on along the minus strand of CAZTQL010000089.1, from coordinate 5,081 downwards.
CATTCACATGATCCTCGCTACGCAGCGGCCGTCGGTGGATGTCATCACCGGGTTGATCAAAGCGAACGTTCCTACGCGCATAGCCTTCCAGGTTTCAGCGCGGGTCGACTCGCGGACTATCCTTGATCAGCAGGGCGCCGAGAACCTGCTCGGCCATGGCGACATGCTGTATTTGCCGCCCGGCACGTCATTGCCGGTGCGCGTGCACGGAGCATTTGTTGCCGACAACGAAGTACACGCGGTCGTTCGACATTTGAAGAAAAGTGGCGCGCCGCGCTATATCGATGAAATTCTCGAAGGTCCTTCGGGTCCAACTCCTGGCCTGATAGGCATTGACAAGCTGTCGACCGATGCGGCTGACGCCGAGCAGGATCCGCTGTACGACCAGGCTGTAAAGGTCGTCATGGATACCCGTAAAGCGTCGATATCAGGCGTGCAGCGGCGTCTCAAGATCGGCTACAACCGTGCCGCGCGCATGGTTGAGACGATGGAGGCGGCGGGGCTGGTCGGTCCGTTGCAATCAAATGGCAGCCGGGAAATCCTGGTGCCAAAAGCGGTTGCCGACGACTGAAAATCGCAACAACTTTTTTGTGAAGGACAACAATGGTGGTAACGAGAATACTGTTGGCATTTTTCCTGGCAGGCGCGTCGTGTGGCGCGCTGGCTGATTCGAACGTCGATGCGGCGGGTGAAGCGCTTGTTAAAGACTTTCTGACAAACGTCATAACGTTCGAGGGACGTTTCGAGCAGAAGCTGGTCGATGCCGAGGGTGCTGTTGTCGAGGTATCGAACGGCCGTCTGGAAATAGAGCGCCCGGGCCGGTTCCGCTGGACCTATGCAGATCCCTATGAGCAGTGGCTTGTTGCGGATGGTCGTAACATCTGGAGTTACGACCTCGATCTCGCGCAAGTGACGGTTAAGCCGCAAGCGAAGGCGCTCACGAACACACCGGCGCTGCTACTGGGCGGGGCAGCGGAGGCACTGCAACAGTTTGATATCGACGGCAGCATGGTCGAGGCAGAAACAACCTGGGTGCGCCTGTTGCCGGTCGACCCGGACAGCGGCTTCAATCGTCTCGAGCTCGGTTTTACCGAGGGTCAGCTAAGCCGGATGGTGTTCTTCGATAATCTGGAACAGACGACGCTGGTCGCGCTGTATGACGTGCGCGTGAATGAACCGATTGACGCGACACGATTCGAATTCGTCGTGCCTGACGATGCGGATCTCGTTGGCGTGCCGCTGGTGGCAGGCGACATTCTGCCCTGATGTTACCGTTACAACATTCGCGTCAGTGGCGAATCGCCAGCGTTGTCATGATGCTGTTGGTCCTGACATCCACGCTTATGCCTGCCGTCTGGATTTTTGCTGACAAGGTCAGGGTCCTCTCGTGGCTTGATCACGCAGATAAATGGATGCATGCGTCGACGTTCCTGATCCTGTCCTTGTGGTACGCCGGCCAGTATCGGCCGCGGTCCTACTGGCGAATTGCCGTGGGGCTCATGGCGTTCGGTTTGTTCATCGAGTTTTGCCAGAGAATGGTCGGTTATCGCATGGCCGATTGGGCCGATGTCGGGGCCAATACCATCGGCATCGTCGTCGGTCTGTTGATAGCCATGGCAGGAGCGGGCGGCTGGTGTCTGCGCGTCGAAACCTGGTATGCGGCCCGACAGACGAGCGCGTGATTTGAACGATCTGTTTTCCAGCGCGCCTGCACACAACGCTGAGCGGCCGTTGGCTGACCGCATGCGACCCGGGTCCCTGGCGGAATTCTTTGGGCAGCGACATTTGCTGCAGGACGGCAAGCCATTGCTGCGGGCCATCGAGCAGGGGCGTGCTCATTCCATGGTCTTTTGGGGGCCACCCGGCACCGGCAAGACAACTCTGGCTCGGATGATCGCGGCGTCGACGGATTCCCACTTCATTGCCCTGTCGGCTGTCATGGCTGGCGTCAAGGATATTCGCAGCGCCGTCGGTGAGGCGCAGCAGCACCGCCAGATGCATGACCGCGGGACCGTGTTGTTTCTCGATGAGGTGCATCGCTTTAATAAATCCCAACAGGATGCATTCTTGCCTTTCGTCGAAGATGGCACGCTGACGTTCATTGGCGCGACCACCGAGAATCCGTCGTTCGAACTTAACAACGCCCTGCTATCGCGCGCCCGTGTCTATGTCCTGAAATCGCTGACCGTCGATGACCTGGTGACCGTCCTTGAGCGTGCGCTCGGCGACGAGACACAGGGGCTCGGTGGCGCGTTTACGATCGGCGAGGAGTCGCTTGCGCTCATCGCCGCGGCAGCAGACGGTGACGCGCGGCGAGCCCTGAACCTGCTGGAACTGGCAGCTGACCTCGCTGAGGAGGGTGCGATCAGTGCGGAAGTCGTGGCCGAGGTGGCCTCTGGCGGTCGCCGGCGATTCGACAAGCAGGGCGAATATTTCTACGACCAGATTTCGGCCCTGCACAAGTCGGTGCGTGGCAGCGATCCGGATGCGTCTCTCTATTGGCTGATGTGCATGCTGGACGGAGGCTGCGACCCGCAATACGTGGCGCGCCGCATGATTCGCGTTGCGTCCGAAGATATTGGCAACGCTGATCCGCGCGCGCTGCAACTGACGCTCAACGCATGGGAAGTGCTCGAACGCCTGGGCAGCCCGGAGGGTGAGCTGGCACTGGCTCAGGCGGTTATCTACCTCGCGTGCGCGGCGAAAAGTAACGCGGTTTATGAGGCGGCCAAGGCGGCAGCGCAGGACGCGAAAGACAACGGCTCACTTGAAGTTCCCATGCATTTGCGTAATGCGCCCACGCGCCTGATGAAGGATCTCGGTTACGGCGAAAATTATCGGTATGCGCACCATGAGGATGATGCTGTTGCTGCCGGCGAAAACTACTTTCCCGACGACATGCGTCCGGCGAAGTATTATCATCCGGTGCCGCGCGGACTGGAAATCAAGATCCGTGAGAAGCTCGAGGCACTCGAGCGCCGTCATCGCGAGCAACGAAAAAGTGATCCATAGTCATGATTGATCCGAAACTACTCCGCCAGTCGACAGCAGCCGTCGCCGAAAACCTGGCGCGCCGCGGTTTTATTTTCGACAGCAGCGCGTATCTCGCGTTGGACGAGAAAAGAAAGACGCTGCAGGTCGCCACCGAGCAGTTGCGTAGTGAGCGCAATGCGAGCGCCAAGAACATTGGTAAGGCGAAAGCGCAAGGCGAGAATATTGAACCGTTACTCGCGGCCGTCAAAGACCTCGGCGACAAACTCGATACACATGAAGCGCAGTTGCAGGCTCTTCAGGCTGAGTTGCGGGATATCGAGTTGGGGCTACCCAATCTGCTGGCCGAGGACGTTCCGCTCGGGAAGTCCGAAGACGACAATGTTGAAGTGCGGCGCTGGGGAACACCAGCCGAGCTGGGCTTTGAGCCAATGGATCATATCGATCTCGGTGAAAAGCTGGGCATGCTGGATTTCGATTCGGCAAGCCGAATGTCCGGCGCACGATTTACAGTGATGCGCGGTTCACTGGCGCGACTGCAGCGTGCGCTCATTCAGTTCATGTTGGATACCCATACTACCGAGCATGGCTACCAGGAAGTGTATGTACCTTACCTGGTGCAGGCGCAGGCACTGGTTGGCACGGGGCAGTTGCCGAAGTTCGAGGACGATCTGTTTCAAACGCGGACAGAGACGCCGTTCTATCTGATTCCGACAGCCGAAGTGCCCGTGACCAACCTGGTGCGCGACACCATCCTGGATCTCGATGCATTGCCGGTTCGTTACGTCGCCCATACCCCGTGCTTTCGTTCGGAAGCGGGATCCTACGGACAAGATACGCGTGGGATGATTCGTCAGCATCAGTTTGAGAAGGTCGAACTCGTGCAGTTCGTCGAGGCGAGCAAATCGGCGGATGCACTCGAGGAGCTGACCGGCCACGCCGAAGTTATTCTGCAGATGCTCGAGCTGCCGTATCGAACGGTCACTCTGTGTTCGAGCGATATCGGCTTTGGGTCAAACAAGACCTACGATATCGAGGTGTGGCTACCGGGGCAGCAGCGGTATCGCGAAATATCCTCGTGCAGTAACTACATCGACTTTCAGGCGCGCCGCATGCAGGCACGCTATCGCAGCGCGGAAAACGGCAAGCCGGAACTCATCCACACGTTGAACGGATCCGGCGTTGCGGCCGGACGGGCGCTGATCGCCGTAATGGAAAATTACCAGGAAGCGGACGGCAGCATTCGCATACCGTCCGTGTTACAGCCGTACATGAACGGTGCGACCGTCCTTAGTCGCGACTCATAAACAGTCGCAAGATGTACCAGAACATCATCGCGATCGATGCGAACAGCGCCATCGATCCGGCCACGTATTTGTCGGCCGGGTAGTGATGAATGATATTGGACGTGTCGTAGAGGACCGCGGCACCGGCAAAGCCGATCATGGCCAGCGAGAACCAGGTGCCTAGCTGAAAGCCGAAGATAATCGCCGAAAAAATACCGATCAACGCGAGGATTCCTCCCCAGACGAGCATGCCGCGCAGAAACGAGAAGTCCTTACGCGTAATCATCGCAGTGGCAATAAGACCGATCGAACCCAGTACCGTGACTCCCGCGGCGCTATCGACGACGCCGTCATACATCGTTGTGGCGATGTACAGCATTGGCGCAAATATCAGCGCTTCGGCGAAGACGAAGACGGCAAACGCAGCGTATTGAGCGGCCTTTGATTCAAGGCGATGCGCCAGATGCGTTGCGCCCATGCCGACGAGAATGAAGGCGCCCAGAACCATCCACCAGTTGCTCATCATCGGCAGAGCGATGCGCTCGGCGATGCCGGATGTCAGCAGGTACGCTTCGATCGCAGCGAACGCCAGGATCGCGCCGACGACGTGTGCGTAGCACTTCCAGATAAAGTCGGCGCGGCTCTCGACGGCGTACGACGGTGTCTGGGACATGGGATTCAGGTTGTCTTGCATTCGTGCGGCTCCTCAGAAAAAAGGGGACAGACCCCATTGGGTCTGTCCCCCCTTTTTTTGTTATTGGCGGAGAGGGTGGGATTCGAACCCACGAAGGGCTACAAACCCTT
>CAZTQL010000088.1:0-10048 GCA_964615665.1 uncultured Woeseiaceae bacterium | reverse complement strand
AGCCACAAGGGTATGTTGGTATCCCGCGACGTCGCCGATCAGGCTGGGTCGTTCTTGAAGCGCGGTGAATTTCTGCGCGAATGATCGCGGGTAAGACCCGCTCCTACAGGTCCTTCAGCGAAACCGACGACATCAGTAATTCCTGAGGGAAAAATCAGCGGAGAATCACGTATTACAACGCACGACTTGCTGTTATAGCGTGGAGAGGCTCTCTCTAATCGAGGAGAATAAGTCATGCGCTACCGAATACTGGTCTTGGCCGCTTTCATCGTGTTGTTACTGGCTGGCTGCTCGTCGTTCTGGAATTTGGGTGGGGAAACCCGCAGCGGTGTCTCCTCGAGCCTTGTGGACTACCTGTATCCGGCTGGTGAGGTGCCGCCTGATGTCCAGGACAGGATTCCTTATCTCGAACTGCCGCTGCGCGTTGGCATCGCGTTCGTTCCGAACCAGGGCGGCCGCAGCCCAATAAGCGAAGCGACCAAGATGCAATTGCTTGAAAACGTCAAAGCCGAGTTTGTCGAGCGCGAGTATATCGAGCATATCGAGATCATCCCTGATACTTACCTGCGCTCCAGCGGGGGCATAAATGGCATGCAGCAGGTTGCCCGCATCTATGGCGTTGATGTCATGGCGCTGGTCTCGTACGACCAGGTCGCGGTAAGTGAAGATAATCCGGCTTCGTTCCTCTACTGGACGATCGTCGGGTCTTACGTGATCAAGGCGACGTCCAACGAAGTACAGACCTTCGTCGATACCGCCGTATTCGACGTCAAAACTGCGCGCCTGCTGTTTCGTGCGCCGGGGCTCGACAAGAGCTCTGACCGGTCGACGCTGGTCGAAAGCGGCGAGGTCGTGCGCAAGACCCGGGACGCGAGCTTCGCCAGGGCGATGGACACCATGACACAAAGCCTGACAGTGGAACTCGATCGTTTCCGCGAGCGGGTGAAGGAAGACGAAACCGTCGCCCAGGTCGAATGGGAGCCCGGCTACGGTGGTGGTTCCACCGGACTCTGGTTTCTGCTGGCCCTGCTGATCGCGGGTAAGACCCGCTCCTACAGGTTCTTTAATTTATAGAGTGCGGCGTGCGCCTCGCGCGGTGACAGGGCATCCGGATCGAGTGCGTCGACGGCGTCGCGCAGCGGATCATCGGGAGATTCGTCAACAGGATCGTCAATGGTCAGCTGCAGCTGGCCCTGCGGATTGTGCGCCTGCGTCGTCTGCTGCGACTCGAGTGTCTTCAGGTAGCTTCTGGCGCGTCGAATAACATCTTTGGGTACGCCGGCGAGCGATGCCACCTGCAGGCCATAGCTCTGGTTTGCCGGTCCAGGCCGAACCGCGTGCAGGAAAATGAGCTGGCCATCGTGCTCGGTGGCGTCAAGGTGCACGTTGTCGCAATGCGCCAGTTCCTGTGCGAGCGCCGTCAACTCGAAGTAATGCGTTGCGAAAAGCGTAAAGGCACGCACTTTTTCGCCCATAAACTGAGCAGCCGCCCAGGCCAGCGACAAACCATCAAAAGTACTGGTGCCGCGACCGATTTCATCCATGAGTACCAGGCTTTGTTCGGTCGCATTGTTGAGGATGGTCGCCGTCTCGGTCATCTCGACCATAAAGGTCGAGCGTCCACCGGCGAGATCGTCAGACGCGCCGATACGGGTGAATATTCGGTCGACGGGGCCGACACGCAGTTTCCTGGCGGGTACGAAGCTGCCGATGTGCGCGAGAATCAGAATGAGCGCAGTTTGCCGCATGTAGGTCGACTTACCGCCCATGTTCGGCCCGGTGATTACGAGCAAACTCGTTTCGTCATCCAGGTCCAGGTCATTCGCGATAAATGGCGCGTCGATGACCTGTTCGACGACGAGATGGCGACCGCCGTCGATCTGAATGCAGGGCTCCGCGCTGATTTCCGGCTGTGACAAATTCAATGTTTTTGCGCGTTCGGCAAAACACGCAAGTACGTCGAGTTCCGTTACCGCAAGCGCCGACTGTTGCAGCTCACCGATGACCGCCTGCAGCTCGTCGAGCAAACCTTCGTACAGCAGCTTCTCCCGGCTCAACGCTCGCTCGCGCGCACCGAGTACTTTGTCCTCAAACTCTTTCAACTCTGGTGTGATATAGCGTTCCGCGGACTTCAGCGTTTGCCGTCGAACGTATTCGACCGGTGCTTTGTCGGCCTGCAGCTTGCTGATTTCAATGTAGTAGCCGTGCACGCGGTTGTAGCCGAGCTTCAGTGTCTGGATACCAGTGCGTTCTCGCTCGCGCGATTCAAGATCCAGCAGATACTGGTCGGCGTTTTCGGCGACCGCGCGCAGCTCGTCCAGTTCTTCATCGTAGTCCTGCGCTATGACGCCGCCGTCGCGGATCAGCATAGGGGGGCTGTCGATCAGCGCACGTTCGAGCAGCCGTCGCTGCTGTTTGTGCTCGCCGATTCGGGCGCTGAGCGCGCCGAGCAAGGGTGATTCGATATCCGCCAACTGCTGACGCAGGTCAGGCAGGCGCGCCAGGGCGATGCCGAGCTGGTGCAGGTCACGTGGCCGTGCTGAGCGCAAGGCAACGCGCGACAAGATACGTTCGACATCGCCGATACCACGCAATGCCTCTTGCAGCGCTGCGGTAGCACCGCTGGCAATCATCGCATCGAGTGCCTGGTAACGGCCGAGCAAAACATCAGTGTCACGCAAGGGTCGCTGCATCCAGCGTCGCAGCAGGCGACTACCCATCGAGGTCTGGCAGTGGTCCATGACACCTGCAAGCGTGTGCTGATCATGACCACTGAGCGACGTTTCCAACTCGAGATTGCGTCGTGTGGGGCCATCCATGATGACGGCATCTTCACGCCGCTCGGCGATGATCGATTGCACGTGCGGCAGAGCCGCTTTCTGGGTGTCGTTGACGTACTGCAACAAGCCGCCCGCGGCCGCGAGGCCAGCCTGAAACGCTTCACAGCCAAAACCATTGAGGTCGCGCGTGCCGAATTGTGTGCACAAAAGCCGTCTGGCGCTGTCGAGCTCAAAGTGCCAGGGCGGACGACGGGTGACGCGAACGTTCTCCGCGATCAGCCCGCCGAGCGACTGATCCTCGTCCACAATCACCTCGGCTGGTTTGAGGCGTTCCAACTCTGCCTGAACGGACTCGGCGTCCGGTACCTCGGTCAGCCGGAAGCGGCCGGCTGACAGATCCAGCCAGGCGACACCAATGGTGTTATTCCCGGCGAAGACCGCGGCGACGAGGTTGTCGCGATGCGCCGATAACAGCGCCTCATCCGTCAGGGTTCCAGGCGTAACGACGCGCGTAACTTTGCGCTCCACAGGGCCTTTGCTGGTCGCCGGATCGCCGATCTGCTCGCAAATGGCCACTGACTCGCCCTTACGGACCAGCTTGGCCAGGTAGCCCTCGGCAGCGTGGTAGGGAACTCCGGCCATCGGAATCGCGTTGCCGCCGGATTTGCCGCGGGATGTCAGCGTGATATCAAGCAATGCCGCCGCGCGCCGAGCGTCGTCATAAAAGAGCTCGTAGAAGTCGCCCATACGATAAAGCACGAGCATCTCCGGATACTCGGACTTGATGCGCAGGTACTGGCGCATCATCGGCGTATGAACGATTGAGACTTCGGCTGTCATTTTTTCTTGTAGGTACGCGCTCTGCGCGCGATCATTGTTCTACCGTGAAAATACTGCATGTGGAAACCGGGCGCCATTTTTTGGGCGGCCCGCAGCAGGTTGTCTACCTGATCAACGCCTTACGCGAGCGCGGCCACGATAACACGCTGGTTTGCCCGCCCGATTCCGGCATTGACCGGGTCGCACGGCAAGCGGGTATTCGTGTGCAAAACCTGTTTTGCGCCGGGGATCTGGATTTGCCGTTCGCGTACCGGCTGTCGCAGTTTTTGAAAGACCACGGCCCCGATATCGTGCATTGCCACAGCCGCCGCGGCGCAGACGTGCTGGGGGGGATTGCGGCAAGCCTGGCTAACGTGCCGGCCGTGGTTTCCCGCCGGGTCGACAATACCGAAATGCGCGTCATGGCGGCTATCCGCTACCGCCCGTTCAGGAAGGTCATAGCGATCTCGGAGGCAATAGCGGCAGAATTACGTGAACGCGGCGTTAGAAACGACCGGCTTGTGATTATTCGCAGTGCCGTTGATGCCGACGCGTTTGCGACGCCGGCCGACTGCGACAGGTTCCGGGAAGAGTTCGGCGTGGCAGTCGGCGATTTCGCCATCGCCGCCGCCGGTCAGCTGATCCCGCGCAAAGGCCATCAGTTCCTGTTGCAAGCGGTTGCGCAGCTGAAGGACCGCTACCCGGCATTAAAGCTCGTGGTTTTTGGTGATGGCTTCCTGCACAACCAGCTGCGGGACCAGGCAGCATCGCTCGGGCTTGGCGGAGTCGTGCAGTTTGCCGGTTTCCGCGAAGATCTGGATTCGTTCATTGCCTGTTTCGATCTGCTAGCGCACCCGGCCCTGGCCGAAGGTCTCGGTGTTGCGGCGCTGAAAGCCGCCGCCGCGGGACTACCGGTCGTCGGCTTCGCCGCCGGCGGCCTCGGTGAGGCGGTTGAGCACGAAAAGACCGGCTTGCTCGTAGCCCCTGAAGATGTCACGGCACTTGGCGCTGCGTTGCAGCGCCTGATTGATGACCCGGAGCTGGCTCGCCAATTCGGTAGCGCCGGCCGGCAGCGGATGCAAACGGAGTTCTCGATCGCTACCATGGCTGATCAACACATCGAACTGTACGAGTCGATACTGAATGGCTGATCACGAAGCGATCCTCAAACTGGCCGCGGTACTCGTTGCAGAACTTGCCGCGACGGGTAAGACTGTGACGACAGCAGAGTCTTGCACCGGCGGCTGGGTGTCAAAAGCCATCACCGATGCAGCGGGCAGTTCGGATGTTTTCGCGTACGGAGTTGTGAGCTATTCCAATGGTGCCAAAGAGTCGTTGCTGGGTGTGCAGCCGCAGACGCTGCAGGACCACGGGGCGGTGAGTGAGGCCGTGGTTACCGAGATGGCAACCGGGGCACTGGGTCTGAGCGGGGCTGACATTGCCGTCGCGGTCAGCGGAGTTGCAGGGCCCGGCGGCGGTACTGCGGAAAAACCGGTTGGCACGGTCTGTTTCGCATGGGCGACAAGAGACGGTTCGGCGGTACACACAGACGTGTGCCGGGAACAATTTGATGGAGATCGTGACCTGGTTCGCGAACTCACCGTAGTACATGCATTACAGGGCGTCCGGGAGCGCATTGAATAATGGAAACGAAACGACTTTTTTTTGCACTTTGGCCAAATGACCGCCAGCGGGAACAGCTTCGCGAAGTGATCAATGCGGTTGCCAAAACCGTTGAGGGCCATGCCGTCGATCGACGCAACTGGCATATCACGCTGGCCTGGATCGGCGACTATCCGGAGGAGCAAATTTCGCAACTGCTCAAGCGAGCCGATGAAATCGACTTTGAGCCCTTCCGCCTGAGTTTTGACCGGCTGGATTTCTGGGCACGACCGAGAATCGCCAGCCTCACCGCGGCTACGGTGCCCGAGGAGCTGCATCGCGTCGTGACAGATCTCGAGAATGTGCTGCAGGATGAAGGCGTCGTCAAAGAGACGCGGACGTATCGGCCGCACATCACAGTAACGAGGAATGCGCGCACCTTCACCACCGAGCGTTTGGCGCAACGCACGAGCATTGAGTGGTCCAGCTTCGAGCTGGTCGAGTCTGTGCCCGGCCGCGGCGGCGCCTTCTACCGGCCCGTGAAACAATAGCTTCCGGCCGGTTTTTAGTGTTTCTTCGCATATTCCCCAAAATTTAGGGTGCCCAGAGGCTGCCATTGGCGCGGCTTTCGTGGAATAATACTGTGTATATCAACAGTAATTCGTACAGTAACCCAACGGCGGCAAAATAATGGATGAGCAACGTAAGAAAGCACTCGCGCAAGCGCTTGGACAGATAGAAAAGCAGTTCGGTAAAGGCTCCGTCATGCGGATGGGCGACGGCGGCGTTATCCGGGACATCGAGGTCGTATCAACCGGCTCAATCGGGCTGGATGTGGCGTTGGGTGTCGGTGGCCTGCCCAGAGGTCGCGTCGTCGAGATTTACGGTCCGGAATCGTCGGGCAAGACAACGCTAACGCTACAGGTTATTGCCGAGGCACAAAAGCTGGGCGGCACCGCAGCATTTATCGATGCCGAGCACGCACTGGATCCCGCCTATGCCGAAAAACTCGGCGTCAATGTGGACGAGCTGCTGGTGTCACAGCCCGATACCGGCGAACAGGCGCTGGAAATCACTGACATGCTGGTACGCTCCAGCGCGGTTGACATCGTCGTCATCGATTCGGTCGCAGCGCTGACACCGAAGGCAGAGATTGAAGGTGAGATGGGTGATTCACACATGGGTCTGCAAGCGCGACTCATGTCGCAGGCGCTTCGCAAGCTCACCGCTAACATCCAGCGTTCAAATACGATGGTGGTCTTTATCAACCAGATTCGTATGAAGATTGGTGTCATGTTCGGCAGCCCCGAGACCACGACCGGCGGTAATGCACTCAAGTTCTACTCGTCAGTGCGGCTCGATATCCGCCGTATTGGCGCGATCAAGAAAGGCGACGAAGTTATTGGCAACCAGACGCGCGTTAAAGTCGTCAAGAACAAGGTGTCGCCGCCCTTCAAACAGGCCGAGTTCGAGATTCTTTATGGCAAGGGTATTTCGCGCTATGGCGAGGTCATCGATCTGGGTGTCCAGCACGGTATCGTCGATAAAGCCGGTTCCTGGTACAGCTATGGGGATGACCGCATCGGCCAGGGCAAGGAGAATGTTCGCGAGTTCCTGAAGGGCAACCCGGAAATGGCAGCAGAAATCGAAGAGAAAATTCGCACCAAACTGCTGCCCAAAACAGTGAAGGCGCCCGCTGACGCGGCAGACGACAAGGCCGTCGCGAAGGAAGCCTGAGCTGCAGCCTGTTCACGAAGAAATCAGCGATCTTCTTGGCGACTCTGAAGAAGATCGCTTTTCGTGCCCCAAAGCCGTCCGTAAGAAGGCGATGGATTTTCTGGCCCGTAGGGAATACGGGCAGACTGAGCTCATTCGCAAGCTCGCGGACAAGGGCTACAAGCGTTCCGTGGCTGAGCAGGCGATTAGCCATCTGACCGATGAGGGCCTGCAGAGTGACCGGCGGTTCGCCGAGAGCTTCGTGCAGTCGCGCGTCAATCAGGGTAAAGGTCCGGTACGCATTCGGCTTGATCTCGGCCAACGTGCCATCAGCGATGCTGTGATCGAGGCCGCCTTGAGTGAATCGGCGGCAGACTGGATGGCGCTCGCCCGCGATGTCCGGGTCAAGAAATTCGGTCGCGGCTACCCGGCCGACTTCAAGGCCAAGGCACAGCAAATGCGCTTCCTGCAATACCGCGGTTTTGAGCAGGATCATATTCAACGGGCGCTGGCGCTCGAGGGTGGTTGCTCCGAAGACGATTAAGTCTTAAAAAGGGCGCATAAACCCCGTAAACTAGCGCCTTTAAACCGACAGCCTGATCCCGATATCCCCCTGATGAAAACCATGACGAGCAACGAGCTCCGCCAGGCATTCCTGGATTTCTTTCACGAGCGCGGCCATGAAGTGGTTGCGAGCTCGCCGCTTGTGCCGGGCAATGACCCGACACTGCTGTTCACCAATGCCGGCATGGTGCAGTTCAAGGAGGTATTTCTTGGCGAGGACAAACGGCAATATTCGACCGCGGCTTCTTCGCAGCGCTGCGTGCGGGCGGGCGGCAAGCATAACGACCTGGAGAACGTCGGCTACACGTCCCGGCACCACACGTTTTTTGAGATGCTCGGTAACTTCAGTTTTGGGGACTACTTCAAGCGCGAAGCGATTCAGTATGCATGGGAGTTTCTGACGGAAACCCTCGGGCTTTCGGAGGAGCGTTTGTGGGTCACGGTTTACGAGGACGATGATGAAGCCGCTGATATCTGGCTGAACGAAATGAAAGTCGATCCCGAGCGCTTCTCGCGGCTCGGCGCAAAAGACAACTTCTGGGCCATGGGCGACACCGGGCCGTGTGGTCCTTGCAGCGAAATATTTTTTGATCACGGTGCCGATGTGCCGGGTGGCCCCCCGGGTTCGCCGGACGAGGACGGCGACCGCTACGTCGAGATCTGGAATCTCGTTTTCATGCAGTTTGATCGTTCGGCCGACGGCGCAATGAATTCATTGCCGAAACCCTCGGTGGATACCGGTATGGGTCTCGAGCGCATTGCGGCGGTCATGCAGCAGGTCCATAGCAATTATCAGATCGATCTTTTCGAACACGTTATCGAGGCAGCGGCGCGCGTGCTCGGCGTCAAGAACGACGGCTCCAGTTCGCTAAATGTAATTGCTGATCACATTCGCGCTTGCTCATTCCTCATTGTTGATGGTGTGCTGCCGGGTAATGAAGGCCGGGGCTATGTATTGCGCCGTATCATTCGACGCGCGGTACGGCACGGCAAGAAGCTGGGCACCGACGGTCTGTTCTTTCACCAGCTGGTTGCGCCATTGGCCAAAGAGATGGGCGGTGCCTACCCGGAACTCGTCAAAGCGCAGGCGCACGTCGAGAAAGTGCTGGAGAAAGAAGAACGCCGCTTCGCTGAAACGCTCGATCAGGGCATGGACATGCTCGAGACGGCGATAGCCGACCTTGATGGCAAGCAAATACCGGGCGACGTCGTCTTCAAACTCTACGATACCTATGGATTTCCGGTTGACCTGACGGCCGATATTGCGCGCGAGCGTGGGCTCACCGTCGACGAGGCTGGTTTCGAAGTGGCGATGGAGAAGCAGCGTGATCGGGCCAGGGCCGCCAGTAAGTTTGGTGTTGCTGGGAGCGACTCGCTCAAGACCGACACGGAGACCGAGTTTCTCGGCTACGAAGGTACTGAAGGCGCCAGCGTCGTTGTTGCATTGTTTAAAGACGGGCAGCCCGTCGATACGCTGCGCGCAGGGGACGACGGTGCCGTTGTCTTGTCGTCAACGCCGTTTTACGCCGAAAGTGGTGGCCAGATTGGTGACCTTGGCATTCTGGTTGAGGACGGCAAGTTGTTTCGCGTCGATGACACGCAAAAGAGCGGCAAGGCTAACGTGCATTACGGTGCCGTGGAGCAGGGCGAACTCAGCGCGGGTGACAGGCTCGAGGCGGTGGTCGACGCCGACCGTCGCCAGGCAATCCGACTGAATCACTCGGCCACACACCTTATGCACGCCGCCCTTCGCGAGGTGCTTGGCGATCACGTTGCGCAGAAGGGTTCGTTGGTGGCGCCGGATCGCTTGCGGTTTGACTTCTCACACTATGAGGCAGTGACGCCTGAGCAACTGCAGCAGATCGAAGACCGGGTGAATCGGGAGATTCGCAGGAACATTGCCGCAGACACGAATCTCATGAGCTATGACGATGCGATCGCGTCTGGCGCAATTGCGCTGTTCGGCGAGAAATATGGCGACAAAGTACGCGTATTGAAGCTCGGTGATTTTTCGGTGGAGCTCTGTGGGGGCACACACGTCGATCGGACTGGCGATATCGGCGTGTTCAAGATTGCGCACGAAGGTGGCGTTGCCTCTGGCGTGCGCCGCATCGAAGCGATGACCGGTGCAGGCGCATTGCAGTGGATTGACGAGAATCAGCGGCGGCTGACCGGCCTCGCGGAGCTGCTTCGCAGCCCGCCCGAGGAGGCGGCTGCCAAGATCGAGCAGCTTTTAAAGCGCTCCAAGGATCTGGAGAAAGAGCTGGTTGCGGCCAAGCAAGCGCTGGTGACCGGTCAGACCACCGACCATTCGGACAGTGTTCAGGAAATCGCGGGCATCAAGGTTCTGTCCTTGCGCATGGATGGCGCCGACGCGAAAACCTTGCGTGACGCCGTCGATCGCTTCAAAGACAAGCTCAAGAGTGCTGTCGTGGTGCTGGGTTCCGTCGATGATGGCAAGGTGCGCCTCGCGGCCGGCGTGACCAAGGACAATACGGATCGCATCCGTGCCGGTGACCTGATCAAGCCGGTTGCGAAGCAGGTTGGCGGTAAGGGCGGTGGGCGGC
>CAZTQL010000087.1:0-10113 GCA_964615665.1 uncultured Woeseiaceae bacterium | reverse complement strand
CGTTACACAATCCGAGTTTCGCAGCGTATGCGAACTTATGTGGTGGCAAGGGATTCAAGGTGACAAAAGCAGAAAAGCTAGCCGAGGCGCTCGACCTGGCACTTGCCCATGATGGCCCGACCCTGGTCGAGATCATTACCGATGCCGATCTGATCTAGGGTTGCTGCAGGAAATTAACATGAGTAGATCTACAATCATCGCGACTGGCGTCGTCGGTTTGATCGGCGCGGCACTGACGGGCACCGGCGAGTTTCTTCTGCATTTTGACGATCTCGCACGCTTTGGACCAGAGAACCAATTCTTCATCGGCATTTCGGAACAACGAACCACATTAGGGCATTTCTTCGGTGTCCTGGGCGCGCCGCTGTACCTCGTCGGTTGCTGGCACATGTATCTTATGCTGAAACCGGCCAGTCCCAAGTGGGCGCTGGCTGGCTTTTTTGCCGCAGCCTATGGCTTCGTCATTGGCGCCGTATGGATCGGTTCTCGTGCGAGCATAAGTGCATTGGTCAATACCGCGGAATCGGGAGAGCTATTATCATTAATGGAGCTCTACGATTTGCGGTACGAAACGCTCCTCTGGGTTACCCGAATCGCTGTGCTGCTGTTGTCCGCAATCTTTATTTGGCTGACGCTTACTGGCCGCAGCCACTACCCAAAATGGATGGCGTTGCTGAATCCCATTCTGTTACTCGTGGCGAGTTTCGTTGTCTTTGTATTGGCGCCCGAGGTTGGCAAATATGTAATGCCTATCGCTCTAAATGTCGCCTTTTTCATATTCTTTGCGGCGTCAATAATGTGCGCGCGAAAATCCGGAGTCTGAATTGATGAGAATGTTGGGTCGAATACTCAAGGTGTTGGTGGTGCTTGTCGTTTTGATGATGGGCATGCTGATCGTTCGAGGAATCATGGACGCGCGGGTCGACTACGACGTATCGACAGCCGGCGTGAGTATCCCGACGTATGACACCGTCGAAATTCCCTTTGACCAAAGTAACGATTTTTCCACCGCACATCCTTTTGCCGCCGGCGCAATTATCGATATTGATGGTGACGGTATTGAGGAGCTTTTCCTTGGCGGTGGGCCGGGTCAACAGGACGCACTGCTCCGATTTGTCGATGGCTCATTTCAGGTGGTCGAGAATGCTGCGGGGTTGATCAAGGCTGACGATGCGGCAAGTTTCGGCGCCACGGTCATCGACACGAACGCAGATGGCCGCGACGATATCCTGGTCAGTCGATCGGATGGCGTCTGGCTGCACCGCAATGAAGGTGGTTCGTTTTCAACGGAGAAACTTCCACTCGACATTCCGGACGACACGACTCCCATGTCCGTGGCAGTTGCGGATCTGAATCGTGACGGGCATTTCGACCTGTTTGTCGCGGGCTACATACGCCTCGACCTTGTCGAAGGTCAGAATATCTTTAACAGGGAGGGCTACGGCGGTAGCAGCAAGCTCTTTTTGAACAATGGTGACAATACGTTTGAGGATGTGACGGAAGCAGCCGGTCTTACGTACAAGCACAACACGTTCATGGGCATATTTGTCGATATTGATCAGGACGGTTTTGAGGACCTGGTTGTGGCGCACGACACGGGTCAGGTCAGGACCTGGCAGAACCGTGGGGATGGAACGTTTATCAATCGTCAAAACCCCAGTAGTGACGAGTACAGCTATCCGATGGGGATCGCGGTAGGTGACTACGACAACAATGGATTCGTTGACTTCGCGTTTTCGAATGTTGGATCGACGCCACCGAGCTTCATGGTTCGTGGCGACCTGAGTGATGATCAGACCAAAAACTGGAAGTGGTGGCTCTTCAAGAACAACGGTGAATTCGAGTTTGATGATGCGGCTAGCGAAGCGAAAGTCGCGGACTATGAGTTCTCCTGGGGCATGTCGTTTGACGACCTGAACCTCGATGGGCGCGAGGACCTGATTGTGTCCGAGAATTACATTGGGCTGCCGCCGCATAAGATTCCGTTCCTGCGGTTGCCGGGCCGACTGTTGATTCAGAACGAGGCAGGTGAGTTCGCTGCTGTGGGGGCAGAGGCCGGCGTCGTAAACAAACGTTACTCGATCGCCCCAATCACGGCTGATTTCAATCAGGATGGGTATCCGGACATCGTACATGTCAATCTGGCCGGCCGATCTCAGGCGTTCCTCAGCAAGGGTGGCGATGCCGGTTACCTCAAGGTCAAGCTGCCTAATGTTATTGCGTCAATTGCCGCAACGGTTACCGTTACGCTGGATGACGGAACGACGCTCAAGAAGCCATTCGTGTCCGGAGAGGGCCTGTGCTCCGATCCCTCGCACGTGTTGATATTCGGCTTGGGTGATCAGACGGCCACAAACGTTGACGTAACTTTCATTGGCGGCAAACAACAATCTCACAGCGGTCATCCGCTACGAAACACAACGGTATCGTTCTGATCTAGTGACCAGAGACGTATGAGGCAAAGGAAAACGATAGCGCGCTGGTTGCTAGTCAGCATCGCAGCAATCGGCGTTATTGCTGTTGCGAAGATCAGTTACAGCCAGTTCGCCGGTCAGTCGCAGTGTCCGCAGCTTGGCATTTTTCCGGCCTGCTATTTTGTCCTGGCCTGTTACACGCTGATTTTAATTTCGGCGCTTTTTCGCGCGGCCATACGATCATGGGTTTTCTGGATTGGCTGGCTTGGCGTTTTCGCGATGGCCATATCGGGTACCGTCCTCGAGCTCGCCGGAACACAAACGTGCCCACGCACAGCTAGTGGCACGCCGACATGTTACTTTTCCCTGGCCATCGCCATTCTGTTGGTCCTGCTATTTGTTATCAGCTTCGAAAAAAACCTCTCCAAGGATCGATAGCTGAGTCTTCCACCCTGAACCGATTCCGGGCGGCCACTTTGGTGCCCAAACCGGGATCACCCACCGTCACTCAAGAACGTCTACCGGACGGCACTTCCGACGCATTCTGAGTGTACTTTTCGATACCGCTAACACGCTTCAGGCCCGATCCCTCAGCAACAGTCGATCTGGTCGCGCACTTCTTCGGCGGCCTTGCGCAGGTCTGCGATCATGGCGACCGCAGGCTTGCGCATGTCCTTTGGCATCCGCGACATGATCAGGGCGACCGCGTTCTCGGTCATGCCGGCGAGCCGCTTGGCCTCCTTTGTGCCGCTAGCGGTCAGTTCAATCAGCCAGCGGCGTCCGTCGTCTGCGTCTTGGTATCGCTCGACGAATCCGCGTGACTCTAGCCCATCGAGCAGCCGCGTCATTGCCCCTTTTGTCACGCGCGCTTGACTGGCGAGGGTCGATGCATCCCAGGTGCCTTCGAGTAGCGTCTGAAGGACCACGCATTGCGCGACGGTCACGGTGCCACAACAGACCTGGTCTCGCTCCACCATCGCGAACATACGACAGAACGCGACGACGTCATCGACGAGTGTGCTCATGCTTGCGTCACCAGGCTCGAGTTCATGGTTTCGTTGCCTGAATCGTATAGCTGAAGATAGTCCCCGCAACCTCCTTGGCTCGCTCGACGCCAAACTCCGCGATCGCCGCGCTGATGACCGGATCATCCGTGGCCAAGTCGAATATCTCTCCGGCTGGCCGTCGCTGCAGCTCGATGGCCACGAAGCCGGCGTCGCGGATGTGTCCTACGTAAACTTCTTCTGTTTCCGCACCGGCGACGCATCCGATCAACGCAGCGACGCTTTGCGCCACCTCGGGCGGCAATGGCTCCGTAAGCAGGATGTCGCTGATCGCCAACCGGCCACCTGGTTTCAATACACGAAACGCTTCGCGAAACGCTGTCGCTTTGTCTGGGCTCAAGTTGATGACGCAGTTGGAGATGATGACGTCGGCTGACCCTGATGCGACGGGCAGCGCCTCGATCAACCCCTCGCGGAACTCTACCGTCCGCGCGTAGCCTGCGTTCACGGCGTTGGTGCGTGCGCGCGCCAGCATCTCCGGCGTCATGTCGACACCGATGAAACGCCCGTCGCTGCCAAGCTTGTCTGCGGCGAGCAATGCATCGAACCCGGCACCCGATCCAAGATCAACGACGACTTCACCTGGCTGTAGATTTGCGATTGCCGTCGGGTTGCCGCAACCAAGGCCGAGGTTCCCGGCAACAGCAGGTCCGGCAAGATCCGCGTCGGAATACCCGATCTGTTTCGCGGTATCGATTTCGGTGGTGGTGCCGCGGCCAGTCGGTCCGCAACAGCTCGTCTTTGCCTTCGCAACGCGCGCATAGCCTTCGCGCACGACCGTATGTGTTTGTGTCTCTTCCATCGCACAGCTCCTTAGTTGAACCACTCAACTATATGATTGAGCTATGCAACTAATTTGTCAAGTGGTTTCTCCTAGGGTTAGGAGACTCCGATGACGATTCAGTCGTCATGACCCACGAATGCGACGCGGGAGATTCGCGTGAATGAGCTGTGCATCGTTGTGCATTGCGCTGCAAATTAGGCAACGAACGCCCTTGTAACTTACTGACAATATAGCTAGAAGACGTAGGATTCCAAACTGAAAATCCGCGTGTCGGCATTCCCCGTGCTAACGACATCGACGCCCTCCGGGGTGCGCACGAGCCACGTCCAACCGCTACCGAATTGCCCTGGCGCGGAACTTTTGAATGCGTCGCGGAACCCCTTCAGGCCACCAAGCCGGTCCTAAATCGCATCCACCAGAGGACCCGCGGGTTCTTCACCGCCGCTCGGCGGCGCGGAAACAAAAAGTTACGCGTGATTACTCTCGCTGCATCATTGTGCGCAACTGCCGGACCTCGGTGGTTAGCGCATCGATCTGCTGCATCAACATGTCTCGCTCGTCGTGGGCAACGACGGCTTCGACATGAAGGCTCTCGTTGGCCTCGACCTGCAGTGATTGCATGGAGTTGACGATCAAGGCAATGAAAAGGTTTAACACCGTAAATGTTGTCACGATGATAAACGGTATGAAGAATACCCAGGCGTCTGGATGCACCTCCATCACCGGCCGTACGATACCCATAGACCAGCTCTCGAGCGTCATGATCTGAAACAGGCTGTACATCGAAGTGCCGATGCTCCCAAACAAGTCGGGGAAGCCCTCGCCAAAAAGCTTTGTTGCCATGACTGCGGCAACGTAGAAGACCAGCATCAGGACAGCCAGTATGGAACCCATGCCGGGCAGTGCCTTGAACAGCGCACCAACCACCGTGCGCATCTGCGGAACGACAGAGACCAGTCGTAGCACGCGCAAAATTCTCAGGGCGCGGAGCACTGCCAGGGGACCTGCAGCCGGCAGCCAGGCAGCCGCCACGATCACGAAATCGAAGATGTTCCAGCCGTCACGAGTGAAGCGCGATCGGTATACCGATAGCTTCAGACCGATCTCGACAGTGAATATCCAAAGTGCAGCAGTGTCGATTGCGAGCAACAGGGGGCCGGCTACGCTCATTACTCGGGGTGATGTCTCGAGCCCCAATGTGATCGCATTGATCACAATTACGAACGCAATCAGCGAATTGAAGATGCGCGACTCGACGATACCCTGAAGCATTTCTGCGCCGCTGGGCCGTGCCTGGTGAGGAATGCCAATCAACTTCATGTCGCCCTTGGCATTCCCATATCTACGAGGTAGTCGCGCATATGCTGTTTTTGAATGCGGCGGGACTTCCGCAGGTGCCGACGTACGGCACGCTTCGTTCGCCCTGCGCCAATCTTTATGGCTCCGTAAAGATTTTCGTGCTTCGCCTCCAGCGCAATCGACTGCCGGTTCCGCAGCCGCACCCGAATCAACACCTGCTTGTCGATGCCACCTTTGGGTCCGTTGCTATCTTTCATGAACACATCGGCGGCAACAATGTTCTCGCTGAAGTGCTGCAACGCAGCAAGTACCTGATCGCGCGCAAACTGATCGATTGCTTTAGTCATTTCAAAATCCTGCGCCCTCGTCGTGATATTCATCGAATGTCTCCACCGTTGTTTGAAGGGTCAGCATACCTGTGCCGATTGGTCGATCCAGTCGAAGTATTCGATCTCTTGTATCGGCTAAACCGAGGTTTTCAAAGACATCGGGAAAACCGATGTAATAAATCCGCTTTTACGACTTATTCGATAATATCGAAGTTGCTAGGCTCATCATCTGCGTGCGCCTGATCGTTGATGCCGGCGCGTTTCTGTAAATAGGGAAGACATGCCTGTTGCCGCCTTAAAGAACTTTCTGCGTCTCGAGTCCTCTGCCGGAGTACTGCTGGTCGCGGCGACAATCGCCGCGCTATTGGTATCGAACTCGCCGCTCTCGGGGCTCTATGAGCGCCTGCTCAACGTGCCGCTTGTATTCGCGCTTGGCGACCTGGCCGTGGACAAACCGCTGTTGCTATGGATTAACGATGGCTTGATGGCTTTGTTCTTCTTCCTCATAGGCCTCGAGGTCAAACGCGAGATACTGGAGGGGCAGCTATCTTCCAGGGATCAGTTGGTGCTGCCGGCCGCCGGGGCGATTGGCGGCTTCCTCGTACCGGCAGGTATCTACGCGATATTTAACTGGGGAAATCCTGAGACAATTAACGGCTGGGCGATACCGGCCGCGACCGATATTGCTTTCGCGCTCGGTGTTCTCATGCTCCTCGGCAGCCGTGTACCGATCGCACTCAAGATGTTCCTGACCTCAGTTGCTATCTTCGACGATATCGCTGCTATCGTCGTGATCGCCATCTTTTACACACAGGATTTGTCGCTGTTCGCGTTGATCGCGGGCCTCGTCGGAATCGGCAGTCTGATCGCGTTAAACCGGTTGGGCGTCACACGTATTGCAGTTTATGCAACCATCGGCATGGTGGTCTGGTTGTGCGTTCTGAAAAGTGGCGTGCACGCCACGCTCGCTGGTTTCGCGGTTGCGTGTACGGTTCCACTGCGGACCTCGGGAGCCACGGAGTCGCCGTTGCGTAACTTGGAGCATTCGCTGCACCCGTGGGTGGCTTACCTGATTCTGCCGTTGTTCGCGTTCGCCAATGCGGGCGTCTCTTTCGCCGGTATTAGTGCCGATGCGCTGTTCGGCCCTGTGTCGGTCGGCATTGCGGCGGGGTTGTTTCTTGGCAAGCAATTGGGTGTCTTCGGCGTTGTGTGGCTTGTCGTCAAACTTGGGTTCGCCAACTTGCCGAAAGGCAGCAACTGGCTGTCGATCTATGGTGTGGCGTTGCTAACCGGTATCGGCTTCACGATGAGCCTGTTCGTTGGATCGCTGGCGTTCGAGCGTGGTGCTTTCGATCAACTCGCAGCAACGCGTGTCGGCGTCCTGACTGGCTCGATCCTGTCGGCGACCGCTGGCTATATGCTGTTGCGCCGTGCTTTTGAAACCAAATCAAATACAGCGCCATCCGGCGCGAAGGAGGGTATGACCCCATGAGGATCCTGATGATGTGCGTTACGCTGGTGAGCTGGATGCTCGTCGCGCCCCGAGTATTGGCTATTGAGCCACTGACAGCGATACAGCTCAAGGAAGTGTGCGTCGATGCTATGCAGCGTGCTGACAATCCTGAAGCGCGGCTGTGCGTTTACTACGTGAAAGGCTTCCTCGACGGGGCCGTGGCTACCGACGGGCGTGTTGCGGAGAACGTCGCCGCGGAAATTGACGAAAAGGAAACGTTCGCCGAACGCGCGATAAGAACGCGAGTCATCAGTCGTCTAAGGGACTTTGGCCCATCTGTCTACGCGGAGTTCTGCGTGGGGCAACCGGACCCGATTTCCGACGTCGTCCTGCATGTCACTGAGGAGCTGGATCGCTATGACGATCTTGAGGGCGTGCAGGCGCAGTCGGTCGTCTACGCGTCTCTGCGTCGCCACTACCCCTGTGCCATGCAGTAGGCTGCTTATTGAAACTTCGAGTATCTCGAAGTTTCAGCGCTCATTGTTCGGCCTGATATGATATCGCCATGCGTCACCTGAACTACAGTCACCTGCAGTACTTCTGGGCGGTCGCTCGCGAAGGGAGCATTGCAGTGGCGTCGAAGTCGTTGCACGTAACTCCTCAAACCATTAGCGGACAGCTGAAGTTGCTTGACGAGGCAGTTGGGCAGCCTCTCTTTAATCGGGTCGGCCGGCGACTTGTTTTGTCGGACATGGGACGGGTCGTGTTTGAGTATGCGGACGACATTTTCTCGGTCGGGGCAGAACTCGCCAGCGCGGTTCGTGGCAACCAAATGCGGGGCCCGACAACTTTGAGCCTGGGGATCGTAAGCTCGATGCCCAAGCTAATTGCGGAACGCATAGTTGCGCCGGCGATGATGGTTGAGCCACGTGTAAGAGTGCGCTGCCATGAGTCGTCGCTGGAGCAGTTGCTGTCTGAACTCGCCGTGCACAAGCTCGACCTCGTCCTGTCGGACCAGCCGGTGCCCGACGGCTTGAGCATCAAAGCCTACAACCATCGGCTCGGTGAGAGCGGCATGTCTTTTTTTTCACAGCGCAGACAGGCCAGACGTTATCGCGCCAGGTTTCCCGATAGCCTGAATGACGCGCCGCTACTGCTGCCCTCGCAGCACTCGGCTTTGCGGCGTCGCCTCGATGATTGGTTCGAGAGCCACGAACTCTCGCCGAACATCGCCGGCGAATTCGATGACAGTGCACTGCTCAAGGCATTCGGGGAGGCAGGCGCAGGTGTATTTGCTGCGCCGACGGTAATCGAAGAGGAGATCTGTCGTATGTACCGCATGTCAGTAATCGGAAGAACAGATGAGATAAAAGAGCGTTTTTACGCCATCTCGCCCGAGCGGCGCCTCAAGCATCCATCAGTCATGTTAATTACTGACACGGCTCGGTCGAAACTGTTCGCGTGACAATTGCGGGAGTAAGCTGTGAGCCGTCGTGCACAATGATGCGATCTTGGCAATGGACGCCCCGATAACTAATTGAAAAATTTAGCTTGGGGCAATCAACCAACGAACTGAAAACCCGCGTAGCGCCGACAGACGCACGCAGTGCGAGCTGGCGTAGCCAGCGGTCCATTCCGCCGTACTAGTAGAAAGCTCATCTTTTCGGTCGGCGTGGTGTTCCTATTGAGTGGGCCACCATTCTTCGGCTTACTCCGAAGGAGCATCTCCAGAGAGCGCTTCATCCAGCAACTCAACCAACTGATCCCGGCTGTAGCTGTAAGGACCCCACTGGTTCAGCTGTACAAGCTCGTTGACCTTGGTACGAATGGTAATTTCCTGTTCTTCCGCGTTGGGGACAACCACATAGCGACGTAACGGATTGTCGTCGAACAGGGCATGCTTGAACGCTTCGGAAACCTCATCGGGTTCCTTGTAGGACAACTCACGCTCGGCAGTCGCGTCGTAGGCCTTGTTCATTTCGTCGGTCACTTCGCCACCTGCGGCTTTTGCCTTTTCAAAAGCACGAGCTACGCTGCTGCGACGGATGTTTGACTTGTAGTTGCCAGGCTCGACGACACTGACTTCGACGCCCAGCGGCTCCATTTCCGCGGCTAGCGAATCCGTATACGCTTCGATCCAGTGTTTGCTCCCGCTATAGGCGCTGAATCCCGGGAATGCTGAGATCGTGCCAGCGATCGAGCCCGTCGTCACAATGCGGCCCTTGGATTCGATAACCAGTGGTGCGAACGCCTTGGTCGTGCGGTATACGCCCTCAACATTGACGGCATAGACAAACGTTTGATCCTCAATCGGCGTGTCGATAACCTCGCCGCCGCCGCCAACGCCGGCATTGTTAACGATGGCATACAGGCCTGTACCTTTTGCCCGGATCATTGCGACAACAGCATCAACCTGATCCTGCTTGGTGACGTCCAGTTTCACGGCCGTAACATTGTCAATTGCATCCAGCGCTGCGAGATCCTTGTCCTTCCGCGCGCCGGCGTAGACGTGATAGCCATTCTCAGCCAGCGTTTCGGCGAGATTTCGGCCGATGCCTGTACTGGCACCGGTAATCAGGATCGATTTGTGATCGTCTGAAGCGACGGTGCGCGGTTCCGGCTCATTCAGGAACGTGGCAATATCCTCCAGTTCCTCTGTGGTCACGGACTTCGCCATCATCGCCATTTGCTTGCCTTGATGAGCGTCTTTTTGCGCGCCGCGCAAGCCATCCTGGAAGTTCCGGACCTGGCGCATCAGGTAGCTGTCGCC
>CAZTQL010000086.1:0-10266 GCA_964615665.1 uncultured Woeseiaceae bacterium | reverse complement strand
AGCCACCCATCGCTGAGCGTCTTCTGTTTGAAAATAGAATTCCCGTCATCATCGTCTTCGCTTTGTTGACCGCGTTTTTTGCTTTTCAGGCCGCGCAGCTCCAGCCGGACGCCAGTTTCGAAAAGATGATTCCCACGTCGCATCCCTACATCCAGAACTACCTCGACAACAAGGCCGACCTTGCGGGCCTCAGTAATTCGGTTCGCATCATCGTCGAGACGACGGACGGCGACATATTCGATAAGGATTTCCAGGAAGCTCTGAGCCTCATCAACGATGAGGTTTTTTACGTTCCCGGCGTAGATCGATCGGGCTTGCAGTCGATCTGGACGCCCAATGTGCGCTGGAATGAGGTCACTGAAGAGGGCTTTCGCGGCGGCGCCGTCATTCCGAACGGATACGATGGCTCGGAACAATCACTGAATCAGCTTCGCGTCAATATACTGCGCTCCGGGCAGGTCGGCCGACTGGTCGCCAACAATTTCAAGTCGGCAGCGATCATCGCGCCGCTGACCGATATTAATCCGGAAACGGGCGAAAAACTCGATTACCGCGATTTTTCCCAGAGTCTTGAGAAGCTGGTTCGCGATAAATACCAGACCGACAAAATCAAGATCCACATTACGGGTTTCGCCAAGGTGGTCGGTGACCTGATTGAAGGCGCTAACTTGGTCGCGTTCTTTTTCGGTGTTGCACTCGTTACTACTCTTGTGTTGCTGGCAGTTTACTCGCGATGCATTTACGCATCGCTGGTGCCGATCACCTGTTCAACGGTCGCCGTGATCTGGCAGCTAGGCCTGTTGCACACGCTGGGTTTTGGCCTGGACCCCTACTCGATGTTGGTTCCGTTCCTCGTGTTTGCGATTGGCATCAGTCACGGCGTGCAGATCATCAACAATATCGCGGTGCGGTTTTTTTATGGCGCTGGCGCCTTCTGGTCCGCGAGACGCGCCTTTCGAGCACTCTATATTCCGGGGCTTGTCGCCCTGGTGAGCGACGGCATCGGTTTCCTCACGTTGATGGTCATTGAAATACCGGTTATCCAGGAACTGGCGTTGACGGCCAGCATCGGTGTTGCTGTATTGATATTCACCAACCTGATGTTGATGCCGGTATTGATGTCCTATTCGGGGCTGTCGAATTCTTGCCTGAGCTTTCTGCATCGCAAACAGGTTAACCCGTCGAAAATTTGGCCGTTCATCGCGAACTTTGCGAAACCTCCATTTGCTCCTGTTGTGATTTTTGTCGCGATAGCCTTATTCGGTTTCGGGCTTTATGGCGGCAAGGATCTCCGGATCGGCGACCTGGATCCGGGCGCTCCGGAACTCCGGGCTGACTCCCGCTACAACCTGGACAATGCATTCCTGACAGAAAATTTCACGACCAGCACCGACGTGTTCGTGGCAATGATCCAGACACCACCACAACAATGTGGCGAGTACGCAACCGTAGCTGCTGTCGACCGCTTTCAGGAAGTTATGAAAGACACGCCCGGCGTCCAGTCCGTGATATCGCTTGTCAATATTTCCAAGCGCGCGATCATGGCGATGAACGAGGGTAATCCGAAATGGCATACGTTGAGTCGCAATCGATACATACTGAATAATTCACTCCAGTCGGTACCGAGCAATCTGATTAACACCGATTGCAGCATGGCGCCGATTCTCATTTTCCTGAATGATCATAAGGCTGAAACCCTACAAGAAGTCATCCGTGTTGCTGAGAATTTTGCCGCGGAGTACAACAGTGGCGATATGGATCTAGAGCTTGCCGCAAGCGACAGTGGTTACCTCAGGTTCGTTCTTGCCGCGGGCAAC
This sequence comes from uncultured Woeseiaceae bacterium, assembly GCA_964615665.1. GTDB lineage: Bacteria > Pseudomonadota > Gammaproteobacteria > Steroidobacterales > Woeseiaceae > UBA1847. The sequence continues at coordinate 8,449 of CAZTQL010000086.1, read as the reverse complement.
GCCGGTATCGAATCGGTCACCAATATTGTGATCGGTAAAGCGCAATACCAGATGTTGGCACTGGTGTACGGTGTCGTCAGCTTCCTGGTGTTTCTGACATTCCGATCATGGCGCGCCGTTGTCTGCATCATCGTGCCGTTGGCTCTGACCTCAGTGCTCGGACAGGCGCTGATGGCTTACCTCGGCATCGGTGTGAAAGTCGCGACCCTGCCTGTGATAGCCCTGGGCGTCGGGATCGGTGTCGACTACGGCATCTATATCTACAGCAAGATGGAGACCTACCTGAAGCGCGGCATGTCTGTGTATGAGGCGTACTTCAAGACACTGCACACAACGGGTATGGCCGTCGCTTTCACCGGGTTTACTTTGGCGATCGGTGTGGGCACCTGGATTTTCTCTGCCATCAAATTCCAGGCAGACATGGGTCTGATGCTTACATTCATGTTCCTGTGGAATATGCTTGGCGCACTCCTCCTGTTACCAGCGATAGCGCACTACCTTGTCAAGCCCGTGGCGGAGCAAGACTAGACAGTTCAGCAATTTTCTATTGTGTTCTAGTAGTTAGCCGTGAACATGATCCAGAACTTGGTGGTATCCGTGTAGCTCGCGCTGTCGCTGGAAAAGAAGGCACCCTTGAACAAAACGCCGTAATTCTTGGAAAGCTTCGTTCCGGCTGAAAGGTCAAATTCACTACCGTAGTCACCGCCGCCGGCTTCTGCGGAGAAATCGTGATAGACGCCCGTCAAATTCCATTTGCCGGCCTTGTACTTCGCTGTGATGAACACGTCCTCGATGCCGCCGTCGATATTGCCCAAGCCGCCGTTCAGGAACTTGTCGGCCCAGCCCTGGAACGCATGCAAAGTCGCCAGCGGCGTACGGAAGAACTCCCCACCGTTGTTCTCGTCGCCACCCAGTGACTCGTAACTCAGGCCCAGAGACAGGCCGTTTTTGAGCGCCCAGGTTCCGTCGAGGCGGAGGTAGGTCTCATCGTAGTTGGCCGGGTTATCACCGGCGTCGGACTGACTCGCGAATTCACCGGCCAGAATCAGCTTGCCGTCGCCCGCCGGCATGCTTCCGGCAACCCGCGCTCCGATGGTCTGCGTGGATGCCGCAAACGCATCCTTGTTGTCGATGTAGTAGAAATATGGCGTGACCGACCATGCATCATTTAGCGTGACCTTAGCGTTTAGCAGGTGAGCGTCAGTGTTGTGCTTGCCGGCCGCTACATCGTCTCCGAAGATCCGGCGGACAAAACTGACGTAGCTGTACTGCAGCTTTGTTTTCTGAATCGCGCTTGTCGTAAACGTTGCCGCATCGTAGGTTTGCTCGTTTTGTCGCCAACCGACACCACCAACAAAACGCTGGTTGTCCAGCAGGATACGCTGCCTGCCAACACGGACTTTCCAGTCTTCGGACGTGCTGTAGTCCAGATACAGCTGGTTCAGGTCCGATCCGTCCGGATCGGCAACGACCGGATATTGCCCTTTGCCGGGACTCGTCCCACCGCCGCTGTTGAAGTCGTCGAGCACGTGGAATACATGGTCGTACTCGGCAAAGCCGGACCAGCCGTTCCATAGACCGGTCCGGTAGTTGAGTCGCAATCGAGCCGTCGCTGCGTCTGCGTTGTCAGCGACACCGTCCTGATCAACACCTTCGTAGCGGGCCCTGACGTTGACACCCACCTTGCCGGAGGTGATCGCTGCCGCCAGGTCGTTGCCCTCGTCTGCCAGGGCTATATTTACTGATGACAGCAGCAAGCAAGCTGCCGACAATAGTAAGACTCGATTGCATTTCATGTTTCCTATCCTTCTTTAGTTTCGTTGCGATGCCGCGATCAGTAAATGTCGTGCAACGTGTTGTAGATGTTGAATTTGCCAGTCGGGGTTACGATTTCCGGTCCCTTGATGACGGCCTTCAACTCACGCGTCTTGTCGTCGACTACTACAATCGCAGATTCCTGTTCCTTGCCACTCCAGACCGAGAACCAGACTTCATCGCCGGCCATATTGTATTCCGGCTGTACGACACGCTTGGGCCCTTCACCCAGTTCCGCCCATTCACCGATCGGCAGGGTCACGAAACCAGCATCGAGGTTGTCAATGTCATAGACCGCGATACTCTGACTAAACGCCTCATCCGGATTCAGTGGAGCATCAACCCAAAGGTTCTTGGACTTCGGGTGCGACTTGACGAACAGCGAACCGCCGCCCATGCCGTCGATTACTCGAACGTTTTTCCAGGCGTGTTGCGGGTGACCTTCAGGATCGGTGCCCAGGAAGGAGAGATTCGCGTTACCCAGTGCGCTCGTTATCCATACAGGGCCGAATTCGGGATCAATGATGTTGGCGCCGCGTCCCGGGTGCGGCGTCTTGGTGACATCAACCAGCGCTACAAGTTTGCGTTCCCTGGAGTCAACGACAGCGACCTTATCCGACTGGTTTGCAGCCGTCAGGAAGTATCGCTTCGTACGGTCCCAGCCTCCATCATGCAAAAACCTGGCAGCACCGATGTCGGTGACACTGAGGTTGTCAACGTCTTCGAAGTTAACGAGCAGAATATGGCCCGTCTCCTTTACATTGACGATGAACTCGGGATGCTCATGCGATGCAACGATTGCGGCAACACGGGGCTCCGGATGATATTCCTGAGTATCCACGGTCATGCCACGCGTCGAAACGATTTTTATTGGCTCAAGTGTGTCGCCATCCATGATCACGTATTGCGGTGGCCAGTAAGCACCGGCGATGGCGTACTTGTCTTCGTAACCTTTGTATTTCGACGTTTCGACCGAACGCGCCTCGAGACCGATCTTGATTTCGGAAACGATTGCCGGTGGGTCCATCCACATATCGATCATATCGACCTTGGCGTCACGACCAATTGTGAACACGTAACGGCCTGAAGCTGACGGGCGTGAAATGTGCACAGCGTAGCCGGTCGGCAAGATAGTGACGATTTCCTTCGTATCGCCGTCGATGATGGCGACCTGACCAGCGTCGCGCAGCGTCACCGCGAAGAAATTCTCGATGTTGCGGTCATGCTGCGGGCTCGTTGGGCGATCTTTGGGCTCGACTAGTAATTTCCAGCTGGCCTGCATTTCGGGCATTCCGAATTCGGGCGGTGCCGGCGGTTCCTGTTGCAGGAAACGCGCCATGATATCGATCTGCTCCGGCGTCAGGTCTCCCGAGGTTCCCCAGTTGGGCATACCGGCCGGCGAACCATAGGTGATCAACGCTTTAAGGTATTCTGTGCCCTTCACTGTCGTAATGTCCGGCGTCAGCGGTTTACCGGTTGCACCCTTACGGAGCACGCCGTGGCAACCGGCGCAACGCTGGAAGTAGAGCTGCGTTGCGGTCGCGAATTCTGCTTCGCTCAGAACCGGACCGCCGGCGGTCATGATCTGGCGCGTGTCTTCACCGGAAATCGCGGATGGTGCACCCTGGTATTTAAGTTCACCCTCGGTAGCACCCTGGTGACGCTCACCGGCAGCCCGATCTCCCTGACCGAGTTCTACGCGCAGGGCAGCGACTTCTTCCACGCTGACGGCGGCACCGTCATTGCCCCAGGAACCAAATACGTAGGTCAGCGCAGCCGCGAGATCCGCGTCCGCCAGGTGACCCTGACTCGGCATAACGCCATTGTACTCAACGCCGTTCACCGTGATCGGTCCTGTCAGACCAAACAGTGCAGCGGACATGACCTTCTTGCGATCGCCCTTCAGGTAATCGGAATCGGCCAACGGCGGAAACGCGCCGGCAAGACCCTTGCCGGTCGGCTGGTGGCAAGCGGCGCAGTTCGCGTTGTAAACGCCCTGGCCTTTTACCAGCAGCTCGTCGACCGTCGCGACAGCGACTTCGGCCGCGTGCACAACCGTGTCGTTAGTTGTCGCCGCTGAATCTTCAGCAGCCTCTTTCGAGCAGGCGCCAAACGATAGCCCGATTAATGGAACGGCTAATAGCAGGCTCAGTTTTCCAAGTTTCATGACATGTACTCCCCTGTCATTGTGGTTTAGCTTAAGAATCGCCAGAAAACGTTCAGGCTGAACGACGCGCTGCGGCCGGCCTGAGCGAGGTATGGAAGAATCGGATCATTCGGTGACAAACCGCGCACGTCGGACCAGTTCCAGTAGGTGCGGTCTGTCAGGTTAAGCAGCCCGGCTCGCACAACGGTGCGCGCGCCCAGTGCCTGAGTCAGGTAGAGATCGAAAACAGCGTGGCCGGCAGGTTTGAACAGCTCGCCTCTGGTTTCGTCGCGACGGTCAAACGCGTCCGTGAATGTGCCTTTGAGGCGCAGCTGCCGTGTTTCATCGGCCGAATACCAGCTGAAACCGACCACGGCCTGGGCAGGTCCGACCGAGTTGAGCGGCTGGCCGTTGTCTTTGTTGTCGCCGCGTGCGTAGTACGCTGAGCCATCAAGGCCGAAGGACTCGTTCGTGCCGAAGCGACTCGTCCAACCCGCTTCAAATCCTTCGATTTGGGTCTCGGAAATGTTTTGTGACTGGAATAGCGTAAAGCCGCTGACGGGATCGAGGCCGAGGTTGATTTTGGACTCGATGAAGTCGCTATATTCAGTGCGGAATGCGGACAGACGCGCCGATGAACGCACGCCGTGCCAGCGAAAACCGATATCGAAACCGTCTGAGGACTCCGACTTGAGGTCCGGGTTCGGAATTGCCCGATAACCGAAAAACGGAAATTCGAGGCTGATATTCGCATCCGAATACGGTGGCGCACGGAAGCCATGCGAGTATTGGGCGTAGACGTCGATGCCCGGCGTCACGCGATAGATTACTCCCAGTTTCGGCGATACGTCGGACTCGTCAAGGCTGACAATCTCGTAGCTAGGATAATCCTCGAGGTACATCGCGTCGGGTCGCGGCGACAAATCGAAGCGATCCGCCCTGACTGCCGCAACAACCGTCCAGTCGCCAACGCTGATCGTGTCTTCGATGAATGCCGCCGTTTCCGTCGTATCGCTGATCGGAAAATCGCGCAAGGGAAACACCTCACCGAGCAGAACGTTTGTCTGCGAGCCTGAAGTCAGGTCGGTCGACAGCCCGTCACGAAATTCTTCCGTGGTTCGATCGCGATACTCAACACCGACACCGAGCCGATGCGAAACAGTTTCGCCCGTGAAATTCTTCCAGAGGTTTAGCTCGATGCCGCGAATATCCTGGTCGTAGGAGAAAAAGCGGTCTATCGATACGGGAGTTCTCGCTGCGGCACGTTCATCCAGCGTTTCCTGTTCAATATTGGCCTCTTCGTAAAACGCCCGCACGACGCCGGCATCGAACCAGCTCTCGGGAGAACCGAATTCGTAGGCGAGGCTAACGACATCCATTTCATAGGTATCATCGCCTTCCAGCGCCGTCGTTGAACGATAACGTCCGGCACCGAGCACTGAATTCAGGTCGGATAAAGTGTGGGAATCCTGGTGAATGACGCTGGCGCGCCAAGTCCGGCCCCAGCGATCGTCCGCAACGAACTTGATCAGAGCTGTCTGGCGGTCATAGTCTTTCGTGTCGATCCCGTCCGGCCCCGCGGCGGAGTCGAGCTGCTCGCCGTCGCGCCAGCTAAAACCCGCCATCAGCCCCAGCGAGCGATCACCCATCGCGAACATCGCCTGCCCGTGCCTGCTCCGATCCGCATCGTGCCAGGTGCCGAGGAAATCGCCGCCGACGCCCTTATCGGTCACGAGATCGCCGGGGTCGGGAGTACTAACCGAGACGACCCCGCCAATCGCCGAACTCCCGTAAAGTGCAGACGCCGGGCCGTGCAGGACTTCGATGGTCTGAATCAGGCCTGCGTCGATGAAGTCGCGCGTCGCATTTGAGAAGCTGCCCGTATCGAACTGATCCGTTAGCGGAACGCCATCAACGAGAATGGCCACGCGATTTCCGCCGATGCCCCGGATATTGATGCCTTCGGTGCCGAATCGTGTCCCGGCCGCCTCGTTATCGACGCCCGGAACGTAACGAAAGACGTCACCGATTGACGTTGCGAGGTCGCTGCTCAACTCCGCTCTGGACAGAACCGTAACGTTTGCGGCGATCTCCCGGATCGAGCGCTCGTCCTTGTGGGCGACAACCACTATCTGGTCGACCAATTCACCGACATTGGTGGGCAGGCCGGCCGTCTCCTCCGCATGCGCGGCGGTTCCCATGCACACGAAAATGCCTGCCGCAAGAAATGCAGCGGGCGTCTCGGACAGATGAAAAGAAGAACACATCAGAGTGGTGGCCGGTCTTTTTGGGGCTCAATTATTCGCACTTTGCCAGAGTCACCGGACAAGGCCATAGGTAGGTACACGTATGATGTCAAAAAACTGCCTGCAGCAATTTTGTGACATCATTGCGGCGCGATGATCTATTTACTAATCAAGGACCTGCATGCCTTGTTGGCCGTGTTGACCATTACAGGCTTCATGCTTCGCGGCTACTGGATGGTAACGGGCTCCGGCAAGCTGCAGCACCGCATCACCCGTACCGCCCCGCACATTGTGGACACGATCTTCTTATTGTCCGGAATCACGCTACTAGTGATGTTGTCACTGAACCCGTTTTCGCACAGCTGGCTGGTGGCCAAGCTCACGGGATTGATCGCTTATATTCTGCTCGGGACGGTCGCTATTCGTCGAGGTGCGGTGCTGAAGATCAGGATGATCGCTTTTGTTGGCGCGTTGTCCGTGTTTGCGTATATCGTCGGGGTAGCGCTGTCGAAGTCTCCGGCCAGCTGGCTGGCCTTTCTGTCCTGATTGACGGCACCGTATCCGCGCCTGTAGTTTGCGCCACTGACACCGTAGCGACGATGCCCAATGTCCAACCCCGATTTTGATCTACCGATTCGCAGTGCCGCCGCAGGCCGTGCGACAACGGCCTGGCTGACCCTCGGTCTCGTATCGCTCGTGGCCGCCGGTGTTTTTTCCATTTTGCTGGTTTTGGCCCGCACACCCGTCGTCCAGGAGAAGATTCCTCTCCTGGACTTTTTTCGGGTCGCCCTGGTCGTCCACGTCACCCTGTCGGTGCTCATCTGGTTGCTTGCGGTTTCCGCCGCGTGTTGGAGCCTGAGCACATCGAGAGACCGGCCGATATGGGACCGCCTGTCTTTCTTGCTGGCCGCAAGCGGTACTGCCGTGATTATCGTCTGTCCGTTCATCGGCGCCGGTAGTCCATTGATGAATAACTACGTACCGATGCTGCAGCACCCGCTGTTCTATGCGGGACTACTGTTGTTCGCCGCAGGTATCAGCAGTCACCTCGTCCGGGCTCTAATTGATCGTACCCGTATGGCGACACGGCTGGATGGAACCGGCGCGCTTCGCTTCGGCATCACGTTGTCGGCGGTTTTGACCGGCTTTTCTATCATTTCGATATTCGGATCCTGGCGCGGCCTGCCGAGCAGCATGGATGGCCAGATCTATTTCGAATTCCTTTTTTGGGGCGCTGGCCACGTTATCCAGTTCAGCTATACACTGCTTATGATGGTGGCATGGGTAGTGCTGGCTTTCGCCAGCGGCGGTCGATTCGAATTGACGCCTCGCCTGACCCTGGTCTACCTGATAATCCTCGCACTTCCGATCATTACCGTGCCTTTCCTGTACCTCGCCCACGAAATAACGTCGGCCGGTCACAGGATCGCATTCACTGAACTCATGAAATACGGCGGCCTCTCGTGCTTGCCGCTGGGGCTCGCCGTTGCGGCCAGCCTTTGGCGTGCAAAGAAACCTGACGGTGAAGGTCGTTATTTGCGCGCGGCGCTCGTCAGTTCGCTTGGCCTGTTTGCGGTTGGCGGCGTTCTCGGCTTCATGATCGCCGGCCTCGACATCGTCATACCAGCGCATTATCACGGTGCAACAGTGGGCGTGACGATAGCGTTCATGGGATTAACCTATTATTTGTTGCCGCGCCTCGGTTTCGGCGCCTTGCCGGAGCGTTTGGCGGTCTGGCAGCCCTATTTGTATGGTAGTGGCCAGCTCATGCATATCGCCGGGCTGGCCTGGAGTGGCGGCTATGGCGTGCAACGCAAGACCGCCGGAGCAGCACAGGGCCTGGAGGGATTCGGCCAGATCGCCGGAATGGGCCTGATGGGTCTCGGTGGCCTCATCTCCGTGGTGGGCGGTCTTCTGTTTCTTATCGTCGCCTGGAAATCAATGCGTGCTCGCATCAGGCGCAACAACTAGAGAACGACAACATGCTTACCGAAATCCTGCTATTCACGCTGGTCGCCATCGTCATCTACCTCGTCTCTGACTGGATCATCCGCATGATCGAGGCCAGGCGCAGCGAGGTTCTCAAGAACAGACAGGTGATCTTCTTCGCCATCTTTCTCGTACTCGCGCTGATCTCGTTCAGGATGCTTCGAATCCTGCTAACCGCGTGAGCCCTCGCGCTAGTGGGGGCCAAGCTTGCCGTGCAGGCGTGCATCGAATGACGCGAAGTGTCGGGCGAACC
>CAZTQL010000085.1:6000-10703 GCA_964615665.1 uncultured Woeseiaceae bacterium | reverse complement strand
ATTACTCCGAAGACAATATCTCCGAAGACAATAACTCCGAAGACACTAACTCCGAAGCCACTAACTCCGAAGCCGCTGAGTCACTACTGGGCGGTCTGTTTGGTGTCTTGGTCAACACGGGTCTCCTGGATCAGAAAACGCGTCGGATCATCGGCGCACGCAAAACATTTCTCGAGGGCGTCAGCTCGAGTCGTGGCGACGCGATGATCGCGGCATTCCAGGCCGGACTCGAACAACTGGCCGAAATCGAAAGCAGCGCGGCCGATGACGCGCGCGCGAAAGATCGCTGGGACGGGGAGGCACCGGCAACAGTGCGTCATCTCGGCCGCGACGACGCCCGCGACAATGATAGTTACGCGAGCCTGCCGCGCTTCTGGGACCAGACCGGTGTGCTGTATCGCGACGGCCACTCGGACCGCCTGACTGCCGACCCTTACCTCGCGACCGGTACGATGCCGCCGCTCAGCGCAACCTTCAATGACACAAGCGGCAACCGCATCAAGCTGCCCGAATTCGACCCGACGCTCTGCACAGGTTGTGGCAAGTGCTGGACCCATTGCCCGGACAGCGCTATCGGCGTCGTCGCAAGCACGCCGGCCGCACTCATTGATGCCGGCATTAACAGGACGGGCGCGGATGCAGTCCGCCAGATTTCGTCCAAGCTGGTATCGCGCATCATCTCGAGCAACAAGAAAGCCGAAGACGTCGCGCCGACTTTCGGCGAACTTCTCAACGATGCCTATGCCTGGCTCAAAGACAAGATGCCGTTACCGGATGAACGCAAACAGGCAATCGAGGACGGTATTGCAAACATCTGCGCCGAGTTTGGAGCGCTGCCTGTCGCCGTCACGAAACCGTTCTTTCAGGACGCCGAGGCGAACAAGAAAGACAGTGCGGAACTGCTGTCCGTCGTGATCAACCCCGACGCTTGCAAGTCCTGCGGTCTATGCGTCGACAATTGCGAACCGGAGGCACTCCGTGCCAGTGAGCAGGACACGGCCGTGCTCGAGCGAGCCCGCGAGCTCTGGTCCGTCTATGCAAACACACCCGATACGGCGTCCGAAACACTGGAGCGCGTCGCGGAGAACCCGGACGTCGGTACGATGGCGTCAATCCTGCTGTCACGCTATTGCCAGTTCGCGCTGGCCGGCGGTGATTCTGCAGAAGCCGGCTCCGGCGAAAAGATGGCGGTGAAGCTCGCTCTTTCGGCGACCGAGTTCCACCAGCAACCCGTCGTGCAGCGCTTCGCGAAGACACTTGGCGAAGCGGGTGATTCGGTCTCGGCGCTCATCAACGAAACATTGTCGGGGACACTGGCAGTCGAAGACCTGGATGCCGTTACTGAAAAACTCAAACGCACCTCGAGCCCGCGTATCGACCTGCAAGACCTGGCGGAAGGCGTCGGAGATGCGGCCAGCGACCACTCGATCGATACCGACTACCTGCTGCGGCTGATCGACCTCTCGAATCGTATTACCGCGGCGCATCATGGCCTCGTCGAGGGCAAACACGGTCTCGGCCGTGCCCGCTACGGGCTGGCGGTCGCGGGTGGAAGTACGGCAGCCTGGGCCGGTGCATTTCCGCACAACCCGTTCCAGGCGCCGGTACTCGTCGATATGACCGGCGACGTGGCACAACTCGCCGCAGGCCTGATAGAAGGTCACCTGGATGAGACAACTGAACTGGTTCGCCTGTTGCGCCTTGCTCGCCTCGAAGTCGAACAACCCGATGGCGCCGACTGGCAGCGCCAGAAGCTCGCCAGCCTGCGCTGGAAAGACCTCGACGACGACGAGTTGGCACTCTGTCCGCCGCTCGTACTGATTGGCAGTGATGAGATGCTCGCCGGACAGGGACTCAGCCAGCTGATCTGGCTGTTGAACTCCGGCCTCCCGGTCAAGGTGCTGGTACTCAGCGCCCTCGACTTCGGACTGCTCGAGGCCTCTACCAATAACCCGAGAGGAAATCTCGGCCTGTTGGCGCTTGCGCAACGCAACGCGTATGTCGCGCAATCTTCGCTTGCCGATCCCGTGCACCTCGGCGAAAGCATGCTGCAGGCACTTCGCTGCGAAGGCCCGGCCTTGTTGCAGGTGTATGCAGCCAGCCCGGTACGCGATGGTTTTGTCAGCCGGCAGACAGTGGCGCAGGCAGAGCTCGCCGTGACGGCCCGCGCATTACCATTGTTCCGCTACGACCCGACGGCCGAGGGCGTGTTCGGCTCGCGCATGTCGCTGGACAGTAATCCGGACGATGGCGACCAGGTACTGACATTGGCCGATTGGGCGCTGGGACAAGCGCGCTTCGCGGCCCATTTTGAACCTCTTGCAAGTGACGCGGCAACGCCCACAGCACTGCACGAGTGGCTGCAACTTGACGCCAAAGGCCGCAAAGGAAAAACCCCGTTCGTCGCCACGAGTGGCGGCGAAGAAGAACAGCGGTTCGCGGTGTCGTCCGGCCTGGCCGATACGGCCGACGCCTGTCTCGAGAACTGGCAAACCCTGCGTGAACTCGCCGGCATCGATACACCGTTCACCGAACAACTCGAACAGGAAATCCGTGCCGAGGTTGCCGCCGAGCACCAGGCGGATCTCGATGCGCAGAAGCAGGCCTCCGATACCGAGATCCGGGAGATCCGGGAGAGGACACAGGCGGAGATCGCGAGCACCATCCGCAGCCGCCTGCTGCAACTGGCAGCGCAGAAGCGGAACTGACGCGATGAGAGCTTTCCGGATGTTGCGCCGCGGTTTCGAGCACGGAGTCCATCCGGCTCATCATAAACAGCAAACTGAAGACCTGCCGATCCAGCGCGTGCCGTTCGGCAAGGACTACGTCATGCCCCTGGGACAGCATATCGGCGTGCCGGCGAAGCCCGTCGTCGCTGCCGGAGAGCGGGTCCAGCGCGGCCAGTTGATCGCCGAACCCGGTGGCTTCGTATCCACGGGCCTGCACAGCCCGGTAACCGGGACGATCAGCGAAATTGGCGATTTTCGCGGTGTCGATGGCCGCTTTGCGCCGGCGATAGCGATCGAGGCGGATCCCTTCGCCACTCAGCAGGTCGACGCCGGCGCCGCCGTGGACTGGCAGGCATTGTCGCTCGAGGAATTCATCGAAGCCGTGCAGATGGCGGGCATCGTCGGCATGGGCGGCGCCGCTTTTCCGGCACACGTAAAACTGTCGGTGCCGGATGGCGTGAAGATCAGGCATCTTCTGATCAACGGCGCCGAGTGCGAACCCTACCTGACAACCGATCATCGGCTCATGCTCGAGCGCCCGGAAGCATTGCTCGAAGGCGCTGAGATTATGCGACAGAAACTCGGCGCAGAAGAAACAGTCATTGGCGTCGAGATGAATAAACCCGACGCGATCGAGATCGTTCGCCGACATATCAAGCCAGGCCAGCCCGTGCGCGTAGTCCCCCTGAAGGTCAAGTATCCACAGGGCGCCGAGAAGATGATGATCAAGAGCGTCTTCGACGTGGAGGTGCCTGCGGGGCAGCTGCCGCGCGACGTCGAGGTCAATGTCAATAATGTCGGCACGATCGTCGCAGTTGCAGATTATTTCCTGCGTGGCATGCCGCTGATCGAACGCGTCGTTACGGTTGCCGGACCGGGCGTGACCTACCCGGCCAACCTGATCGTACCGCTCGGGACACCGGTGCGCGATGTCGTCAAATTCTGCGGCGGACTCAAGCCGGGTACGCGCGAAATCATCATGGGCGGTCCGATGATGGGCCGACCGATCGCCAGCCTCGACGTACCCGTACTGAAAGGGTGCTCGGGCGTGCTCGTGTTTACCGAGGAGCAAACGTCCAGGCGCAAGGAGTATCCGTGCATCAGTTGCGGCCGCTGCCTCGAGGCTTGCCCGTATTTTCTGAACCCGTCGCGGCTCGCCCGTTTGTCCAAGTCGCGCATGTTCGATGAAATGAAGGACTACCACGTCTTTGACTGCGTCGAGTGCGGCTGTTGCACGTTCGCCTGTCCGTCGAATATCCCGATCGTGCAACTCATTCGCACGGCGAAGGACGACCTGACTCATCGCAAGGAACCCGACGCGTGAAGAAACGTGACCCGGATCTCCTGCTGGCTCATGCGCCGCTGCTGCGTCAGGGTATGACTACGCCTAGCGCAATGCGCGACGTACTGTACGCGCTGGCGCCGGCAACGGTCGCGTCGTTCTGGTTCTTCGGTCTGAGCGCCATTCTGATTATCGGATCGTGTATTGCCGGCGCAGTTGGTTCGGAATGGCTATTCGACAAACGCGAGGCTCGCGGTGAGTCCCTGCGGGACGCCAGCGGAATATTGACGGGGCTACTGCTCGGCCTTACGTTGCCCCCAGGCTTGCCGCTGTGGATGGCCTTCCTCGGCGGCTTCGTCGCCATCAGCCTGGGCAAGGTCATCTGGGGCGGCCTCGGTCATAATCTCTTCAACCCGGCGTTGCTCGGTCGTGCATTTTTGCTGGCGACGTTTCCGATCGCCATGACCACCTGGGTGGCACCGATCGGCGACGGCGGTTTCTTCAGCGTGTACCAGGGCAATCTCGCGCTTCCGTTCATGCAGGCACAGGTCGACGGTGTGACCGCCGCAACACCGTTGGGAATGATGAAATTCGAACACGAAGTCACACCACTTCTCAATCTCGCGTTCGGCAATGTCAGCGGCTCGCTTGGGGAAACCAGCGGCGTCCTGCTACTGCTTGGCGGTGTTTAT
>CAZTQL010000085.1:4738-5900 GCA_964615665.1 uncultured Woeseiaceae bacterium | reverse complement strand
ATCTACGAATCGACCCTGCCGACGATTACAGCGAACAAGGCCCGCGAGTTGCGCGAGGCCGTGTTCAAGGTATTGCCCGGCGTCAGCCAGATGCAGGCGCTCGTCTACAGGGACGACGAACTCGTCGCAGTTGGGGCGCCCGCAAAGGACGAGCCGGTCGTCTACGGCGGCTATGACGGTCAGGGCGACTTCGTGGGATACGCAATGCGAGCAGCCGGCCCCGGCTTCCAGGACACGATAGCGTTGTTGTATGGCTACAAGCCCGGAGAAAAAATCGTCGTCGGCATGGAAATACTCGAGAGTCGCGAGACGCCGGGGCTCGGCGACAAGATCTACAAGGACGCTGAATTTGTCGGCGCTTTCAGTGCATTGTCCGTAGTGCCGGAAATCGTCGCCGTCAAGAAAGGGACAAAAAGCGAAGCCAACGAGATCGACGCGATCACGGGCGCGACAATCTCGTCCAAGGCTGTCGTCAGAATCATCAACGAAACGCACACCGCATGGGAAGATCAGCTGCCGCCGTCGGGATCGGAACCGGAAATCGTCGAGACGGAATTAGCTGGCGCCGAGGCTGAGCAATGAAGAAGAACGAATCCTACGACGAGTTCATCAAGGGGATCTGGCGCGACAACCCGGTTTTCGCCCAGGTGCTCGGGATGTGTCCGATGCTGGCAGTCACCAATTCGGCGATCAACGCAATTGCGATGGGAATGGCGACGTTTTTCGTGCTCGTGGGATCGAGCTTCCTGGTTTCAAGCTTCCGCAACTGGATCCCGAAGCAGGTGCGCATATCCTGTTTCATCATCATCATCGCGACCTTCGTAACGATCGCCGACTACACCCTGCTCGCGTTGGTTCCGAAAGTGCACAAGGAACTGGGCGCGTTCATTCCGCTGATCGTTGCGAACTGCCTGATCCTGGGCAGGCAGGAAGCGTTTGCGTCCCGCTACCCGACGCGCCTCGCGGTCATGGACGCATTGGGCATGGCCACCGGCTTCCTGATCGCGCTGCTCTCGCTCGGTGCGGTCCGGGAGATCCTTGGTGACGGTGCGTTGTTCGGTGTGAGACTCTTCAGCGAGAATTTCGATCCATGGATCATCATGATTCTGCCTCCGGGCGGCTTCCTGACGCTCGGTGTCATCCTGCTGTTCTTCAACTGGTT